>JAZRTC010000083.1:0-21713 GCA_045651865.1 Acutalibacteraceae bacterium
CGTCCGTCGGGGGCGCGATATGCTTTCATACCCTCAAACACTTCCTGACCGTAGTGCAGGCACATCGCGGCAGGATCAAGCGACAACGGGCCGTACGGGACAATGCGGGCATCGTGCCAACCCTGACCCTTGTCGTAGTTCATCATAAACATGTGGTCGGTGAAATAGTTACCGAAGCCGAGTTTGGAAGCATCGGTCGGTTTTGCCTTTAAAGTTTCGGCGAGTTCAATACGGATCTCTTGCATGGTTTTTGCGCTCCTTTTTATGTGGGATGAATGATAAGTTTTTGTAAGCGTGCGACTGATTGCCATTACCTTGGTTCGATGTCGCCAATCAAAGATAATTATACTCTTTTTTGAAGAAAATGCAAGACATTGTACACGGTTTTACATTTTTTCGCCAATTCCACCGCAACCCGTACAAAAGCACTTGTTTTTTTAAAAAAATCTGTTAATATTAATATGTATGTATTTCTTTAAGAGGAGTTGTGTGAATATGCAACAGAAAACACCGTTTTATATCACCACCGCCATTGCGTATGCCTCGCGCAAACCGCACATCGGCAACTGCTATGACATTGTGCTTGCGGATATGATCGCGCGCTATAAGCGAATGACGGGTTATGATGTGTTTTTTATGACGGGCTCGGATGAGCACGGTCAGAAAATTGAGGATATCGCCAAGGAGCAGGGCATTTCTCCCAAGGAGTATGTCGACGGCGTTGCCGCGCTCATCAAGGAGCAGTGGGACTGCCTGAACACAACTTACGATAAGTTCATCCGCACCACCGACGATGACCACGAAGCGGTTGTGCAAAAGATCTTCAAAAAGCTCTATGAGCAAGGCGATATTTACAAGAGCGAATACGAAGGCAAATACTGCATCCCCTGCGAACTTTTCTTCACCTCGTCCCAGCTTGTCGACGGCAAATGGCCCGACTGCGGCCGTGATGTGACAGATGCGAAGGAGGAAGCCTATTTCCTGCGCCTGAGCAAGTATCAGGATCAGCTTGCCGCCTATTATGAGGAAAATCCCGACTTCTTCCGCCCGATTTCCCGCAAAGCGGAAATGGTCAACAATTTCTTAAAACCCGGTCTGTCCGACCTGTGCGTGTCGCGCAGTTCGTTCAAATGGGGTGTGCCCGTGGAATTTGACGACCGTCATGTGATCTATGTGTGGATCGACGCGCTCTCGAACTATATCACGGGACTTGGCTACGATCCCGACGGCAGCAGCGAGCGCTTTGAGAAGTTCTGGCCTGCCAACCTGCATGTTATCGGTAAGGATATCGTACGCTTCCACACCATCTATTGGCCGATCATTCTGATGGCACTCGGTCTGCCGCTTCCCAAGCAGGTTCTCGGTCATCCGTGGCTGTTGTCGGGTGAAGATAAGATGAGCAAATCGCGCGGCAATGTGCTGTATGCAGACAGTCTTGTTGAGCGCTTCGGCACCGATGCCGTGCGCTACTACCTGCTGTCCGAGATGCCCTACGGCAACGATGGCACCATCACCTATGAGAGCTTTATCACGAAGTTCAATGCCGATCTTGCCAACACGCTCGGCAACCTTGTCAACCGCAGTATTGCGATGACCAACAAATACTTCGGCGGCACGGTGAACGCGCCCGCTGAGATCACCGACGAGCTCGACAAGGAGCTGTATCAGGTGGCGGAAGAGTCGTTCAAAAACTACACCGCGCTGATGGAGGAATACCGCAATGCGGATGCTGCCGAAGCGATCATGACGCTGGCCAAACGATGCAACAAATACATCGATGAGACAGCGCCGTGGGTGCTTGCCAAAGACGAAGCGAACAAAGATCGCCTCGAAACCGTGCTGTATAATCTGCTTGAGTGCATCCGTATGCTCGGCGTGATGCTCACGCCGTTTATCCCTGCGGCGTGCGCCTCCATTGCGGCACAGCTTCAGATCAGCGAGGACGCAACGACGCTTGAGTCGCTAAACACCCGCACCGCCGGCTTCACCGTTGGCGAAGCAACGCCCTTGTTCCAGCGCATTGACGCGGCAAAGATGCTCGCTGAAATCGAAGCAGAGCAAGCCGCCGCCATTGCGGCAGCAGAGGCAGCCGAGAAAGCGGAGGAAAATGTCGCATTCCTGCCCGAGATCACTTATGAAGAAGCGACAAAGGTGGATCTTCGTGTCGCCAAAGTTCTGGAATGTGAGCCGATCAAAAAAGCGAAGAAGCTGTTGAAACTGACGCTTGACGACGGCAGCGGCACGCCCCGCACCGTTGCATCGGGTATCGCAAAATATTACACCCCCGACGAGCTGGTGGGCCGTTCGGTCATTCTGGTCGCCAACCTCAAACCCGCCGTGCTGTGCGGTGTGGAAAGCTGTGGCATGATTCTTGCCGCTGACGCAGTCAAAGAAGACGGCAGTGAGGATGTGCGCGTGCTGTTTGTGGACGGTCTGAAACCCGGCAGCACCATTCGGTGAGCGATATGGCGATGATTTTTGATTCCCACGCACATTACAACGACAAGCGCTTTGACGATGACCGCGACACCGTGCTGACACAAATGCTCGGCAAAGATGTCTGCGGCATTGTCAACTGCGGCACTGATCTTGCGTCCTCGCAATATTCGGTCGCGCTTGCCGAGCAATACGACGGCATCTATGCGGCGGTCGGTTTTCACCCCGAGGATCTTGGGGACATTGACCGCGATTTCGACGAATGCACAAAACTTCTTGCACACGAAAAGGTGGTTGCGGTCGGCGAGATCGGACTGGACTACTACTGGGATGCCTTCCCCCGTCCTATTCAGCAGGAATGGTTCGTGCGACAGATGCAGCTTGCAAAGGAACACAACCTGCCTGTGATTGTACACGATCGCGACGCTCACGAAGACACGCTGACGCTTCTGAAGCAGGAGCGCCCCGTCGGTGTGCTTCACGCGTTTTCAGGCAGTGTGGAGATGGCAAAGGTCGTGCTGGATCTCGGAATGTACATCGGGCTTGGCGGTGTTGTGACTTTCCAGAACGCCCGCAAGACGGTCGAGGTTGCGCAAATGATCCCATTGGATCGCCTGCTGCTTGAGACGGATGCGCCGTATATGGCGCCTGTTCCTTTTCGCGGTCGGCGCAACGATTCCACACTCATCCGTTTTGTCGCCACCCGCATCGCGGAGCTTCGTGGAATGGATGCGGAGGAAATATTGGCAATCACAACCGAGAACGCAAAGAGATTGTTTCAGCTGTAAACAGTAAAAAACGCGTCTGCACAGTGTGCAGACGCGTTTTGTTTTATTCTTCGTTCTTTTTGCGGAGCTTGGTTGCCGCGACAGCGACAATCACTGCCACAACAGCACCGATCGCCACAATCACAATACCAACGGTAAGACCGCTGTTATCGGTAGCGGGTTCCGTCGGCTCGGTAGCCGAGGTGGTGACAGGAACGGTCACGATGTTCCCCTGTGCATCGGTTGCCGTTGCCACAGGAACAGTCTGTACATTGCCCTGCGCATCGGTAACAATTGCCACAGGAATGGTCACATTGTTGCCGTATGCATCGGTGCCTTCTGCAACGGGAATGGTTGCTACACTTCCCTGCGTGTCGGTTACAACCACAACGGGAACAGTTACAGTTGCACCCTGAGCATCGGTGACGACCATCGTCGGCATCGTGGTCGTCGTCGTATCGACGGGCGATGCCGTTGCCGTTGTGGTCTGGGCAGGAGTCAGCGCGGTTGTGTTATAAACGGGTTCACCCGTCGGATTGGAGACAGAGCCGTCGTTATTGAGCACACAACCGACAACCTCATATTTCACATCGTACATTGTGCCGTCTTCTGCTTCGCCCTGACACTCGTCGAACGACAGAGAGAACGCCGCAGGAATCGCAGAAAGCACCTCGAAATCAAAGTTCAGCAGTACACCGCCTTTGGTCACGACGCCACCTGTGATATACGCGCATTTCACGAAATATTTATCCGTATGTGCAAGCGCCTCAAACATGGTTCCCGATTTCGGAGAAGCGGCACCCGCCTCGATGCTTTCTTCCACATAGGAAACCGCCTCGGGGTTATAGTGCAGGTACATCATTGCATTGGTAAAGCGGGAGTTTTCGGGAATCGAGATCGATACTTTGACCGTATCGCCGACACCGCCTTCTGTCACCGAGAGGGTGAACAACATGGTATCATCGGGACCTGCCGAAACGGTGACAGACATCAGGCATGCCATAAGCACCAGTACGCTCACCGCGCAGGACATCCATTTTTTGAACATTGAATCTACCTTCTTTCATGAATACAGAGCGGCGGTGAACACCGAGGATGTTCACCGCCGCGTGTTACATGGCAATCAAATACAATTACGCAAGACCAACGCTCTTGTTGAGGATATAGCGGATGTCCGCAGTATCCACTTTGCCGTCGCCGTTGGCATCTGCCGCCGAGAGAGCCTCACCGCTGAAGGGTGCCTTACCCGAGATGTGGCAGAGAAGCGCACGGCCATCGTTGGAGTTGACCTGGAAGTCGCCATCGGTATCACCCGCACTGTACGCCGTGCGAATGGAGAAATCACGGACAACAACATTCGAAGCCGAGCCTGCCGACGAGCAGATCTGCAACGAAGTGATGGTAATGCCCGCCGCGTTCAGATCGGAGATCTTGATGGAACCCTTGAAGGACTGACCGTTTGCCACGATATCTTCACTGGTAGCATCCAAGTTGTTCGGCGCGATAAACTTGTTGAGCTTGTACTGCGTCGTGCCGCTGAAGAGAATGATGGAAGCTGCATTGGATGCCGTGATATCATAGAAAATTCGTGCATCGGGGGATGCCTTCACCTTACAAGCCAAGGTTGCCCACGGCCAGCCTGCCGTGGTGCTGTTAAGCTTCAGCGAGCCGTCCGCCTGATTCTGCGGGATAAAATTCACGCTGTTGGTCGACCAGTCGTTCGCGTCCAGCGAAATGTACTCCTTGGGGAGAACATTCGGGACATGACCCATCGCGTTGCGGAGTTCCATCACCGCACGGATGTATTCGCCATTCATCGAATTCTCATCGTTGTACACAGCATTTGCCTTTTGGATCGTCGCCTCGACAAGTGCCTTTTGCTCACCGGTGTAGGTGCCTTTGTTCAGCTCGCTGGTCGCGTTGTAGATCCAGTTGTTGAGATCCTGCTTAGCGTCAACGGAAGTCGTAGCGCCGTTACGGCCGACGATCATCATAACACTACCGACCGCACGGTTCTCGGTGACATACTTGTTGACACCATCGAAGTTCAGCGTGGACGATCCGCCGCCGTCAAGGTTGACTGCACGGACACAGCCAAGCTCGATCATTGCGTCGCCGACCTCTTTAATGGTCATACCGGCGCCGTCACCGCTGTTGTAATTACGACCGCTGGAAACAAAGTAAACAAAGGTACCGTCCGCTTTGACACCGATCGCGGTGCGCTGTGCACGACCGCTGTTGACATCCAGCTCACCGACAGAAGTCATCGGGCCTTTGTTCGCCACATTGACACCGCCGTCAACAATCGGATAGGTTGCCGCCATCACGGTGTTTGCTTTCTTCATAATCTCTTTCGCATCTTCGTTAAGCTCTTCGGCGTAAATCTGTACCTTCTCGCCGGCTTTCAGATTCGAAAGATAGGTAGCATAAGCCGACTTGGAATACGCATACAGCACAAACTGATTCTCGCCAAAGGAGGTGCCGTAGGTGTTGGTGTTGACCGAGACAACCTCACCCTCGAGGATGCCTTCTGCAACAAGCTCGGAGCCGTTGAGCTTGTTGAACACAACCTCAACACCCTTGTAACCCGAAACCGTATCGGTCTTGGAGCCGCAAGCCGAGTCAAAGTAGCAAAGCGGATCGTAACCCCAATCGCCGTTGTAGCGCTTGTTGATGCGCGCAATAACAGCGCTGCCGACTTCCTTGCCACCGATGTAAAGGTGATAAGACAACTGCGAACGGACAAACTCAAAGTTGCCGTCCTTGTCGATCACGAAGCTGTATTCGTTGTTGGTCTCATGGTCGGAAAGGATGCGACCGTTGGAGATCAGACGGCCGGTCAGGGTACCGAAGTTGCCCGAACCCATCGAGAAGAACTCGCCGTTGATTGCGCCGTAAACATCGTAACCAAGGTTTTTCGCGGCGGTCACATTCGTCGACATCGTCGAAGATGTGCCGGCATTTTTGATATAGCTCATCGGAACAAGGTTGCTCGTCTTGGGATTGAACTCCATCACATAAGAGTTGGCGTTGGAGCCGTTGTACTTGGCATAGTCAACCGTGCCGTAAGGGGTGCTGATCTGCTCGGTTGCCGCCACGCTCGAAAGCTGAGCCGCCGAGGCACTGAAGACCATGCAGGACATCAGTGTTGCCACAGCCAACGCAACAGCAAGCACTTTGGACGAGTAGGACTTGATCGTCTTTTTCATTGTGTATTCCTCCTGTATTAAATGGGTATTACGCACGAAGACATAATACATCATCATAATTCAGTATTATCATACCGCAGATATTTAGAAAAGTCAACAGCTAAATTTTAATATTTTTAAAATCTTTTGTGTAATGTGTCAAAGAGACAGGGTTGTTTTATTGCAGGTTTTACAAAGCACAACAAAAAAACAGAGTCCCCTTTTATAAGGAAACTCTGTTTCAGATCAATCCCATTCTTCATCCGCCAGCGACGGGAAGCGTTCGAGCATTTCGTTGGCAGTCTGCAACGACGATGCTGTGACCTCACCGCCGATAATGCGGGCAAGCTCACGGGAGCGCTCCTCCCCTTCCACCGCACGCACCTGTGTGACGGTACGGTCTTGTTGCACGGATTTTTCGATAAGAAGCTGATTGTGGGCACACGCGGCAATCTGCGCCAGATGGGTCACACACAACACCTGTTTATTCCCATGGGTGGCAAGCTCACGGAGCTTATAACCGACCTTTGCAGCGGCGCGTCCGCTGATGCCTGCGTCGACCTCGTCAAAAATCAGCGTCGGGATGTCATCCGCCGTGGACATAACCGCCTTGAGGGCGAGCATAATGCGCGACAACTCACCGCCTGAGGCGATCTTCGCAATCGGTTTGGGAGGTTCACCGGGGTTCGCGCTGATGAGAAATTCCACCTTATCGGCACCGCTTGCCGTCAGCGGAGCCGGCTCCACGGAAACCTGCAATGTCACACGCGGCATATCGAGAAAACGAAGCTGTTCACAAACAGAAGTCGCAAACACCTGCGCCGCCTGTTTTCGCGCCGCAGTCAACTGTGCCGCCGCTTCCACAAGCAGAGCGCGTTCTTTTTCCAGCTGAACGGATAAGCGGTCAAACTCTTCATCAGCCGCTTCAAAGCCGCCGAGTTCCTCTTTTGCTTGCTGTAAGTACATAAGAGCCGCCTCGACCGAGCCGCCGTATTTCGGCGTCAGCCGTCGCACAAGTGCCAGGCGATCCTCGACGGTATCGAGTTCTGCGGGGTCAAAATCGGGGCTGTCGCAAAGTGAGGAAACCGTCGCCGCGATATCCTGCAATTCGGGCAGAACCGCACCGAGGCGCACGGACAACTCCTGTGCCGACGGCAGATAGCGTCCCGCATCGCGAAGCACGCCGCTGACCTGCTCGATCGCCGACACAGCGCCGTTTTCATTTTCATCGCCGCTTAAGATCTTTTCGGAAAGTTGCATCCACCGCGCGATTTTTTCGGCATTGTGCAACACATCGCGGCGGGCAACCAGCTGTTCCTCTTCCCCGCTCTGCAGATCGGCTTCTTCAAGCTCGGCAATCTGAAAACGGAGCATATCCATACGGTGAGCTTTGGCGGTCTCATCTACATCCAGCTTGCGCAAACGGCGATGAGTCGCACAATACTCGCGGTAGCGCTGTGCATAGCACGCGTGAATCTGAGCCAGTCCGCCCAGGCGGTCAAGATACTCCACATGGCGATCCACCGACAACAACGCCTGATTTTCGTGCTGTCCGTGAATATTGACAAGCAAACGACCGATGGAGCGCATCACCGCTGCCGTACACGGCTGATCGCCGATGAAGCACAAGCTTTTATTCTCCGCAGAAATGCGGCGGCGAAGCATCAATTCACCGTCCTCACAGGAAAATCCCTGCTCGGACAGCGCTTGCATCACCGCAGGCGGCAGATCGTCAAACACCGCCGTGATCATCGCGTGCGGACAGCCGTTTCGCACCAACTCGCGGCTGGCGCGCTCGCCGAGTACCGCCGCGAGTGCATCAATCAGAATGGATTTACCCGCGCCCGTTTCACCGGTCAGCACGGTCAAACCTTGCTCCAGAGGAACATCCGCACGCTCAATGACCGCAACATTTTCGATATACAATTGTCGGAGCATACGAACACCTCCTTATATATACATTATAATATCAATCCAGCGTCAATTCCTTTAAAGTGCGCGAAAGACGCACGGCATCAGCTTCGGTGCGGGCAACGATCATAATGGTATCGTCACCGGCAAGCGTGCCGACAATGGACGGCAATTCCATTGAGTCGATCGCCGCACAGACAGCTCCCGCCGTACCGCCGAGGCAACGGACCACGACCATGTTACACGCGGCATCCACACCGCGCACCGCATCACGGAACAGCGTTTGCAGTTTGGAGGAAACCTCCTCGGTAGCGGCAGAACGCACCGCCGCATAATGATAACGGCCGTCCTCGCCGAGTGTTTTGATCAGGCGCAGTTCCTTGATATCGCGCGAGACCGTTGCCTGCGTTACGGGGAAGCCCGCCGCACGCAACGCATTGGTCAGCTCCTCTTGCGTATCGACCCGCTCACGGCGGATAATCTCGAGCAAAGCTTCCTGGCGTTTGGATTTCATTGTTTTCCCTCTTATCTTCTGTCGATCAATTTTTGTGTCAGGATCTCGTAAAATGCATTGTCCTCTTTGAGCGAAATCAGACGCACATCACGCGGGTGACGGCGCACCGTCACCACATCCTGCGACGACAGCGGTACTGCCTGTTCGGAGTCTACCGTCAGGTAGGCATCGGACTGCGCGCGGACGGTGAGCGAGGCACTGTCCGAAAACAGCAGCGGTCGCGTGTGCATTGCATGAGGACAGATCGGCGTCAGCAACATACAGTTCAGTTCGGGATCGACCACCGGGCCACCCGCCGACAGCGAATACGCCGTCGAACCTGTCGGTGTTGCTACGATCACGCCGTCTGCGCGGTAGGTCATCACCGCGCGGCCTTCACTGGATACATCCAGTGTGATCAGGCGCGACAAGCGGCCGTGTGACACCACCACTTCATTCAGCGCCGTGAAGGTCTGCACCTCGTCAGGACGCGTGATCGTAACCTCCAGCATCATACGGGGTTCGATTTTATATTGTCCGTCCGTCAGATGTACAAGGCGGTCAAGCTGATTCATTTCGAGACCGGCCATAAAACCGACCGTGCCGCCGTTAACTCCGAGCACAGGGACATCGAAGAAGGCGGCAATCTTGGCGATATGGATCATTGATCCGTCGCCGCCGAGCACCACCGCCGCATCACACGCAGACAGCACAGCGGTATCGTCCACAGAAAGAGGTCCGTCCTGCCACGACATCGGCATCAGCTCCACGCCGAGTTCCGACAAGGCTTTTTCCAGAATCGGTGCACTTTGCGCCGCACCGCCTGCCGCACGGTTGACAACATACGCAACCCTCAAGACGCTCCCTCCTTCTTTTTTAACTGTGCAAACGCGGTCTTTACCAGCTCCGCAGGCGACGGCACATACGCCGATGCCGCTTTGGCAAGTACCGCCACATATTCAATATTGCCTTCGCCGCCGAGAATCGGCGACGGCGACCAATACGCAATGCCGTACCCGCGCTCCTGCCAGAAGCACTGCAAAGACTGCAACACGCGGATATGATCTTTTTCGTTTTTGACAACACCGCGCTTGGAAAGCGCACTGCGTCCCGCCTCAAACTGCGGTTTGATGAGGCAAACAGCCATGCCGTCGGGTTTCAGGAGTGCTGTGAGACTGTCCCACACCGCCGTCAGCGAAATAAACGACACATCGGCGGTGCAAAGATCCAGGCTGTGTGCCGCAATCTGTTGCCCGACTGCATCGCGGTCGCGTACATCGGTGCCTTCCATCGACACCACACGAGGATCTTCGCGAAGCGACGCGGCAAGTTGACCGTGACCGACATCGATCGCATACACCTTTACAGCACCGTGCTGTAAAAGGCAATCGGTAAAGCCGCCCGTGGATGCACCGATATCGGCACAGCAAAATCCATCCACGGCAAGCGGCATGTCCTCAAGAACTTTCAGGAGCTTTTCGCCGCCGCGACCGACAAAGCGCTCACGCAACGAACACATCACCGCATCCGCATCCGTAACCTGAACAGATGCTTTTGTGACAGTCTTGCCGTTGACACTCACAAAGCCGCCGGCAATCAGCGCTTTGGCTTTATCGCGTCCGCCGCACAGGCCTCTTGCCACCAGCGCGGCATCCAGACGCATCGACTCACTCATCGTTGCTCTCCTCTTGGGGTTGTTCTTCACATTCCTGCGGTTGTTCTTCGGATTGTTCGTTTTCAACCGCTTCTTCCGCCGTCTCCTCATCAGACACGGTTTCTTCTTCGGATTCCTCGGAAATATCGTCCTCGGAATCAAACTCCATCTCGGGTTCCTGCGTCTGCGTCGGCTTATCAAACTCGTTGATATACGGCTCGTGCGGCGTTTCCTTCACCGCCGCGACAATGCCGTCTACATCCAGTCCCACCAGATGCAGACCCTCTTCCACCGAGCAGGCAGGAATAAACCGATCAATCGCGTGAAGCTCATACGCACGCGCAAAATTATTCTCGGCAAGCATCTCACCGAACAGCTCACCGACACCGCCGTGGCGGCTTCCTTCTTCAAAGAAAATGACACGGAAATAGGTCAGCGCCACACGAATGCAGGACGGGTCAATCGGCTTGATGCGGTTAAGCTTGAGCACAGACACAAACTGCCCATCCTTGGCAAGCTCGTTTGCCGCCGCCAGCACATGACCGAACAAGCGGCCATAGGTGACCAGCAACACTTCCGAACGACGCGAGCGATACCAGGTGAACGGCTGATAATCCGGCTTGAAGTTTGCAGGAACCAAGCCTTCTCCGCCCTTCGGATAACGCACGGCGGCAATGCCGTCCACATCATAAATCGCCTGACGGAGTTGTACTTTGAATTCTTCAAAGCAACACGGTGCATAGACCGTGGCACGCGGAATCATATTGAGCATCGGGACATCGAAAATGCCCTGATGCGTCTCGCCGTCATCAGGCACGACACCTGCACGGTCAATTGCCAGCACAATGTGGCTGTTGATGATGGAGGTATCGTTGATGAGCTGATCAAAGCTACGCTGTAAGAAGGTGGAATACACGGCAAAAATCGGGGTCATGCCGTTTTGCGCCAGTCCTGACGCAAAGGTGACCGCATGCTCCTCAGCGATGCCGACATCGAAGCAGCGTTTGGGGAATTGCTGTGCCACCTGTGTCAGACCCGTGCCGTCGGTCATTGCCGCGGTGATAACGCAAAGACGGTCATCCTCCATCAGCTCCATCACCTGCTCGCCGAACACCTTGGAAAAGCTCGGTTGAGCAGAAGGCGGCTGACCCGTTGTCACATCAAAGCGACCGATGCCGTGATAAATATCGGGGTTGCGCTCCGCATACGAGCAACCCTTGCCTTTGACCGTATCGACATGGAGAAGCACAGGCTGATTGATATCCTTCGCCGCTTCCAGCGCGTAGGTCAAATCGCGGATATTATGACCATCCACAGGCCCGAGGTAATAATACCCCATATCCTCGAACATCGAACTGCTGCGGTACATTTTATCTTTTAAGGTTGTTTTAATACCCATCAGCAAGCGGAAAATGCCTTTGCCGATCAGCGGGATCTTGCGCAGTCCACCGCCGAAATTGCGTTTAAAACGGACATAGCGCGGGCGCGAGCGCATACGCGACAGATGGCGCGCCACAAACCCGACATTGCCGTTGATGGACATACGATTGTCGTTCATAATGATGATCAGCTTATCGTGGGAGCGTCCCGCGTTGCTCAGACCTTCATAAAACAGACCGCCTGTCATTGCGCCGTCGCCGACCACCGCCAGTACATGGCCGTCCTCACCGAGAAGCGATTTCGCTTTCGCCAGTCCGTTTGCCGCCGACACCGCCGTACTGCTGTGACCGACGATAAACACATCATAAGGGCTTTCCTTCGGAGACGGGAAGCCCGATACGCCGTCCAGTCGACGCAAAGTGCTGAACCGATCATAACGGCCCGTGAGCAATTTATGGGTATAGCATTGGTGTCCGACATCAAACACGATCTGATCGTTTTCAAGATCAAACACGCGGTGCATCGCCACCGTCAGTTCCACAGCACCCAGATTTGACGACAGATGACCGCCGTTTTCCGCAACGGTCTCGATGAGCGTTTTGCGCACTTCGCCGCTGAGCTGAACAAGCTCTTTATCCGTCAGCGTTTTCACATCCGACGGTGTTTTTATCATTTCCAAAAGGTTTGTTTGTTCCGACATAAAACACAACTTCCTTTGACTTTCAGATCTTAAAATAGGCATACCAGCATCGCGATCATGATGCCGAGCAACACGCCGACAAGCACTTCCATCGGGCGATGACCGATAAATTCTTTGAGATCCTTGATCTCTTCGGATTCTTCATCCTTCACGCCGTCACGCATATCCTCGCTCTCTTTGAGTTCCTGCGTATCACGCATCACTTTGTTGAGCATCTTGGCATGAAGGCCCGCCTGCCATCGGACGCCCATCGCATCGTACAGTGTCACAAACGAAAACACCATCGCCAGCGCAAACATCGTGGAATTAACGCCTTCCGTCATCGCCGTGGCAATGGTCATCGCCGTGACCATACAGGAGTGCGAGCTGGGCATACCGCCCGCGCCGTGCAACCGCTCGGGATCGAACGATCGGGTCTGGATCATATGAATGATGACCTTGGCGGTCTGTGCCACAAACCAGCCAAGAATCGCCGATAATAACACAGGGTTATCAAACAACGCGTTCATCGTCATCCTCCTCTTTTACTTCCTCAGGTATTGCGATTGAGCAAGGCTTTGGTCAGTGCGCGGAGTTCGTCCGCTTCTTCACCGAACACACTCAGTGCCTCAAGTGCCTTTGCCGTCTGCTCATCTGCAAGGGATTTTGCACCCTCGAGTCCGAGCAGAGACACATAGGTCACCTTTTCGTTTTCTTCGTCCGCGCCGACAGGTTTGCCGAGGTCTTCCGCGCTTGCTGTCACATCGAGAATATCGTCGACGATCTGGAAGGCGCGACCGAGTGCCGCGCCGTAGCTCGCCGCCGCTTGCTGTTTCACTTGATCGGCGCCGCCGAGAACAGCCCCCATTTCGCAGGATGCGCGAAGAAGTGCGCCTGTTTTGCCCTCTTGCAATTCCTGCAAAGTGGCAAGATCAATCGGTTTGCCTTCGCTTTCCAGGTCAATCGTCTGACCGCCGACCATGCCGTAAATGCCCGCGGCATCGGCAAGAAGTTGCAAGGCTTTGACCGCTTTCACCGCGCCGACACGGGCGACATGCTGTTCGTCAAGTCCCCATTCAAATGCGCGCGTCAGCAAGCCGTCACCCGCAAGAAGCGCCATATCCTCGCCGTACTTCGCAAAAGTCGACGGGCGACCGCGACGAAGCAGGCTGTTGTCCATGCAAGGCAAATCGTCGTGCACCAGCGAATAGCAATGGATCATCTCCATGGCGCACGCATAGGGTGCGGCGGCTTGCACATCACCGCCGCAAAGCGCCGCAAACACAAGCACCAGCATCGGACGCAGGCGTTTGCCGCCCGCCGCGCAGGCATACGCCATGGCGTCACAGACGGTTTTTTGTTTTACATTAACCGACGGCATCGCTTTTTCAAGCTCACGCTCGATCAAGTTGAGATACTGTTCCATCGTGGGAGAATAGAGTCCCATACCCGTTCACCTCTTAATCGCTGAGTGCTTCACCCATTGATTGGGTTGTGTCCTCGGGGACGGACAGCTGTTCGCCGTCACCGCTTTCCGCCGATGTGAGTTTGACGATCTTCTGCTCTGCCGAGCGGAGTGCCTTCTGACAGAACGCCGTCAGCTTGGCACCTTCCTCAAACAGCTTCATCGAATCGTCCAGCGAGCAACGCCCGCTTTCCAGCGTCGCCACAATCTGCTCGAGACGCGCCATTGCTTGTTCAAATGTGATCGAAGTCGCCATAGTAAACACCTTTATCCTTCCACTGTGCAGGCGAGTTCGCCGTCGCACAGCCGTATTGTCAATTGATCGCCCGCCTGCGCTCCGTAAACACTTGCGAGCACTTCGCCGTTTTTATACGGGATCGCATAGCCGCGACCGAGCACCTTCAAGGGGCTGAGCGCATCGAGCTTTGCCGCATCGGCAGCAAGCCGCTGTGCCTCGCGGTGGACGGCATTGCCCGTCGCATTGGCAAGCGCCTGCGTGAGCATATCCAGCCGCATTTGTCGCTCCTCCACATAAAACAGCGGTGAACACAGGCAGCGTTTTTCACACAGCATCTTCAGGCGGTGCGTTTCCCGCTGAAGCGCACTTTGCAACAACTGTTCACGGCGCGCGGCATCCGCGTGCAGTTTTTGCAACAGTCCTTGCGTATCGGGGACGGCAAGCTCTGCCGCCGCAGAAGGCGTAGGTGCGCGAAGATCCGCGACAAAATCGCAGATGGTAAAATCGGTCTCATGACCGACCGCCGAAATCACCGGCACGCGCGACGCATACACCGCCCGTGCAACCCGCTCATCGTTGAACGCCCACAGCTCTTCCAGCGAGCCGCCGCCTCTGCCGACGATGATGACATCCACATCCTCGATCGCGTTGACGCGCGCGAGCGCATCGACGATTTGCGGTGGTGCGCCGTCGCCCTGCACCAGCACGGGTGCAAACAACACTTTAGCAAGCGGGTAGCGCCTGCCAAGCACATTCAGAATATCGCGTACTGCCGCACCCGTAGGCGAGGTGATCACGCCGACCGTGCGCGGATAGCGGACAAGCGGCCGTTTGCGGGCTTCATCGAACAGCCCCTCTGCCTCCAGCTTCTTTTTAAGCTGTTCGTACGCAATCTGCAACGCACCGACACCGTCGGGTTGCATTGCGTCAATATACAGCTGATACGAGCCATCCTTTTCATACAGCGACACGCGCGCTTTCACAATCACCTTCATACCGTTTTCGGGTGTGAAGGTGAGTTTCGATGCCGCGCCGCGAAACATCACGGCACGCACCAACGCGTTTTCATCCTTGAGGGACATATACAGATGTCCCGATTTATAGTGATTGGTGAAGTTGCTGATCTCGCCGCCGATATACACCGAAGCAATATTGCGGTCCTGCTCAAGAAGCGACTTCACATAATGATTCAGTTGTGAAATGGAAATGACTTTCATCGGTAACCATCCTTTATTGCTGTCAATACAGCAATGCCTGCCGCGTTGTCTGCGGAATAGACCGGATCGGCAAAGGCACCGCCGAACCGCTGAGAAAGCGTCTTCTTCAAAAGCGAATTGGACATCACGCCGCCCGCATACACCAGCGGCAGTTCGCCGAATTCCTTGAACAGCGCTTCGGTCATTGCAATCACCGCCGCTTCCACGCTTTTCAGGCAAAACAGCGCCACTTCTTCTTTCGACGCACCGTCGCGAAGCATCCGCTCACACTGATTCTGCACGCCCGACAGATGGCAGTCCATCCCGTCCATACTGGCGCGGGGTTTATATGACCCGCTCGCCTGAAGCGCGAGCGCTTCCAGCGCGGGCCCTGCCGGAAAACGAAGTCCCAGCATCCCGCCGACGCGGTCAATGAGCTGTCCTGCCTTAAGATCGCGCGAATGTGCCACCACGCGGCAACGGATCAACTCCTCTTTATCGGGTTCGACCAGAAGCGCATCGGTCGTGCCGCCCGATACATGAAACGCCAGAAAACGCGTTTGTATCCAGTCGAGATGATCGGTGCCGTACAGCGCCGCCGCGACATGGCCCTGCTGATGTGTGAAACGATAGCACGGCACACGGAGCACCGCAGCAAGCTCCCGCGCTGCGCCGATTCCCGCCAGAAAGCACGGCATATACGAACCGTCCGCCTGCCCGGGGCGGTCGGATGCACCGATGCAGGTGACGGGCGCATCACATTGCGCACGGAGCTGTTCCACGATATCGGGAAGCTGGCGCACATGGTGAAACAGCGCATCGCTCTGGCGAAGCCCCATCTGCCCTTCCTCGACGGGCAACAGCTTCTTTTGCTGAACCAGTCGACCTTCCTGCGGCAAATAGATCGCCGCGGAAGTCGTATAATTGCTGGTATCCAGTCCGAGAGCAATCATTCTGCTTCGCCCTCGACGGTTTCACCCATTTTTCGCGCCACAGCGCCGAGAATACCGTTGATAAACGGAGGCTCGTCCTCCTCGCCGTAAGCCTTGGCAAGCTCGATCGCTTCGTTGATCGCCACGCTGACGGGAGATTCCTCCACATACTGCATCTCATACAGTGCCAGACGCAGGATCGCCAATGTGACTTTGGACAAACGGTCCTTGCTCCAACGGTGCGAGTATTCGGCAATGAGTGCATCGGACTGCACATAACATTCGTCCGCGCCCTTTGCCAGACGAATGGCAAATTCGTCGGGTTCAATATCACGGGCTTCGATCGCACGGTCAATGATATCCTGCATATCCGTATCGTCAAAGCAGCGTTCAAACAGTAAAATGAATGCAAGTTCTCTGGATTTACGACGCGCCATAAGTTTTTCCAGCCTTTCTTTTTAAGGGTATACGAAAGTTTTTCACAATGCAAGAAACCCTCCACGCAACGCGGAGGGTTTTAGATCCTCGCCGTTTTTCGAGCCGATGGGTGTCCCTCAGAACATCGCATCAGCAACAAATCAATCGGCCTGCTGTTCGGTTGTCTGAGGTTCTGCAACGGCACGCGCCACATGGATATTGACTTTCGTCACAGGGCTTCCCGTCATGGATTGTACGGCGTTTTTAACCGCCGTCTGGACCGCTTCCGCCATCGTGGGGATGTGCGCATCCATTTTCGGACGGACATACACATCCAGCACGGTTTCATTGGCATTGCTGACCACCGAAACGGCACGCGCCGCCGCCGATGCCATCACGCCGCGGATGTTGATCGGGCGTTGTCCCATTTCCGCAACGCCGTCCACTTCCAGTGCCGCATTGCACGCGATCGTAGCGATGACCTCTTCGGAAATAATGCAGCTTCCGTCGGTCGCTTTATAGGTTTGTTCACTCATGGATGAGCGCCCCCTTTTAGACAAATAATGATATATACATAGTATACCATCTTTTTTGCCCGAACGCAACAGTTTTTTTATTCCACTGCTGTAATATTTACCGCATCCGCTTTGACATTGGATTGCGATGTCACAATCTGTAAAATCTGCAGTGTTTGTGCCTGCTCAAGCGATGCCGCCTTGACCGCAACATGAGCATTGCCGTTTTCGATGTACACCACACAGTCTTCAAAACCCTTTGCTTTGATCAGGCTCTCAATGGCATCCTCCTGCTCCACAGCCGCCGCAACAGTCGCCGCCGCTGCTACCGCCTCCTGCTGGGTTGCTTCGTCGGTTTTTACATTCTGCAAAGTGTCCTTGAGAATCTCCAGCGCCTCCTGCCGCGCCGCCGTACGGTTGCGTCTGGCGGCATCAAAATAGCTTTCCTCCTGCACGGGAGCGGTCGTCCCCGACACAAACACGGATTCTCCAAGCGGCTTTTCGGTCGTCGCCGTTTCCTGCGCACCGTCCGTAGATACGGTCAACGGCGTGTTGGATGCCACAAAATAATTCAGATACACTGCCGCGCCCAACACAAGCAACATCACCATCAGCACTGCATGCTTTTTTGTAAACCGTTTTTCTTTCATCACCATCACGACCCCTTCTCTGTATTATACGGAATCACGCAGACGCGCTTACCCGTAATGTCCAACGCGGTACACACCGCCTGACTCACCAGTGCGGCGACCGTTTCGTCGGCGGCACCTTCACACGCAACAACCACACCACGCACAACCGGCTGGATCTCCGTGACAAGCAAACCCGACTTGCCGTCTCCGTCATCCACCGTCACAACGGTTTTGTGGCTGTCGTCACGCACCGATGTCTGCGACTCACTTTCGGTGTGGTCGGAATTGATCTTCTGCTCGTTGGCATACACATATTCCACACCGTTTTGCAAAGTGATCATCACCTCGGCGCGCCCTGCGCCGTGCACAGACGACACCATCTGTTCGAGGCGTTCTTCCATCTGCGCGATGTATTGTGCCGTGTCCGTCGTCTCTGTCTGCGGTGCTGTCGGTTTCTGCTCCCAAAGGGTGGATATGCCGATCAGCAGCATTCCTGCAATACCGAACACCACGATCCATCGGTATCCCCGTCCGGTCGCAAACCGTTCCCGCAACCGTTTCATAAATTCATCGGACATAATACACCTCCACAGGAACACCCCACGCTTGCTCTAAAGTCTTGCGCACCGCGGACGCAACCGCCATATCCTCACGGTCAAGCGTCACCCGCACCCGCTCAATATATATGCGGTCTGTCCGCGTTTTATCCCGACACAGTGTCACCTTTTTTACTGTTGCGATATCGCCGACCCGCTCATCGGCATCGCGGAGCAAGGTCTGCGTCAAGACCGACTCTGCCTGTTCATTGACCTTATCCGACAATTCAAGCGAGACCTCCGTTTCCTCAGGCAAAGAAAACAGCTCCGTTGCCAGACCGACCAGCGCTTTCACAGGCGACAGCATACAGCACAGAAACAGCACCGCCGTCAGCACTCCGAACACGCGCCGCATCCTTCCCGCCGGACACAGCATCGACAGCACCGCACATCCGACGCCGATGCCGCACATCGCCGCCGCCCACTCCTGAAGCACGCTCATCTTGCACCCACCCCCATTGTCACCAGTGTCAGGGATATAATCAGCAACAAGCCCGTCGAGGACAACACGGCGATCAGTGTTTTCATCACACCTTTGAGAACTCCCGCCACCGCCGCAATACTCTGAAAGGAAAACAACTCCGCCGTGATCTTCACCAAAAACAGCAATATATCCCATAACACACATTCCAGCAATGTCGGAAGCACGATGCACACCGTGCACAGCACACCAAAGCCACCGACCGTTCCGCGCAACGCCGACAAGCATCCCTGCACCGTATACAGCGCTTCGGACAACGATCCGCCGACGATCGGTACAAATCCCGCCACCGAGAAACGAAGCATCCGTCCGCCCACTGTATCCGCCCCTGCCGCCAGAATACTCTGGAAGGACAAGAGCGCCACAAAGATCATCAGTGACACCGTCATCATCCAGGTGTTGATCTTGCTCACCATTGTGCCGATGCCCGTCAGGCGATGCGCAGGATCCATTGCACCTGTCACACCGAATGCGAGCGACACAAAGCAAAGCGGCACAATCACCTGTCCTACAAGCATCCCGATGCCTTGGGCGGCGGCAAGCATGACTGTCTGAAAAGATAGGGCAGTCACCGTGCCGCCGCTTGCCACCAGCATCGCGGCATACACCGGCGCAAAGCTGAGTAAAAACACCGAGGCGCTGTCCGTTGCCGCTAAGGTGCGTTGCATCGTCTGCCACAGCGGTATCAGAAGCGGTGTGACCGCCGCCAGCACACAAACCGCACGGAACATTGCCGACCGCTCACCGCTTGCAGGCTGAAGCGCCTCAAAAAATCCGAGAAGCAACAGTACACCGAGCAACAGCGTTGCCGCCGTAAACGGCGCCGTGCTTTCCTCGCGGAACAGATCGTGAAGTGTCGACAACACCGTTTGCGGGGTCATCGACAGTGCCGCATCCACAGACAGCCCGTCCACGCCGATGCGGCGAAGCAATGCCTGTGTCTCGTCGGGCAAAAGCGAATACAGCTCCCCTGCCCCGCTCGCTTCCAGCTGTTGCTCATACAGCTCCTGCGCCGACTGTGCGCTGACCGATCCCGATAACAACACCAAAAGTATAAGCGCCGTGACGGCAATAGCAATCCGTTTCACGGCACCACCGCCTGTGAATGAATGATCCCCTCCAGAAGCGACACGGCATATTCAAACAGCGGTAATCCGCACAGAAGAAGCAAGACCTGTCCGCCGAGTTCCGCTTTTGATGCAAGAGCCGTTTCTCCTGCGTCGCGGCAGATATCCGCCGCCGTCTGGGTGAGCAACGCAATCGCGAGAGCCTTGAGAAGAACAGTGGTATAGCGACTGTCGATCACACCGTTGTCAAACAAGGCGCTGACCCGACCGACAAGCGGCACAAGCTCCGAAAGCGTCCAAAACAGCAATACCACACCCGCCGACAGTACCAGAAGCGTTGCATACGCAGGTTGGGTCTGCCGAAGCGTCAGCGCGAACACCGCCGCCGTAAGCGACACGCCTACAACCATCCACACCGTCATACCGCACCTCACAGTCCGAACGCGGATTTGACCGTTTCAAACAACGCACTGATCTCCGTCACAACGATGGTCAGCACCACGATCAGACCCGCCAGCGTTGTCAGCATCGCCTGCTCCTCACGACCCGAACGGATCAGCACTTGATTGAGCACCGCCACGATGATCCCGATGGCGGCAATCTTGAAAATCAGATCCACATCCACCCTTACATTCCTCCTAAAGCATGACAATACCGATGCAAAGCCCCGCACACATCGCCGTCGAGAGATACACCCGCGCAAGGCGTTGACGGCGGTCGGATGCCGCTTCCAGCTGCTCCTTTGCCCGCTCGGTATACTGCGCGATATGGGCAAGTTGTCCGTCCAGATCGCTGGCTCCGATAAACCCGAAAAAACCCTTGGCAAATTCCGCCTCATCCGCGGACAGTGTACGCGGCATGTGCATCACCTCGGTCGGTGATACAAACTCCGCAAGCCAGCCAAGCGCGGGATACCCGCGTTTATCCAATGCGGCGAACATCTCCTGCATCGGACGGACGGTGTAGCGAAGCTCCGTGTGCAGGTGAGAAAGCAACCGCACCCAGTCCTGCCACAGGCGTTGTGCTGCCGTCAGGCGATGCACCTCCGCCAGACCGATCCCCGCACACGCCAGTGTGATCAATATGGCACCCAGTATCTTCAAACAGCTCCGCCGCCTTTCGTATTATCAGAGATGCATGCGGTGTTGTGCGCGGCGGCAAAAACGCCGCATGTGCAAAGCCGCCGTGTCTGAGTACCCGCACGATATCCTCCCGCGCCGCCAGCTCCCGCGTACACGACGCGTGCACCGACGCGATCACAGGCACACCGCTGTACACGCTTTGCGCGACCGCTTGCCATTCCGCCGCATCACCGATCTCGTCGGCAAACACGGCATCAGGCGCCAATGTCCGCACCGCCTGCAAAATCCCGACTGCCTTGGGACAGCCGATCAGCACATCACACGCGGTCAGATCCCCGTGTGACAACTCATGCCGCTCGTCAACAAGTGCAATGCGGTAGCGCGCAGACAATGTCTGCGCCAGATCCCGAAGCATGGTCGTTTTGCCGCAGGCAGGCGCGCCGCAAAGCAACATTCCGCACAATCCGCTGTCCGTTTCGATATACGGCAACAAGCGGTCTGCGCATCCCGTAACTACACGCGGCACACGGATACACAGCGAGGTGATATCGCGATAGGTGCTGACCGCATCGCCGTTAAGCACC
>JAZRTC010000084.1:0-10544 GCA_045651865.1 Acutalibacteraceae bacterium
CGCGTATTCATCATACACCACACGGATTCCTGTTTCTTTCTCAAACAAGTCATACACATCGGGGCAGATATAATCGCCGTAGTTGAACAGATACAGCGTTTCCTTTGCCGAACACCCCGTGAACGACACACAAAGCATCAAAACCAGCACGGTTGCCGTCAGCACCGCTGCCGCGCGTTTTCCGATCCGAACCATTTTTTTCATTTTTCAATCCCTTTCCTTACGAAACTATGTCAGATCACGCTCCGATTTTTTCGACTTTGTATCGGGTGCGGAGCGCATATTGATGACCTGCACAATCAGAATCAGCGACAGGATTGCCACAAACATCAGCGCCGACAGCGCATAATATTCAGGCAGGATACCGCGGATGCGGTTGGTGTAGATCATCGTGGACAAGGTGTTGAGTCCCTGTCCCTTGGTGAAATAGGTGATGGTAAAATCATCAAACGAAATGGTGAGTGCCAGCAGAAAGCCCGCAAACACACCGGGGAAAATGTCGGGCAACACGACCTTAAAAAACGCCTTGACAGGCGAAGCGCCGAGATCGAGTGCCGCGTGATAGATACTCATATCAAATTGGCGGAGCTTGGAGGAGACATTGAGCACCACATACGGCAGCACCAATGTCACATGGGATACTATGAGCGTCACATTGCTCATACGCAGTCCAATACCCGCAAAGAACAGCATCAAAGCGATACCCGTCACGATATCCGCATTGAGAAGCGGAATGTTCGCCGTCGTGGTCACAACGCCCTGCATGCGTTTGCTCATCGCCATCATACCGATACAGACAAGAATGCCGATCAAGGTGGCGATTGCGGCAGCAGAAAGCCCCAGCACCAGCGTTGTGCCCATTGCTTCCATAATCGTGTCGTTGCTGAACAGTGCCTCGTATTTCACAAAGGAGAAGCCTCCCCAGTGATAAGCCGAGCGTGTTTCGTTGAACGACAGCACAATCATCAGTGCCACGGGCGCATACAAAAACAAAAAGATCAAAGCAATGTACAGTCCCCGAAGGGCAGATCCGAGTTTTTTCACGGCAGCAAGGCACCTCCTTCCCCGTCGGCATCCTTATCCGTGATGAACGAGCTGACAAGCACAAACACCATCAGAAGGAGTGCGAGGCCGGAGCCCTGATAATACTGTCCCTTTGTAAAGCTCATTTCCACGACATTGCCGATGAGCATGATCTTACCGCCGCCGAGCATCTCGGCAATCGCAAAATCGGAGATCGCGGGCATAAACACCATGGTGATGCCACTGATCACGCCCGGCAGAGACAGCGGCAGTGTGACCTTAAAAAAGGTGCTGACACTGTTGGCGCCGAGGTCGTGCGAGGCATTGACAAGGTCTTTATCAAGGCAGGACACATTGTTGAAAATCGGCAACAGCATAAACGGAAAATAGTCATACACCATACCGATCAGAATGGCGCCGAAGGTATTGGCGATATGCACCGACGGCAGTCCGAGTGCCGAAAGCAAGAGGTTGAGAATACCGTTGTCTTCCAGAATCACATTGATTGCCACCATCTGGAGCATAAAGTTCATCCACATCGGGAGGATAAACAAAAAGATAATGGAATTTTTGCGCTTAAGACGCAATTTGGTCAGGCAAAGCGCAAGAGGATACGCTAAAAGCAGGCAAATCGCCGTTGCCAGAGTCGCCAGCAACAGCGTCATACCGAGTGCTTTGAGATTGGCAGGGTCCGTCACCGCATTGACGATGTTGTCAAATGTGAAGCGGTGTGCTTTATCCGTGAACGCATAATACACGATTGTGAACAGCGGCAACACGATAAACCCGATTGCCCAGACGAGATACGGTCCGGCAAGAAGCGTGTTTTTCTTATTCGTCATCACACACAGCCTCCTGCTTGCGCATGATCTGAATATTTTCAGGATCCACACAAATGCCGACCTGTGTACCGACAGGCTCCATTTTCGTGCTGTGCACCAGCCAGCTGAAGCCGCAGGCTTCCACATTCATCTCATAATGAACGCCTTTGAAAATCAGCGAGGTCACTGTGCCGTAAAGCTGACCCTTTTCAGGGGCAACAAGCTCCACATCCTCGGGACGGATCACCACATCGACAAGCTCATCTTTTCCAAAGCCGCTGTCCACGCACGGGATGATCTTGCCGAAATATTCCACCACGCGGTCCTCGCGCATAATACCGTCGAAAATATTGCTCTCGCCGATAAAATCCGCCACAAACGCATTCTGCGGCTCGTTATAAATATCCATCGGAGTACCGATCTGCTGAATGCGGCCGTGGTCCATTACAACGACCGTATCCGACATTGTGAGTGCCTCTTCCTGATCGTGTGTAACATAAATGAAGGTGATACCCAGGCTCTTCTGAATATTTTTCAGTTCCACCTGCATTTCCTTGCGAAGCTTAAGATCCAGTGCGGCAAGCGGTTCATCAAGAAGCAGAACGGTCGGCTTGTTCGCAAGCGCGCGTGCGATTGCGACGCGTTGCTGTTGACCGCCGGACAATGTGGTGACATGGCGCTTTTCATATCCTTTAAGGTTGACAAGCGTCAGCATTTCGTCCACGGTCTTTTTGATTTCGTCCTTGCTCTTTTTCTGCACGCGCATACCGAATGCCACATTGTCAAACACATTCATATGCGGAAACAGTGCATACCGCTGAAAAATCGTGTTGACATGGCGCTTATGTGCCGGCACATCGTTGACGCGTTGATCGCCAAAAAAGACATCGCCGTGATCGGGAGTCACGAAGCCTGCGATAATGCGCAGCGTTGTCGTCTTGCCGCAGCCCGAAGGGCCCAGCAGGGTGACAAATTCTCCGTCACGGATACTGAGGTTAAGCCCTTTCAGTATCTGTTCTCCGTCGAATGATACAGCGATGTCTTTGAGTGTAATAATATCTTTCATGACAATGCATCCCCCTTTGCGGTCGCACACTGCCAAAAAACAGGCAGGCTGTGTGCTTGAGAGTTTCGCGTGGACAGCGAGTTCGCCATCAATCGGCCGTGAAACCGCCGTACCTTGGGCGCTGCCCTCCGCAAAGGGTTTTTCACAGTCATCGCATTCGTGACTGCGGCAGAGCCTGTATACGACTTAGCGGGGAGGTTCTCTTCTCCCGACTTCATGGTTTTTGCCTTAGATGCACCCATATATATTAATTATATATGGAAACTGTATACCACTATACAGAAAAACGACAAAATAGTCAAGGGGTATTTGCATTTTTCTTGATTTTGACAGTACTTTTCAGCCGTTTTCTCATTGCAATTCCTATTCTGTTGACGAATTTGACATTCCTGCGGATTTCTGCTACACTTTTTAAGAGGTGAATCCCTATGGCAAGGATGACAAAAAAACAGCTTCGGGCAATTCGAGCAGTCGAAGCTTTAAAACAACTGTACCCCGAGGCGATCTGTTCACTGACCGCCGATTCCGCATTTGAACTTCTGGTATCCGTGCGTTTATCCGCACAATGTACCGATGCGCGCGTCAATCTGGTGACCCCCGCCCTGTTCGCGCGCTTTCCCGATGCCGACGCAATGGCAAATGCCGATGTGCGCGAGGTGGAAGATCTCATCCGTTCGTGCGGACTTTACAAAACCAAAGCCAAGGATCTTGTTGCAATGGCCAGGATGCTCACAGAGCAATACGGCGGCGAAATCCCCTCTACCATCGAAGAACTGACCAAGCTTCCCGGTGTTGGCAGAAAAACCGCTAACCTTGTGTGCGGCGATGTATACGGCGTTTTAGGATGCGTTGTCGCTGATACGCACTGCATCCGTATTGCCAACCGTCTGAAACTGTGTGACAGCACTGACCCCCAAAAGGTTGAAATGCAGTTGCGCGCACTTCTTCCGCCTGAGGAAAGCAATGCGTTTTGTCACCGCATTGTCCTCTTTGGACGAGATATATGCAGTGCGCGGTCTCCGAAATGCAATGAATGTCCCCTGAAAGAGGATTGTCCGTCCTTCACATAAGAAAAAGCTGTTGCGTTATGCAACAGCTTTTTATGTTTTCCGACGGAATGTGCAATCGGTTTTGGAACAGCACGCGCAACCTTGCGCATAACACCGTGACGGTTCTGCAGAAATCCCGATCACCGCTGTGACCGATTTGGCAGGTGTCATCATATACGAATCGGTGCAGGTCAAGCCGATCCGTTTCGGAGCATCCAGTGTTTGTAAAATGATGGATTGCTCCGAGAGCGGAAAATCGCCGTACCCTGCACTGAAACGAGGCCGACAATACAAACCGCCAAGCGAAGATTGAAGCTGTGCGCACATATCATCACAATATTGCTCAATTACTGCCGCGGCGGCCGCTTGCTCCGCCACTGCCAAAGAAGGCTGTGAAACGGTGTCACGACGCAACAGACGATCGACCTCTGCACCCAAGGTGGCGGCAAACAGAAACGCCTCTTCACATCCTTGCAGATGCTTTGCCAATTGCTTGCTGATCACAAAACGGGGCCCTAAATACACGCCGTTATCGGTTACACGGCATGAGACGCGATGGGTACAATGCTGTTTTTTTGCCGCCTGCTCCACACGATCAATCGCTTGTAAAATCAGTGTGTGAAGCTCCCCATCCAGTACAGCGCCCTCTGCGCCAAGATAGCGTACGGTTTCATCCCAAATACGGTTTCTGCTCATTTCAGTATCTCCGAAAGATTGGACAGAATCGCCGCGGCAACATCAGGCTTGTTCATGGTATACAGGTGAACAGCAGGAATACCGTTGGCAAACAAATCAATAATCTGCTCGGTTGCATACGCAATGCCCGCCTGCTTCATTGCGGCAGGATTATCACCGAACTTATCCACGATCATACGAAACCGTGCAGGAAGCGAAGTGCCCGACAATTCACACGACCGCGCAATCTGGCGGCTGTTGGTTACAGGCATCACGCCGGGAAGAACGGGAATCTGAATCCCTTTATCCCGCAAGCGATACAAAAAGCTATACAACACACTGTTGTCAAAAAACATCTGCGTTGTCAGAAAATCACATCCGCTTTCCACCTTGCGCTTTAAATTCTCAAGATCCTGCGCACGGTCATGACATTCTACATGTCCTTCGGGATAGCATGCCGCACCGATGCAAAAGCCTCCGAAATCGCGGATTTCGCGCACAAGAGAATCGGCATACGGATAATCCCCGTGAATATTCTCCGCCATATCCTTCGGGCGGTCTCCGCGAAGAGCGAGAATATTTGCAATTCCTGCCGCTTTCAGTTCACTCAGGCGCTCATGGATTTCCGCTTTTGTAGCACCGATGCAAGTTAAATGCGCAAGCGATGTTACACCTTTTTGTGTAATCCCGCGTGCAATTTCAACCGTATTTTTAGAATTACCGCCGCCGGCACCGTAGGTCACGCTCATAAACGCCGACTTCATATCGGCAATGGCATCGATCGCCTGTTGAATCGGCTCAACATTGGCATCGGGTTTCGGCGGGAATACTTCAAAAGACAGCATCCTTGTGCCGGTATCAAGCAATGTATCAATCCTCATAGTTATCAGCTCCGATTTACAAAAATTGCCGCCGCGATACGCTCGTGGCGGCAATTTTTATACACTTAATCAATTTTTGTATAAAACAGATTCAAAACCTGCTTTTGAAGAGCATCTTCGTCTACATGAAATTCCATAAATTCGTCACCCATTACGGATTCACCGACGACCTCTGCGATCCCATCGGATCTGTACTCCGTAAAATACTCTCCCAAAGCATTCATCTGATCCACCGACAAATCGGTAATCAGACTGTCTGCAATATCCAGCGCAACCGAAGACACAAACGAATCATCACTCTCAAGCGCATTTTTGAGCTGAGAAGACCAAGCAGAAATATATTGCCGCTGCCGCTGCATACGGCTGATATTGGTGTTATTCTCCAGTTGTCCGCGGTATTGCACATACGCCGTGGCATTCTCACCCTTCAGCGTAACGGTAGCACCCTTCACAAACGAAGGATCAAGAGAGCTGAAATCGTCCAGAAGTTCCAGCTCTACCCCGCCAACAGCGTCGTTCAGAACGGAAATCGCATCCATGCGAATGGTGGCAAAATGCGAAATATCCACGCCGTAAAGAAGGTTGGAAACAGCCTTGGTTGTGTTGCGGGAGCTGTCATTTGCACCCGTTCCGTACGCATGCGACAACGCAATCTGCGCGGTCGTTGTTCCTCCGTTTTCACCCGTAACGCCGAGCGTCTGGAACGAAGCAATCGTATCACGGTTGATCTGAAGAACGGTATACGAACGAGATTGATGATTCAGCACAAGAAGCATCAGCAAATCCGCCTGCTGTCCGTTCATATAGGTATCTGTCAACGCTGTTTCATACGAGTCAATACCCAAAAACAGCACCGCTTCAACCTGTTCATTCTGTGCGTATTTTTCTCCGTCCACATAAATCTCCGCACGATCATTCGGCGACGACGGATCGACCGCGGGAGGCGTTTGCCCACCGCGGTTCTCCCAATATTTCAATGCAAACAAAAGCAGAACAATCGCTGTGATCGCCAACAGCGACACTGCAACAGCAAGAATTCTTCTTTTAGAAAGACGGAATGTTCTTCTCATAGATTTCGATTACGCCTTTTGTTTCTTTGCAGCAAGAGCAAAGAATGCAGCCGCCAACACAAGCGCCGAGCCCATCAGGACATACAGCACGGTCATATCGCCGGTAGTCGGAGAGGAGACACCGGGTTTCTCGGGATCCACATCCACGGAACCTGCATTTTTCACGAATGCCACAACGCAAGACTGCGAGAGCTTCAGTGTGTAGGTGCCGTCACCGTTATCGATGAACTTATCTTTGGGAAGAACGACCCATTCGCCGTCGATATAAACAAGAACGCCGACCACATCGCCGTCCACTTCGAAGGTGATCTCAAATTCGCCGCCCTCATCAAGCTTATCCTTGTACTCATCCAGGTCAACATGGAAGATATCGCTGATTACGAGGTCATCGGGATCAATACCGTCTTCGATCCACTCGTCAAGATCGACAATGTCTTCGAGATTTTCCGCGTTTTCGACACTCTCATAAGCATCTTTAAGCGCTTCGGTCGTAGAGGGTTTTTCCGCATCATCCGCACCCGCGAGAGGCGTAATGATGATTTCCGTGCCGGGGACAGGGATCACTGTGCCGTCAGGCATAACGATCTGACCGATCGCAGGAGTGCCATCCTCGGTGGGTTTTTCCACAACACCGGGAGCAGGTTTCACTTCAGCGCTGGGAACGAAATCGCTCTTTGCAGCCGAAACAGGCAACATCATCGCGACGACCATCACAAGCGCCATCAACATTGTCAAACATTTTTTCATCAGGAATCATCCTTTCCTTAAGATACAAAATACATTTATAATAGCTGATATTTATCAGGTATTATCTTTACAAACCCCGATTACCAGATACCGATAACGGTTATCACCGGACAAGCAGGTTGACAACACCAGCACCTGATCACCGAAAACAGGTTTTCGCTCCTCGATCAACACAGCACTAAGCTTTCTTGTAGCGTAAATATCGTTGATCAACAGATCAAATGCGGATTTTTTTTCGGTCTGATAATAGTACAAAAGATGCAACCGACTGTACGGAAGAGCGGCGAAGATCTGAAAATGCAATTCGCGATCCGGAAGATAGACTGTAATATCATCATTTTCCAACAAAAACTCGCGATCCCAGTACAACGACTGGAATTCTCCGAACATTTCACCGGACGCCATATTGTGCCCATAAAGCACTGTCACCGCATCCGAAAAGTCCGTGGAATTATATTGATGTTCCGAAAAAATCGCGCCGTTGATATTATACTGCCCATCACTGTCGTGATCCAGATAAAAGGAGTCATCGGTCGGACTCTGCACAATCGGATAATCGACCGGTGTGCCGTCTATACGGATCCAACCGTAAATATCCGGATTTTTCTGCTGCAGGGATTGAAAATCCACAGGACTGATATACGGAGCAGTTGTCGTAGTTGTTATTGTCTCCGCTTGTGTTGCAGAAGCAGTGGTCGCCGTGGTTTTGGGCGGAGCCTCCTGCTGTGTCGAAGGTGTGCGCAAAGACGAAAACACAACATACGCACATATCCCCGCAAGTGCCAGACACAGCACCGCGAGCGCCAGAAAAACAGAACGCCGTTTACTCATAACTTATCCGCTGAGTAAGTGTCGCTATGGGAAACACGGCTATCGGCATAACTATGGCTGTAACCGCGTTTGTAATACTTTTTACGGTAATACCCCTTTTTCTCGTCATCAGCACAAGTATACACAAAGCCGAGGATCTTATCACTGACAACCTGAAGCTGGCGCATAGTTTCATGCAAAGCGTGACGCGTGCATACACCCTGACGGACAACCACAAGGATTCCGTCCAACAGATTTGCCGCAACAAGTGCATCCGAAACCACCGTAACAGGAGGCAGATCAATCAGCACAAACTCATAATCTGCCGCCAGTGATTCAATTGTCATACGCATCCGCTCTGAACCGAGAAGCTCAGAAGGGTTGGGCGGTATATCACCCGCAGGGATAACCGAGAGGTTTTCATGAATCGTCGAGGTACGCAACACATCCGACGGTGCCGCACGACCGACGATCAGATTGGAAAGGCCGGGAGTTCCGTCAAACCGCAAACGCCTTGCGATTGTCGGACGGCGCATATCACATTCGATCAGTACAACCTTTTTCCCCGACTCTGCAAGCGCATATGCCAGGTTAATGGATGTTGTACTTTTGCCCTCACTGACCGTGGAACTGGTGATGCCGATCACACGGCCGTTTCCTTCCGGTGCAAAAAACATCAAATTGGTACGAAGAAGTTTAAAAGCTTCCGAAGCTGCAAAGCTCAGCTCTTTACCGAAGTGATTTTTTTCAGAGGAAGGGTTGCGTTTTAACTTCGCCATAAGCAATTACTCCCCTTTCCTCGAACTGCTGTAGTAATAATAATCGCCGCTTTTCACTGTGCTCTCATCCAAATCAGGAATGATCGCCAGCACTGGGATATCCGAGAAGGTCTGAAGCAGATATTCCTCGGAACGGATATACTGATCCAACATTTCGGCAATTAAAATACCGCCGGCACTCAACAAAAAGCCGATCATAAGACCGAGCGCGGTTTTGTTGGTAACATTGGGAGCGCTTTTTTTGGTAGGAACTTCCGCATAATCCACCACACGCGCCGAGCTGCCGGCCACGATATCCTGGATTTTTTCAGGAAGCACACGACAAATCGCGTTGGCGATAAGCTCTGCTTCGTTTGGATCGTAGGTCGTTACACGAATTTCAAAGATTTCTGTCGAATCTACCGATTCAGCCGAAATCATACCTTTTACATTGGTATAATTATACGGAAGACCCGTCTGAGCGATAACCTCGTTAATAACCGAACGGCTCCCTAAAATGACAATATAGGCATCAACAAGACTTTTTCTTGCTGCAATCTCGCCGGACGAGATATTCACCGAGGCGCTACCGATACTGATCGATGAGTTATTGACATACAGCATCGCTTTGGCGGTAAACTTTTCAGGCACAATAAACTTTGTATAGCAGAACATACCGCTACCGCATATAATCATAGTGAGAATAATGATCCAAGCACGCTTCCAAAGTGCCTTGAGCAGTTGAATCGGATCAATTTCCAGATAATCTTTTTCTTTTGCCGTATTACCCATGGTGCTTCTCCTTTTATTTATACTTCCGCATTTACATACTTATAATTGTATCTATTTTACCATATCTTCGAAAATTGTCAATCCCTTCAATGTATTTTCTGTATATTTCCTTTTATAACTTTTTCGACTGAAATCTTCAAAAAAAGGACTTGAAAAAACGAAGAACTCAAGTTATAATAAGTGCATTATATCCGCCCGTGGCGAAGCTGGATATCGCAGTGGATTCCGATTCCAAAGGCCGGGGGTTCGAATCCCTCCGGGCGGGCCAGAAAACGACTTGTTTCGACAAGTCGTTTTTTCTTTTATACCATTCTGCTCCTCTATTCAAATGTTGCAATCTGTAAAATATTGTGATATAATTTTGTCTTCGAATATAAAAAGGGGGCGTTATTATGAAAATCGCGCTGATTGCACACGATAAAAAGAAAAATGAGATTATCGAGATTGCCAAAACCTATAAAGATGTGCTGGCTCATCATGAGCTGTATGCAACCGGTACGACGGGTACACTGATTATGGGTGAGACGGGTCTGACCATTCACCGTATGAAAAGCGGCCCGCTCGGCGGTGATCAGCAGATCGGTGCGATGCTCGCCGACGGACAACTCGACCTGATCATTTTCCTGCGCGACCCTCTGACCGCACAGCCTCACGAACCCGATGTCTCTGCCCTGCTCCGTTTGTGCGATGTGCAACGCATCCCGCTTGCCACCAACAGCAGCAGCGCAACCGTGATGCTGGAAGCACTGGAGAACGGTGTGTATTTTTCTGAAGGTATATAAAATAAAACCATCAATAAAAAAGGAGGTTGGGGACAGAAAAAGTCAAACGGAGTTTTAACATTCCAGCGAA
>JAZRTC010000085.1:0-37736 GCA_045651865.1 Acutalibacteraceae bacterium
TGTCTTCCTAAGACCGCTTGGCCTCCGACTTTTCAATAAAAAATCCCGCTTCCGAGCGACTTGATTGTTCAGAAACGTTGATACAGAGCCATTTCTAAGACCTTGATCAAGGTCAGGGGTTCGTATCTATTTACGACCGACGCCTCATGTGAACTAGGAGCCATTTCCGAACAGTCAAACTGGACTGTGGAAATGGCTCCTAATTTTTTTTGGCTCTACAAAGCTATTTCTAAGCATTCACATGATAAAATCAAACTGGACACCAAAACCCAAAACGCCTCAAATCGAAACCTAAAACTCAAAAAGTCCTTGTTTTTACACACCTCAAGCTGGACAAGAAGACGCCGCTTTTGCGTAGTAGGCGCGTTCTTTTTGATCCGGGGAGAGGTTTTTGTTTGTTCTGTGAGGACGCTCAAAATTGTACTTTTCAATATACTCTTTTAAGCGTTGTTTGAATTCCACTTCTGAATGATAGTTCTCCCGATACAACTCTTCTTGCTTCAATGTCGCAAAAAACGATTCAATCACCGCGTTGTCGTGTGGTGTGCCTTTCTTTGAAAAAGATTGCACCACACCAAGACTTTGCATCAGTGTGCGATACGCTTGAGATGTGTACTGACACCCTTGGTCAGAATGAAAAATCAGTCCAGGTTCGGGGTTGCGTTCGGCGTATGCCATTTTGAATGTATCTGTCACCAACCGTGTGCTGGGACGTTGGGAAACCTTATAAGCTACAACTTTTCTTGAAAACAGATCTACAATCGCACAAATGTAATATTTCCGTTGAAACAAATTGATTTGCGTGCAGTCGCCCACCCATACCGTATTCGGTTTGTCAAATGTGAAGTGTTGCCGCAAAACATTATTGGTTTCATGCATTTTCCTCCATGCATAATAGTCTTTTTTGGCAGTTGAACGCATACTGGTGATGCCCTGTTCACGCATAATTTTTGCAACAGTCTGCGGACTGGTCGTGATACCGCGCTGTTGTAAAATAGCATGAATCTTATCTCTTCCGTACACGCCACGACTATCGTTATATATTTCTAAAATCATTTCTGTAAGGTCTCGTTTCCTTTCGGAAAATTCCGTATTCCCCTTTTTATTTCTCCTCAAATGATTATAAAATGTGCCGCGATCCACTTCAAGCGCCTCACACAGCACGCGGATACTGTATGAATCTTGCAATTTTTCAAGTGCGTACAGCCGCTCACGCAAAGGGGCAGAAACGGTACAATCCACCGCTTTCAAAATATCGATAATCTGCAAAGCCTTTTCGTATTTTTTGCGAAGATGTGCCAGACTCTTTTTGTATGTAAAGTCTACAGGGTCGTTGTCGCCAAGTTCAGCGATCCAAGCATAAACACTGCTTCGGGACGCTCCTGTCTCCTTGCAAATAGTAGCAACGGAAACTCCCGCTCGATAGTCCTCACAACACTTTTGAATCAGTTCTGCAGAATATTTTTGGTTTGACATAAGAACACTCCTTTTTAATATGCCTTAATATTGAAATGAAAGGAGCAGGGATCACTCCCTGCCCCTTTTTATTATACAATTTACGGAATCCCAAAAGCAAATTCCGGAGATATAATAGCAAGAATTATGTATCTTCATTTCGATTCCAACCAAGTTGATTTGTGTTATCACCTGTTATACCCCTTTCGCAAAAACATTCAGGGGGTATAATAGGGTATAACACAGTTGATTGATGTAATATTTGATTTTGACAAACGCAACCATCTATCATATGTTCATCGCTCACTTCATCGATCATTTACACTTGATAAATGATCGATGAAGTGTTATACTATCTTCAGAGGTGTTGTGTATGAATCATAAAAAACCACCGTTTACCATTACAACGGCGATATTGAGAGAAACCGCCGAAATCGCCGAGCTTGTCGGTCAGGTAACCGCTGTGTCGGGGTTGACCACGAACCCGACACTTCGACGCACCAACCGCATTCGCACGATCTACTCTTCGCTTGCCATCGAACAAAATACATTGAGCCTTGATCAGGTCACGGCTGTTTTGAACGGCAAGCGTGTTCTTGCTCCGCCCAAAGATGTGGCGGAAGTGAAAAATGCGTATGAGATTTATGATCGTATGGAAGAACTGAACCCCTTTTCAGTGGACGATCTGCTCACAGCACACGGCATCATGACGAGAGGTCTTGTGGAAGAGTCCGGTTATTTCCGATCGGGTCCCGTCGGCGTTGTCGACAAACAAGGGCGCATCCTGCATTTCGGAACACTTCCCGATTTCGTTCCGAAACTCGTCACGGAATTGCTCGAATGGACGGCAGAAAGCGATGTGCATATGTTGATCAAAAGCTGTGTATTCCATTATGAATTTGAATTGATCCATCCGTTTGCGGACGGCAACGGTCGTATCGGTCGATTGTGGCACACATTGTTGTTAACGAAGTGGAAACCGCTGTTTGCGTGGTTGCCGATCGAGTCCATCATTCACGATCGCCAAGAGGAATATTACGCCGCCATCAATCGCTCAAACGCCGAAGGCGAATCCACCGTATTCATCAGTTTTATGCTGTCGGCTATCAAAGAGGCGCTCATGGAAGTGGTGACCGATGATGAGCCGATGACTACGGACGAAAAACGCCAATATGAGATTGAGCGTTTCATGAAAACGAACGATACGATTACCAACGCGGATGTGCGCGAGCTGTTTGAGGTATCCTCGGCAACTGCCAATCGCATACTTGCAAAACTGGTCGAAGATGGTGTGCTGAAAAAAATCCGTCTCGGCAAATCATGGGGATATCGTAGAGCGCGAAGGAGTAGTAATGTATGATTCACAAGGCGACTATCGTTTTCAAGCAACAACTAGAAAGGAGAACATCACGATATGCTTCTGTCGAAAATCAGAATTAAAAATTACAGATTGCTTATTGATGCCGAGTTGGAAATAGATCCCAAAACGACCTTAATTGTAGGCAGAAACAACACTGCCAAAACATCGTGTTTTTCGTGTATTGGAAATGTGTTGGATGGATCGCCCATATCTTTCGATGATTATCCATTACTAAGACGAGAAGATTTCTACGCTAAAATTGCGTTGTTTATGGAGAAAAAGATCTCTTATGATGAACTATGTAAGCAGATTGAAGTTATTTCCATAGACTTCCTGGTAGACTATTCGTTAGACAACCCAGATGATAACTTGGGCGCTTTGTCACCCTTTATCATTGATGTCGATGTGGATACGACAACTGCTTTGATTCGTGCGGAGTATCGCCTAAAAACTGATGAAAAAACCTTGTGGGCACTTTTGGAAAGCAACTATTATAAAGACGGGGCTTTTTTACCAAGTAAAGAAGCTCATAAGGTACTTGCCGATAATTTTGGCAAATTGTTTGGATTAACTGTATATGCCATCAACCCAAATAATCCGGAGGACAAGCAGGTAAAAAGCCAAAAGGAATTACATGATTTATTCCCTTTCCATGCAATTCCTGCAGAACGAGTTCTTGGTGAAGATGATACACATAACAATTCTCTTAGCTTTCTAATCTCTGGCTTCTTTGATACGAGTGAAGCAGAGCTGGATCCAGACGTTGCCGAAGAAATCAAGAAGTTGCGTAAAATAGTTGAGAAAGCCAATAAAGATGTTCAAAAACAAAGTGATGAAATTCTGAGTTCCGTTGTAGACAGTTCTATCGGCTTTGGTTATCCCAACATAGAGGAATTAAGGCTTGGGGTTACAACTCAGCTCAGCATTGACGATCAGATCAAGAATCATACCAAGCTATCGTATATCTCTGGTACAGCAAACGAAAGTTTACCAAGTTCTCACAATGGTCTTGGCTATAAAAATCTAATCAAAATGCAGTTCCTTCTTGCTGCATTTGCCAAAGATATCGAAAAGCGTGGTGTTGCATGTGTACCGCTGCTCTTTATTGAAGAGCCCGAATCTCACATGCATCCGCAAATGCAGACTGCTTTTGCGGCGTATTTAGAAAAGTTTCTCGGCAAGCTATCTACTATCCAAATACAGACTTTTCTAACCTCTCATTCCGCTCATATAGCAAACAACACAGAGTTTGCAAAGATTCGATACGCACAAAAATCTAACACCGGTGTTATATATAAAAACTTGAACACCTTTGTAGAAGCTAACCCTGATAATGTGGATTTTATCAGGAAGTATTTGACTTTGACGAGATGTGATCTGTTCTTTGCAGATAAAGCAATTTTTGTCGAAGGTGCATCCGAGCGTTTGCTGCTGCCAGATATGATCGGGAAGTGCGAATCTTCCGGAGTGTTTGGTGTCCGCAAGCATCCGTTATCTGCGCAGTATTATGCGTTAATTGAAATTGGCGGAGCTTATGCGCACAAGTTTATTCCTTTTATTGATTTTTTAGGAGTGCCTTGTCTAATCCTTACTGATCTGGATTCTGTAGCAGATCGAAAAGGAAAAAGCGGAAAGATCGTAAGAAAGTCGGTAGTGGTTAGCGAAGGCGAGACGACATCTAACGAAACAATAAAGTGGTGGATTCGTAAAAACAAAGGACTACCAGATGATGACACCTCAAAAATTGACCTTTCCGAAATTATAGCGATGACCGCGGATGACAAAACCAGAGGAAAATGCCATATCGAGTTCCAAACTACTGAAATGGGATTATGTGGACATTCCTTGGAAGAAGCAATTCGTAACGTCAATCGAAAGCATTACAATTTAGGCAATAAAACAAGCGAGAAGAAGCTTGAATTTAAGGGCAAGAGTAAAACTGATTTTGCACTCGATTTGATTTACAAATATTCTGATTATTGTGTTCCTAATTACATAAAATCTGGATTGAAATGGTTGAATGACCAAAGAGTTCTTGAGTAAGGAGGTGCCAGTTCATGGATGGAGAGTATATTAGTACAAATTACGATCTTGCAAAAGCAGAAGCTGATAAGGTTGATGCGCAGATTATTGAAACACTTAAGTCAGGACATAGTTTCCGTGTTGAAGCTGGTGCGGGCTCTGGCAAAACTTACTCTCTGAATCGAGCCATTGAATGGATACAAGCAAATAAATGGTCTGACTACAACCGAAAGAAACAAAATGTGGTCTGTATTACATATACAAATGCGGCCGTAGATGTAATTGCCGAAAGACTTGCAAAAGATTCATTTATTCTTCCTTCCACAATTCACGCGTTTGCATGGAATGCCATCAAACAGTATCAGAGCACTTTGATTGATGCTGTCACAACAAACCCTGATTATCTACCAGACGAAGGTGATTTTTATCAAGTCTGCGAAGTTGCATATACTTTGGGACATCGCCACAAAGAAAATGGTATTCAGTACCTTTATCATGACGATGTTCTAAGGCTTTTCTGCTTGCTTCTGGATAACGCTAAATTCCGCCGCGTATTTGCGGATAAATACCCTTTGATACTGATTGATGAATACCAAGACTCCTATAAGCCTATTATTGATCGCTTCATTGAGTTTTTTATAGCGAAAGGTGTTGGACCTCAGTTTGGCTTTTTCGGCGACGCTTGGCAGACCATTTATCAGTCGAACAAAGCTTGTGGAGAAATTGAACACGATAACATCGCGGTAATAAAGAAGGGATCTAATTTCAGATCTGCACCAAGGATTGTTCAACTTCTAAATGATATCCGCCCTGAATTGCCGCAAAAATCAGCAATTGATGGATTTAACGGTGAAGCTTTGGTGATTACGTGTGATGATTTTATGGGAATTCGTCGCACAGAACGCAATTTCAAAAACGAATTACCAGCGGACGAGTTGAGGGTAAGGCTAAACAATATCAGAAGAAAAATTGAACAGAGCACACCCGCCGACGAAGATCTTAAAGTGCTGATGATTACGCACAAAGTCCTTGCTTCCCAACAAGGCTACGAGCAACTTTTGGACATACTGAACGATGGGTTGCGTAATAAGGAAGATCCTTTTCTTATTTTCTTTGCTGATACGGTTGAACCCATATATCAAGCACTAGAAACCTCGAATACCCAATTGCTCTTTGACACGCTCGGAATCAAACGATATCCAATTACCAAAAAATCCGAAAAAACCAAATGGAAAAAGTTGTATAACCAGCTAACAGAAGTTCGCACCCGAAAAGCTATTGATGTTTTTGAGGCAATCGTTCATAGTCAATTGATACCCATTCCGCCTAAAGTGGAAGGATGGTATCGACTCTATAAGGATTCTCCGGAAACAATGTATACATCAGAGGCTACAATTCAACATTTTTTGCAGCTGGATTATGCGCAATTTATCGCTGTTAGAGATTTCCTATACCCAGATGCACGATTTTCAACAGAACATGGTGTAAAAGGTGAAGAATACGACAATGTTGTTTTTGTTATCAGCAAAGGATGGAGCCAGTACCAATTTGAAATCTATGCACCTATGATAACAGGCCATTCTTCTGTTCCTAAAGGAAAAGAGGCATCGTTTGAAAGAAATCGGAATCTGTTCTATGTGTGTTGCTCAAGACCAAGAAAAAGGTTGTTCTTTTTTGTTACTGTCCCAATTGAGGACACATTCAGAGCGTTTTTAACAAGCTTGGTGGGCGAAAGCAACATTCTTACATATCAGCAGTTTATGGAAATGACATAAGGCAACCAAAAGTACCCCATCGGTCACTTATGATCGGTGGGGCGCTGCCATTATTCGATTATTCTTCAATGACATTGGGTGCCTCCAATAAGAATCAAACATTCTGTCAAAGCTATACGCATCTATTTACCACCGACACACCTCTGTTTGGTATCTATTTGCCGCCGACGCAAAGCCAAATAATGTGTCGAAAACAGCCGATTTTTCAATAAAAAATGCCGCTTCAAAGCGGCTTGATTGCTCGGAAACGTTGATACAGAACCATTTCTACGACATTGATCAATGTCATAGTCCCGCATCTATTTACCACCGACAACTCAAAGAAAACGCACACCCAATCGGGTGTGCGTTTTCTTTGTTATGCAGAGTCGGACGAGAACCGCGTGGCGGTGAGATAAGTGACGACCCAAGAGGGCAAGCCATCGGCACCGCCCGATTGGCTGTCGGAACTTATGCATGCGAACAATCCGTCAGGATTGTGAGTCGTAGTCCGTTTACGCGCACCAAAAAGAAACGACAATTTCCGAAAGGAAGTTGTCGTTTCTTTTTGGTTCTCTTCTCTTTTCACTTTTCTCTCTTCTCTATTCTCTACAAGCGAAAATTGTCGTTTCCAAATAAGAGATAAAAGAGAATAGTGAAGAGAAAAGGTCTTTTGCTTCGCAAAACTTGATTGTAAAACCGCATTGTGCTACAATGCGGTTTTATTAACATTTGCTTTTGCAATAACTTAAAGTTATTCACTTAATAGAACCTATTTCCCTTTCCGTTTTATCCAATAAATTGCAACCAGAACGATAGATATTACAAGCGGAATCAAAAGGACTATTAAAGTGAATTGTATTTTTTCTACAAAAAATCTATAACAACCAAGTAAAAAAATCAAAAAAGAAAGCGCACTATAAAACAAGTATGTATATGGTGGTTTTACCACAAACAACACCTCCCGTCAAAATTCCAGTCAAGTATATCTAAAAATCCTGCAAAAAAAGCAAGAGATAGAATCTATATCATTTAAACCTTATTCCCACGAAAAACCGTTTCCAGTTCTACTCCCCATTCGTTTAACTTCGCCAAGAATTCTTCTTCATCTGCCTCATAAATAATCCTAGTTCTTCCTCGTTCATTCCACGATGTATCTTGGCGCCAAGTTTTGAACGGCGGGAAATATACAAAAATGAACGCAAACGGATGAAACAGCATGCTGTAGGAGTGTGCATCCATTTTCGGAATCGTTACTTTTTTTGTATAAAACTCCACAGCCTTCACCTTCGGTATCACACTGGCATATGCTTTGATGCCGCCGTATGTTACATATTGCTTTAACTGAAGTTCATCCCATCGATATTGCTTTTTGATCCACAAAAACTGAACGGTCACACCATCGCTGTCAAAAACAAATTTGCGTCCCGATGCAATATACCACGGCAATATACAAATATTGAGAACCACAAATATGCCCAGTCCCAAAAGCGAAAAACCACATACTATATAGAATACCAGCAGAAATACAGTTCCTCCAAAAAACACAACAAAAGCCGGATAAATATCTTTTCCCGGTACGATTGTCATATTAACACCTCCTAGAGCAAGCATTTAATACCTTGTTGTGTATACAGTTTTCTTATTTGTAGCCTTCCTTCAACATCTCTATATGTTTATTGTAAAAAAATTTTTTTAAAAAGTCAACCGATAATCCGTATTTGTTTAGGTATGACAACTCACACAAAAAGAGCAGTTGCAAAGCGACAGGAAGTGCGCTATACTTATATTGTTATGTACCAAAAATGTCGTCTTATATATGATATGCTCAAATCAAGTATAAAAGAACGGAACATGCGTATTTAACGCGATATTCCGCATAAAGGAGCGCAAGCACATGAACAGCTTAGAGCCCAAAAAACTGGCATTGATCCGCATCTGGCAGATCCTGCAACAACACAGCGATTACGATCATCCGCTGACACAGGATGATATTGCCCTGCGTCTGGAAAACGATTACGGCATCGTGATCGAGCGAAAAGCTATCGGTCGCAACCTGTCCTTGCTGAAGGAAGCAGGGATTGAGATCGGATCGCGCCGAGCGGGAACTTATATGGAGGCGCGCGATTTTGAGGATTCCGAGCTGAAGCTGTTGATTGACAGTGTGTTGTGCAGCCGACACATCCACCCCGGGCAATCCGCCGATCTGATTGAAAAGCTGTGCAAGCTGTCCAACAAATATTTCCGCTCCCATGTGCGCAATATCCATTCGGTGAAAGATTGGAACAAGACCGAAAATTCCGCGTTGTTTTACAACATCGAGCTGGTGGATATGGCCATTGAGGAAGGCAAGCAGGTGCAGTACGATTACAACAAATACGGAACGGATAAGCAGTTGCACAAATCCTCGTTTCAGCGGGTTACGCCGTATCAGCTGATCCTGCATAATCAGCACTATTATCTGATGGCATACAGCGATTATTGGGGCAATATGGTGTTTCATCGGTTGGATCGTATCAGCAACATCCGCCTGTATGACCAACCGGCACATCCCATCCGGGAAGTACCCGGATATGAGAGCGGGTTCGATTACAAAAAGATTGCCTCAACAATGCCGTACATGTACACCGATGCGCCCGAACGGATCGAGTTTACCGCCGAGATCGGAATTGTGGATCATGTGATCGATTGGTTCGGCAAGGATATCACCATTCATCAAACGGATGATCCCGACAAATTGACGGTGTCGCTGTTTGCCAGCCCCAATGCCATGGCACACTGGGCGCTGCAGTATCTCAACTATGTGGAAATTCTTACTCCGCTCCATTTGCGCGAACGGATCAAAGAAAGTCTCAAAAAGGGTATGGAAAAATACAAGTAAGGATGGTCATGGTCATGGATAACAGTGCAATTACATTAAAGCCCGTGAAAGATTTATTGGGCATGAATTTCTTTATCCCCGACTATCAACGAGGCTATCGATGGACAGCACAACAGGCAACCGATCTGCTGGAGGATATTTGGGCCTTTGCTCAAAAAGACAAATCCTATACCGAGATTTACTGCATCCAACCGCTGGTAGTACAACGAAAAGCCGAAGATATTTTGGGAACTATCAAACAAAAAATCAACGATGACTCATCCCCTTTCGATATCGATGCTGTGGAAAAGCTCCTTAAAGGGTCTTGGAATGTGGTGGACGGTCAACAGCGATTGACAACCATCTATCTGATATTGGTAGCTCTCGGCGAACAATCACCGTATGCCATTGATTATGAGACGCGGGAAAACAGCGCCAAATTCCTCCAACACATTGATGAATCCGCCACCAGGGATAACATCGACTTTTATCACATTTACCATGTCTACCAAACCGCACAGGAGTGGTTGAACAATCACACCGAAGCCACAAAACTGTTTAAAGAGTGCTTGCTTGAGAAAGTGAATTTCATCTGGTACCAGATTCCGGATGAATCTTCCGCCGACAGTCGAGAAAAGGCGATCGCCACCTTTACCCGTCTCAATATCGGCAAGATTCCGTTGACGGATTCCGAACTTATCAAAGCGTTGTTTTTGAACCGTTCCAATTTCAATTGCGCGCCTGTCGATTTGGAAACGCAGCAGCGCAAAATCGCCATGGAATGGGATCACATCGAATATACCCTTCAAAACGATGCGTTTTGGTTGTTTTTGCACGACAAAAAATACGATAAACCCACCAGAATCGACTTTATATTGGATCTGATTTATCAATACGACCGATTTGAACTGTATGAATCCAGCGCCAACACCCGCGGAGCAAATCGGAAACGGATCTGCGAGCAGAATGCCGAAATTGAAAAGAAAATCGGCAATGACGAACACCGTACATTCCGGTATTTCTATTATGCATTCACCAACAATGCTTCTGCGGAGAATTGGTTGCAAACCAGATGGGATATTGTGCGGGAGTATTTTCAGATTTTCAACGAATGGTATCGCGATTACACCTTGTATCATTACATTGGTTATCTGACGACGGTATCGGGAACCAAAAATCTGGTTGGCAAACTTGTACAAGCATGGCACACGGGATCCAAAGAGGAATTTCAATGTATCGTCAAAGATATGGTCTGTGACGAGCTCCTTGCCACGAAGGGATTTCACGATCTGGATAATTTTGTGTATGATGAGGAGTATAACGGCCGCACTGTTACGAAGCGTGATTGCGTGCCGATTCTGCTGTTGCACAACATCGAAACAATCATCCAGCAAAACGACAGGCTGGTCAAAGATGATCGGTATGCTATGCCGAACTTTACAAAATTCCCCTTCCATTTGTACAAATCCGAAAACTGGGAAGTCGAGCATATCCGCCCCAATGCCGGGGATAAACTCCAAAGTGAAGCGGCCAAAAAATTGTATGTCCGGTTGGCCAGACAATACCTTCCCGACGAAAACGGGTTGTACGATGCAATCGATGGATATCCCGAGACTGTTGCATTCGAGGATGTGTTAGAAAAGATATTGGAAATTGATCAATCTCTGCCCGGCAATGATAAGAATAAAATCTGGAATTATACCCTGCTTGACGGTAAAACCAACAAAGAGTACGGCAACATGATTTTCCCGATTAAACGCGCGTTTCTTGCCAACAAAGAGCGTGGCTACAAAATACACTATACATTTGTCGGCGACGAGCTGAACACCGATAACAAGACGGAAGAAATTGCATTTGTCCCGCCTTGTACGCGAAATGTTTTTGCCAAGTTCTACACCGATATCCCCAACGGTTTGTTGGAATGGACCAAACCGGATGCCAAAGCATACCTGGATGACATCAAAGCCAAATTGGCTTATTACTTAGATAAGTGCGGAGGTGAGGATCGATGAACAAGACCTTTACTCTTTGGCGGTTACTTCATCAACAGGAAATCATCGTTCCCATGGTTCAACGCGACTACGCTCAAGGTCGCGTCGGCAAAGAGCATATCCGCAGTGCGTTTTTGAAGGATGTACAAACGCATCTGGTAAACGGCGAGAATCTGACGCTGGATTTTGTTTACGGCAATACCGAAAACGGCAAATTTCATCCCTTGGACGGTCAACAACGCCTTACCACATTGTGGTTGATTCATTGGTATATCGCGTTTCGGCTCAACAAGCTGAAAGATGTCAAGGAAACTCTTAAAAACTTCTCGTATCAAACAAGAAGATCCTCTGCCGATTTTTGTAAAATGCTGTGCGACAAAATGTCCGAAACGGATGAAGCGGATGTGGATAACATCGCGGACTATATCAAACAACAAACATGGTTTTTTTCCGAATGGATGCAAGATCCGACCGTGAGTGCTATGTTGCGCACGCTCAGCGGCGACCGGAACGGCAATCAAGAAGATCACATCCAGGGTGTGTTCTGTCGCGACCAACTCCGGCGCTGTTGGGATAATCTGACCACGCAAAATGTGATCACATTCAAATTGATGATCATTGGTACGGAAAAATTACCGATTTCCGATGATCTGTACATCAAAATGAATGCCCGCGGAAAAAAGCTGACAGATTTTGAAAACTTCAAAGCAGATTGGATCGTGCACATCCAAAACACGCCAGAGCTTTCACAATCGTTTGGCAACTATACATATGCGCAATATTACCCCAAGCAAATTGACGGTGCGTGGACGGATGTGTTTTGGAACAGCCGAAAATATGAACCGGATTTTGACGGCAATATCGACAGTGTGTTCTTTTCCTTTATCAACCGCTTCGTACTGAATCAGCTGTGCATATCCGGTGCCGCACCCGCAACCCATTACAATTCCGGTAAGCATACGCCCACTGACGATGCCACCAAACAACTCCAAAAAAAGTTTGACACTTTATACGGCACGGGTCTGGGCAAGAAAAAAGGCGGCAACGATGACAGCCGCATTGAATACAAAGGATTTGATGTATATCGGGAATTCCTGACACCGGATAATTTGAAAACACTGGATACTATATTCACACAGTTAACGCTGCACGCACACCGTCTTACAGATCTGAACTTCTCGGGTGTGGATGAGGACGAGGAAACCGACGATGCCACATACCGCAATCGCACATATCATTTTCTTCCTCAATACACGGCAGAGCGCGGTGTGGTGTCAACCAGTTTGAAAGAACGCATTTATTTTCATGCCATATGCTTGTTCCTGGAAAAGCCGATTTGGGAGCAACTGGGAAACTGGAAACGAATCGTGTGGAATATAACCGAAAATGCCGGTGTTGAAAACATCGAAGCCATGATCAACTGCTTGTGCTTCATTCATGATCTGGGCCTCTATTTAAGGGAGCGCGATTGGGAAATATACAAACATCTGCCCATGTACACATCGGCTGTTCCTGCTCGCTTTAGCGCACAGTGGACAGAAGAACAAGAAAAGGCTGCAGTCATCTTCAAAGACGGCACGATGCTGCCCTTGATCGAAAAAGCGGAAGCGTATGCGTTTTTCAAAGGCACCGTTCGCTTTTTGTTTACCGACCCGAACGGTCAGGTGGATTGGGGAAACTTTGCAACCAAATTCCAACAAGCACAAAAGCTGTTTGCAAACAAGGACAAAGTATCCGCAGACACCATCAAGCACTTTTTGAGTATGTTTGAGTCTTTCGAGGAATTGGGACACCAGAACTCCTATTTTTTCACAACAGAAGGGTATCATCCCCGCTATAATTGTTGGAAAAAAGGGATTCTGTGTAATACTGACACCTGCAAACAGGTGGACGCCTTGTTAATGGATCGGCAACCCGTCGCCAAAGATGAGTATCGGGAATTTTTGGAAAGCGGTGCTGTGAATGTGATCAGTCGGAAGAGTCACAACTATAATTATCGCTACCACAGTTCCAAGGACATTGGTGTCCATCGGGATTACAGCTCCACAGAAGGCATTTATACAGGAGAAGGCAGACGGAAGAAAAACCGGATCCTGTTGGTACTGCAACACGAAGGTCACATTAGCGTAGATGCGGAAACAACGCTTACAAATGACTTTTTATGGGGCAAAGAAATCAGCTTCTCTTACCAAGGTAAGTCGTATCGGTGGCTTTTGGATTGGGATGGACGAAATTGGATCGAACCTGCGACAGATGCGAAAACGGCACTGGAATGGACAGATCACATGGACAAAGAGGATTTGTTGCAACAGATGCAAACCCTGCACCGACAGAACTTCTGAATAACAGCAAAAAGACACTTTCACATTTGAAAGTGTCTTTTTTTGTTTTTATCTCAAAGTACCGTTTTCGGTACACAGCTTTTGGTATCGTATAGACACACCCCACTTTTGATATATCCATCTGATAAAAAACGGAGGAATGAGTATGAAAAACCACAACACGATATACACCCACGCTACGGAGGTGTCGGTATGAAAACGAAATCCAAAAGCGGTACATGCGAAAATCCGACACAAACCTCCCTGTTTGATGCCCTGCTCACCGAACTGCACAAAGCCGGCAGTGCCATATCCTCCCACCAGATCACGGCGGTGATTGATAAACTGACCACCGCCCGCGATCAAGCGGAAATGCGAGAGAAACAGGAGCGTATTCAAAAGAAAAAAGAAGAAGCCGCGCAAAAAGCCACCGAGGAACAAATGCGCAAAGATGCGCATATCCGCAAAGTCACATCGATGGATCTGCCGCTGGACTGGGAAAACCTGTTCGTCGGCGATACCCGCACCGAGGGTGTTCACGCTGACAGCATTGCCGATGGCTTGGTGTTGTCGTTATCCAATCTGGGACGCGTGGATATCGAATACATCGCCTCCGTTACCGGCGAGGATGTAAAAACCGTGATCCTCGCTCTGAAAGGCTCGATTTACCAGAATCCCGACACATGGGAGGAATGCTTTTACAAAGGATGGGAAACGGCTGAGGAATACCTGTCGGGCAATATGGTACAAAAATGGAAAGCGGCAAAAGCGGCAAACAGCATCTATAAAGGGTATTTTGCAGACAATGTGACCGCCATTGAAAAGGTGTTGCCGCCGACTCTTTCCAACAAGGATATTTACATCACATTGGGATCCCCCTGGGTACCCGAGGACATCATCGACGATTTCATCCGACACATATTAAAACTCGACGATACCACGCAATACACCACTCACGATCCCTACACGGGAAGCTGGGAGATCGCCATGAAAAGCTTTTACAGCGATCGGGTCGCCGCCAAATCCACCTACGGTACGCCGCGCCTTACCGCGCTGTATATTCTGGAACGCACCTTGAATATGAAAACGGTATGTGTCACCGATGAAGTGGTCTGCCTTGCCAACAAATCGGGTAAAAAGCGCGTAATCAACCAAAGCGAAACCGTGGCGGCACTGGAAAAGCAAAAAAAGATGATTGCGGAATTTCAAAAATGGGTCTGGAAGGATCCCGCTCGCACCGAACGGTTGGAAATGATTTTTGAAAACAATTTCGGTTGTGTCCGCAAGCGTCACTTTGACGGTTCGTTTTTGTCCTTCCCCACCATGTCGTCGGCGGTGCAACTGTATCCCTATCAGAAAGATGCCGTGGCGCGCATCCTCTTTTCGCCCAACACACTGCTTGCGCATGATGTAGGTTCGGGCAAAACCTATGTGATGATTGCCGCCGGTATGGAACTGCGCCGCATGGGGCTTTCCAAGAAAAATTTATATGTCGTCCCCAATAATCTCGTCGGACAATGGCGCGACATATTTATGACATTGTACCCGAATGCCAATGTGCTGTGCGTTGAACCGAAAAACTTTACACCGACAAAGCGTGAAGGCATATTGCGTAACATTTGTGATAAAGAATTTGACGGTATTATCATGGCATACAGCTGTTTTGAGCAGATTCATTTATCCAGAAAGCATTATATCCGGGAACTGGAAGAGACAAAAGCGATGGTGGATACCTGGCTCAATGCCGGCAAGGCAACCGGCAAATTGCGACGCAAAGCCAAAAGCGTAGACGACGCGCTGTGCAAGGCAATCGCAAAGGTTATCAAAGCCGACAGTAGTATCTATTTCGAAGAATTGGGTATCACCCGTCTGTTCGTGGATGAAGCACACAATTTCAAGAATGTTCGCATTGAAACGCAGATAGGACATGTTCTGGGCATCAGTACGGCAGGCTCGCAAAAATGTCAGGATATGATGGACAAGGTTCACCTGATACAAAAGCAACACAACGGCGGCGGTGTGGTGATGGCAACAGGTACTCCCATTACCAATTCGGTGACGGATGCGTATATCATGCAACAGTATTTGCAAAGCGGTGAGCTGGCCATGCTGGACTTGCAAAGTTTCGACAGCTGGATCGGTATGTTTGCGGAAAGGGTGACCGAATTTGAAGTGGATGTGGACACCAGCAGTTACCGCATGGCGACGCGGTTTTCCAAATTCCACAACCTGCCGGAACTGACCACACTATTGGCATCCGTAGCGGATTTTCATCAGGTGGACAAATCGGACGGTGTTCCCGAAACGGACGGGTACAGCGATGCACTTATCGGAAAAACGAACGAATTTGCCGATTATTTAAAAACCATTTCCACGCGTGCGGATTCGGTGCGCCGCGGGCATGTGCCGCGCACACAGGACAACATGCTCAAGATTACCACCGACGGCAGGCAGGCGGCGCTGGATCTGCGGCTGGTGGATCCCGGCGCCGGCTTCACCTACCAATCCAAAGTTATGCGCTGTGCGGAAAATGTGTGGAATATCTATCGGAAAACCGCTGCGCAAAACAGCACCCAGCTGATATTCTGCGACAGCTCCACACCCAAAAAAGGATTTAATATGTACGACGAGATGCGCAGGCTGTTGGTTGCAATGGGTATCCCGGACGAGCAGGTGGTCTTTATCCATCAAGCCGATACGGAAAAGCGACGCCAAGCGCTGTTCCGACAAGTGCAGACAGGTCAGGTGCGTGTGCTGATCGGTTCAACTTTCAAACTGGGACTGGGTGTCAATGTGCAGGACAAGCTGGTGGCAATCCACCATCTGGATGTGCCGTGGCGACCTGCGGATATGACCCAACGAGAGGGCCGTATTCTTCGTCAAGGTAACGAAAACAAGCAGGTCAGCATATTCCGCTATATTACCGAAGGCAGCTTTGATGCGTATTCGTGGCAACTGCTGGAAACCAAGCAACGGTTTATCGTGGGGTTGCTGTCGGGTTCTTTGGAGGAGCGCAGCGGATCGGATATCGAAAACACCGTGCTTGACTATGCTGAAGTCAAGGCGTTAGCGGTAGGCAATCCCCTCGTCAAGGAACGCGTGGAGACCGCCAATGAATTATCGCGCTTGCTGTCGTTGCAACGCAAAGCAATCGAAACACACATTGCACTGGAAAAGGAGCTTACGGAATTGCCCGCGAAAACAGCACGGCAACAGGAATTGATTGAAAAATGCCGAGACGATGCCGCATTTGTTTCGCAACATTTTGCGTTGCACGACAAGGAGACGCGCCGCACGATCCGCAGAGCGATCTTTGAAGCGGTATGTAATAATGAGCTGGCAACCAAAGAAACACCGTTGATGGTATATCAAGGGTTTTCGGTCATTCTTCCTGTGAATATGTCTATGAAAAAGCCGTTTGTGTGGTTACAGCGTCAGGGTCGGTATTATACAGAACTGGGCGACTCCGAAATCGGTTGCCTGATCCGACTGGACAACACGCTTGAGGGACTGCCGTCTCATCTGAACAAACTGGAGCAACAGCTCGTGGATATGCAACAACGAGATGTCGCGTTGCAAGCAGAACTTCAAAAGAAGGAGGACTTTTCCGAACTTATTACCGCGTGTAAAGAAAAACTTGCCAAACTCGATAAAAAGTTAGGAGTGGATACAAAATGAGCGAAGCGAAACTCGTCAATATTCCATCGATGAATGTCAACCGCATTATCGACACCTTGTGTCAGGCATACTGCGCGGTCATCAACGGCGGACAACCCGTGAAACTGTTGCCGTCGGTGATGTTGTGGGGTCCTCCTGGTGTCGGTAAGTCGCAGGCTATCCGTCAGTTGGCAAAGGCGATTGAGGCAGGCACGGGCAAACACGCACAGGTAACCGATGTGCGTCTGCTGCTTTTTAACCCCATTGACCTGCGCGGTATTCCGACAGCAAACGCCGATAAGACTTTGGCAATTTGGTTAAAGCCGCAGATTTTCCAGATGGACCCCGCCGAAGATGTCGTGAACATACTGTTTTTGGACGAAATCTCCGCCGCACCGCAATCGGTGCAGGCGGCCGCGTACCAGATCACGCTCGACCGCGTGGTCGGCGAGCATAAACTACCCGACAACTGTATTGTCATTGCGGCGGGTAACCGCACCACGGACAAGTCGGTCGCATTCAAAATGCCCAAAGCGCTTGCCAACCGTTTTCTGCATATCGAAGTGGAAGGCAGTTTCAAGGCGTGGAAGCAATGGGCCATCGGTAGTGGAATCCACCCGAAGGTACTGGGCTTTTTAACCTTCCGTCAAAACTATTTGATGAAGTTCGATGCCGCCACGGAAGAACTGGCGTTTGCCACACCCCGTTCATGGGAGATGGTCAGCAACATCCTCAATCATGTCAGCGACGATGTCAGCAAGATGTTGCCCATGATCTCGGGTGTGGTGGGATCGGGCATTGCTGTGGAGTTCCACACCTGGTCGCAGGTGTATGACGATCTGCCTGATCTGCGGGATATTTTCGACGGCAAAGTCCCCGGATTACCCACGGGAACGGATGCGATGTATGCGCTGACCTCCGCCATGACCGCGTATGCCCGTGAACACAAGGATGACCTGACCCGCATCGGTCACTCGATTGTGTATGCCGATCGGATGCCACCGGATTTTTCGGCGATGCTGATGAAGGATTATATGTACATTGAGAAAGACTACCGACAAAAACTGATGCAGATTCCGGCTTTTGCCAGGTGGCTTTCAACAAAGGGGCGATTGATCAATGGCGTTGTCTGATGAACAGGTCAAGGGATGTATCCGTCGGCTGTTGCTGTCCCGTATGCGGATTTTGAACACGCACGGGTTTTACGGACTGTTGTTGATGCACATGATCTACTCCATTGACGAGGATGTGGAAACCGCCTGCACCGACGGGGAACGCATCACATTCGGCGTGAAGTTTTTAAACAGCCTGTCCGACAGCGAGCTGGATTTTGTGATGATGCACGAGATTTTGCATGTGGTGTTGCAACACTGTGTGCGCGGTGAGGACCGCGATCACGAGCGGTTTAACATCGCGTGTGATATTGTGGTCAATTCCAATATATTGAAGGAAAACAACATGGACCGTCGCCGTATCACCTTGCAACAATGGGGTGAAAGCATGCACATCGCTCCCGACGGCAAAGAAGGGTATCACTATACCGCTGAGCAGGTGTATGCCATGTTGCCGCCGACACCGTCCAAAAAGAAGCCATCCGGTTCCGCCGGTGGCGGGGTTGCAAAAGGCCGTGCCAAACAAAAGCAAGGCAAACAAAAGGACGAGTCGGGCAAAGGCGGCCGATGGGACGATCACACACGCGGGGGCGGGTTTGCAAAAGGCCGTGCCAAACAAGAGCAAGGCAACCAAAAGGACGGGTCGGGCAAAGGCGGCCGATGGGACGATCACACACGATGGGGGCAATACGAGGAGGACGATGTCCTGCGGGATGTATGGGTCAAGCGCTTTGATGAAGCGTGTGAAGCCATCACGATTCGCGAAAAAAGCAACGGACGGGGATTGTTGCCGTTGTTTGCCAAACGGTTGCTTGAAAAACTTCGTGACCCGCAGATTGATTGGCGCACCATTCTGAATGAATTTGTGCAGGAGGAGGTCAACGATTACTCCTTCTCTCCCCCGGACCGACGCTTTCAGGAGTCGCCGTTCTTTTTGCCCGATTTTAATGAACTGGGAAAAAGCGGTGATCCCGACGACATTCTGTTTATGATCGATACCTCCGGCTCGATGGGTGACAACGAGATCACCGCCGCCTTCTCGGAAGTAAAGGGTGCTATCGATCAGTTTGACGGCAAGCTCAAAGGCTGGCTGGGCTTTTTTGATGCGGCGGTGATCAAGCCAAAACCCTTTGAAAGCGTGGAGGATGTATTGAAAATCAAACCTGCAGGTGGCGGCGGTACGGATTTTCAGGTCATTTTTGAATATGTATATCAATACATGGAGGATAAGCCGCCCGCCTGCATCATTATATTGACAGATGGTTATGCCCCGTTTCCGAAAGAACATCTGGCGCAGGATATTCCCGTGTTGTGGTTGCTCACAAACGATGAGGTCGAACCACCGTGGGGCAAAGTGGCACGCATCCGTGTGTGAGATATGACAATATATCCAATCGGAAAGAAGGAATTTGTATGAGCAGATCGGTCAGGGAGCGCATATGGTTATTGAGCGTATAACGATCCGACACTATGGCGATCTGGATTCGTGGGAGACGGAATTTCATCCCGATGTAACGGTGATCGGCAGTCATTACAGTGAGGAAATCGCCTGTGCGATCACCTGTCTGTTGTGCGGACCGGTATCACGGACGGTTTCCCGAAAATGGGTAAAACCCGACACATGCCTGACGGCTGTCGTTACGGTTGAAGGCAGGCGCTGTACCGTGTGCGCAACGCCCGAAAAAGGGCGGTTGCGTCTGTCGGCGGTCGATCCGTCCGGTTCGGATGTGACGGCGTGGTACCGTCACACCTTGGCGCATTGCCTGGAGCAGGGTATCGCCGAGCGGTTTGACGGAACGGATAAAACCATCCCGCAGCGTCTGCAACGGTATCGTTATCAGGCAGACCACAAGGAACTGTCCCGCCGCACATGCCGTCTGACGGACACACAGATGTTTCGGGATCAGGTACTGCGCTACATCCGATCGTTCCAGTCCGAACCGCTCCCGACAAAAACAAACTATCAGATCGTCATGAATCCACGCGGCGTATTCGAAGTGAAGCACGCGCATACCGCCGACGCGGTGTGGCTGAGCGAAAGCGACGAAAAGTTGTTTTTATACAGCTGCTTTTTGCGTGTAGCGGAATTTTGGGACGGTATCGAACATATCCGTGATTTGCATTATGAGAAAAAACCGTTGATGATCCGGAATTTTCTGGAGTTTCTCGATGAGTCCGTGTGTAAGGATGAATTGATTACCGCCGTGCGAAAGTTGCAAAGGCAAATCATTCTGTTGACCACACCGTCCTCGCGGGACTTTTTTGGTACATAACATTTGCTATACTGACAGCAAGCTAAAGGAGGCGTTATATATGAAAAACACACTATTTGAATCGATCATCGGTTATGATGAAATCAAAACTGAACTCACGCGTATACTGGATCAGCTGATAAACCCCGAAAAATACGCACTGCTGGGTGTAAGCGAGCCTCACGGTCTGCTGTTGCACGGTGAGCCCGGCGTGGGAAAAAGCACCTTTGCTCACGCGTTTCTCAAAGCAAGCCTCAGGCAAACATTTATCTGTCGCAAGGATAAATCCAACGGTGATTTCGTTAAAGAAATCGTGCGCATTTTCGATGAAGCGGCAAAGGCCGCGCCGTCGGTGATCTTGTTGGATGATCTGGATAAATTCGCCAACGAAGACGAAGATCATTGTGATGCAGAGGAATTTGTGACAGTGCAGGCGTGCATCGATCGCGTAAAAAACGAGCAGGTGTTTGTGGTGGCAACTGCCAACAATCTTCACAAACTGCCGAACTCTCTTGTTCGCGCCGGTCGGTTCGATCACTCATTGGTTGTGCTGTGCCCCAGAGGTGAAGACGCACGATCGATTATCGCACACTATCTGGCGCAAAAGCCGTTTGTGGCAGATATGGATATCAAGCGTATCGCGCGATTATTGGAAGGGCACTCTTGTGCGGAATTGGAATCGGTAGTCAACCAAGCCGGTGCGTATGCGGCTTTTGAAGGGCGACAGCAAGTGGAAATGCCGGATATGATCAAGGCAATTTTGCGCCTCGTGTTTGATGCCCCCGAGAAAACCGGAACAAACGAGAAATGTTTGCCGTTGACCGCTTGTCACGAAGCAGGCCACGCATTGGTGGCAGAGTTGCTGGAATCCGACAGTGTGGATCTGGTAACCATTCTCAGCTATAATTCGCCTGCCGCCGGCATCACCTCACTCTATCGCGCCGAGGAATATTTTTTCTCCAAAGAACTGATGGAAATTCGTGTGATGTGCTTGTTGGCAGGAAAAGCCGCAACGGAAATCTGTTACGGTGTGGTGGATACAGGTGCTGATTCGGACTTGCACCGCGCATTCGATATCGTGAACCGGTTTGTGGACGATTATTGTTCGTATGGGTTTGATCAGTATGTATTCAGCAGCCGATCTTCCAACGGTGTTCTGGACCGTCGCGACACGCGTGTAGCAGCCGAAATCGAGCGATATTATAACCGCACAAGGCAGTTGTTGATTGAAAACAAGGACAAGCTCGAAACGCTGACTGCGCGTCTTCTTGAAAAGAAAATATTGCTCGGTGATGAGGTGCAGCAAATTCTTCGCTGTGCATAAAAGTCAGGTTGATATAACCGCCGACCTATATCGGTTTTGTCACCACACATCAAAAGGAAAGCACTCCCGTTCGGGGTGTGCTTTCCTTTTGTCTTTTGCAAAGAAGGAATGGTTGCGATTTGCACAACTATATGCTATACTGATTTTGTATGCAAAAAATCGCAGTATTAGCTGTTTCTTAATCGGAAGGCCGTTATAATGTAGCTGTACTTTTGCAAAGAAGGTGATTTGACCGCAATGAAAAACCATTGCCTGCGGGACTGTCTGATTACAGCGGCATCCTTAATCGGTGCCTTTGTGCTGAGTCTGCTGTTCCAGTATATTTTCAATGTGCAGGAGCATATCCCAACCGTATTCCTTTTCGGTGTATTTCTGACCTCGCTTCTGACCGAAGGCTACCTGTACGGTGTTATTACCGCTCTCATCGGCACCTTTGCCGTGAACTACGCCTTTGCTTTTCCCTATTTCGTGGTGGATTTTACCAGTCCTGTCAACATCATTTCCGGTGCCATTATGATGGCAATTGCCGTGCTTACCAGTGCCCTCACAACCAAGCTCAAGCAACATGAAACCGTCAAGGCGGAAAGCGAAAAGGAACGGATGCGCGCCAATCTGCTCCGCGCTGTTTCGCACGATCTGCGGACACCGCTGACAACCATCTACGGTTCCAGCACGACGCTTCTGGAAAACAGCGACGCGATGACGGACGGTCAGAAAACCGATATTCTGACCGGTATCAAGGAAGACGCCGAATGGCTCATCCGCATGGTGGAAAATCTGCTGTCTATCACACGCATCGACAGCGGTCAGGTGAAAATTTTAAAAACGCCGACCGTGCTTGACGAACTGATCGATTCGGTTATGCTGAAATTCAAAAAGCGGTATCCGACACAGCAGGTCACAATCGAGCTTCCGGATGACATGGTCATCGTGCCGATGGATGCCATGCTGATTGAGCAGGTTCTTGTGAACATTCTGGAAAATGCGGTGCAACACGCCAAAGGCATGACCCGCCTGACACTCAGGGTATTCACGCTTGGTAAGCAAGCCGTCTTTGAGGTCAAAGATAACGGCCGCGGCATTGACCCGAAGCGGTTGGAAACGCTTTTCAGCGGCTATCATGCAGCCGAAATGGCGGATAACCGCAAAAACGCCGGCATCGGCCTGTCGGTGTGTGCCACCATCATCAAAGCACACGGCGGAACGATCAAAGCCGAAAACCTCAAAACAGGCGGCGCCATATTCCGTTTCGCGCTGGACACGGAGGATATACCGTATGATACATAATAAATATAAAGTTCTTCTTGTGGAGGATGAGGCCAACATCCACAACCTGATTGCCACCGTGCTGGACACTGCAGGATATCAGGTGATCTCCGCGAGAACCTGCTCTGCCGCCAAAACGCTGTTTACCTCCTACCGCCCCGACCTGATCCTGCTGGATCTGGGGCTTCCCGATGAGGACGGCATGATGCTTCTTGACTTCGTCCGTAAGGATTCGCTGACCCCGATCATCGTGCTGTCGGCGCGCACGGATGAAACAGACAAGATTGCCGCGCTGGATGCAGGTGCCAACGATTATATCACCAAACCCTTCGGAGCGGGTGAACTGCTGGCAAGAGTCAGGGCGACCCTTCGCAACAACCGCCACAGCGCGCAGGAAGGACGGTTGCCCGGCGGCAAATTCACGCTGAAAGATCTGGAGATTGACTACGATGCCCGACGGGTGTTTATCAACGGCAATGACATTCACCTCACCCAGACGGAATATAACATCGTGGCGCTCCTTTCCGAGAATTGCGGCAAAATGATGACCTATGCCGCCATTATCAAAACGATCTGGGGCGACTATGCGCAGGAAGGCAATATCAAAAAACTGCAGGTCAATATGGCGAACATCCGCAAAAAAATCGGTGACCGCCCGGGTGAGCAAAACTATTTTGCCAATGAGCTTGGAGTCGGCTATCGGATGAATGAATAAGTTTTTTCAATATTAACTGCATCTTAACCACACAATATGTTAGAATGAACGCGCAGGGATTTTTTCTGCATTTATCTTATAAGGAGACTATAATTATGTTAACTACCACAGATGTTTTACAGCTTTTACAAAGCCTGATCTGGCTGCTGGCAGGTGTCGGCGTGTTTATCGTCGGTATGAATTTCATGAGCGAAGCGCTGGAAAAAAGCGCAGGCGAAGGCATGAAAAAACTGCTCGGCCGCATCAGCAACAACCGCTTTGCGGGTGTCGGCATCGGCGCCGGTGTCACGGCGATCATTCAAAGTTCGTCTGCCACCTCGGTTATGGTGATCGGTCTTGTCAATGCGGGTGTTATGACCCTGATGCAAGCCACCCCGATCATCATGGGTGCCAACATCGGTACCACGATCACCGGTTTGTTGGTCGCACTGAAAAACGACTATTTCAACATGCTGATGTATGTGTTGGCATTTGCCGGTGTGATGATGGGCTTTGCCAAAAAAGAAAAGGTCAAACTGGCAGGTCTGCTTTTCAGCGGTCTGGGTCTGATCTTCGTGGGTCTGAATGTGATGAGCAGTGAAGAGGCGTTCGGCAACCCTCTGGTTGAAACGATGTTCCAAAACATCTTCAGCGTGATCAATTTCCCGCTGCTGCTGATTCTGGTCGGTGTGATCTTCACCGCGTTAATCCAGAGCTCGTCCGCGGCAACGGGTGTCGTGATCACAATGGTCGGCACAGGCATTATGTCGCTGGATCTGGCACTGTTTATTATTCTCGGCGCGAACATCGGTACTTGTGTGACGGCGCTTCTCGCTTCCGTCGGTGCCAATGCCAACTCCAAGCGCGTGGCACTCATCCACTTCACCTTCAATATGATCGGCACGGCGATCTTCACCGCCATTGTCTGGATCTTCAAAGATCCGATGATCCAGTTCCTGGTGTCGATGTTCCCCGGAAGCGATCCCATGTCGCTGCAGATGCGTGTATCGGCGTTCCATGTCATCTTCAATGTCACGACAACACTGGTGCTGTTGCCGTTTGTGTCTCAGCTGGTAAAATACTCCTGCCTTGTGATCAAGGATAAGAAGACAACCGAAACCGAGCATGCGCTGAAGTTCATCGACGAACGCCTGCTGACCACGCCGCCTGTCGCATTGATGCAGGTCAAAAAAGAAATGGACTATATGTTCAGCCTTGTGGAAGAAAACATCCGTCTGTCGTTTGACGCGATGGAAAACGAAACCCTCGTAAACGGCGACAAGATCATCAAAAACGAAGCAATCATCGACTTTACCAACGGCGCGCTGACCAGCTTTATGATCAAGCTGTCGGCGTATCTGGAGCAAAGCGACGAGCAGGTCATCGGTTCGTACTTCCATGTGCTCAACGACCTTGAGCGTATCGGCGATCACGCGGAAAACTTCTATGATATCGCCGCGGAAATGTCCGCCAAAGGCATTGTCTTCTCCAAGGATGCCAAGCGCGAGCTTCACAAAATGCGCGACAAGGTCATGCAGATGGTGGTGATTTCCAAGGATGCGTTTGATACGCTGAACAAAGCCGAGCTTTCCGATCTTGCCGCCTTGGAAGACGATACCGACAAGATGAAGATTGAACTGACTGCCAGCCACTTTGCCCGTCTCGCGGAAGGCAACTGCAGTATGGATGTCAGCCCGTATTACTCGTCGACGATCGTTGGTCTTGAGCGTATTGCCGATCACCTTGTCAACATCGGCTACAGTATCGTTAACCCCATCGGTTCGCAAAAAGAATAATCCCGTATACAGGAGGAACGATCGTGACTATTGTTATCAATTTACTGTTATTGGCAGTCGGCTTTGTGTTGCTTGTCAAAGGCGCCGACTGGTTTGTAGAGGGTGCCTCGGGTATTGCCGATAAATTCGGCATTCCCCAGCTGGTGATCGGTCTGACCATCGTGGCGATGGGTACCAGCGCGCCCGAGGCGGCGGTCAGCATCACCGCCGCACTGAAAGGCACGGCCGATATCACCATCGGCAATGTCCTTGGAAGCAACATTCTGAATATCTTTGTTATTCTGGGTGTCGCCTCGGCAATCACATCCATTGCTGTCTCCGTAACCACCGTCCGCTATGAAATCCCGATCATGCTGGGTGCGACGCTTCTTCTCTTAGGATGCGGCATCACAGGCGGCACGATCAACCTGTGGGAAGGCATTATCATGTGGGTGTGCTTCATCGGCTACCTTGCCTATATGTTCGTGATGACCAAAAAAGGTCAGATGCAGGCTGAAGAGATTGAAAGCTCCAATGCACCGATCTGGAAAATGCTGCTGATGGCGTTGATCGGTCTTGCTCTCATCATCTTCGGCAGTGATGTCACCGTCGATGCGGCAACGGCACTTGCAACGGCATTCGGTATGAGCGAGCGCTTCATCGGTCTGACCATCGTGGCACTCGGCACCTCCCTGCCCGAGCTGTTCACCTCGGTCATTGCCGCCCGCAAGGGCAAAGCCGACATCGCCATCGGTAACATCGTGGGCAGCAACATCTTCAACATCCTGTTTGTCGTCAGCACCTCGGCGCTGATCATCCCCGTTGTGTTTGCCTCAAGCTTCATTGTCGACTGCCTTGTGGCTACGGCAGCAGGCGTTGTGCTGTGGCTGTGCATCTTCCGCAACAAGAAGCTCACCCGTGCAGGCGGCATCCTGATGCTCGCTTGCTATGCGGCATACTTTGCTTACCTGCTGATCAAATAATATTCAATAAAAAAGCCTTCACGCATCTTGCGTGAAGGCTTTTTTCAGTTGCTGTTATGGTTATTGGAGAAGACATCCGCGACTTCGCTGATGGTGATGTAGGCGTGCGGGTCAATATCGTGAACCAGATCCCGCATACGGATCACCTGATAGCGGTTGACGACAAAGTAGATCATCGACTTGTCGCGGTTGGAATAGCCGCCCTTCGCCTCCAGATGTGTCATGCCGCTCGAGAAGGTCTCACTGAGTGCTGTGCAGATCTCCTCGCACTTTTCGGTGATGATGATGGCGCATTTGGCACGGTCCATACCTTCCACGATAAAGTCGATCGTTTTCAGTGCGGCGGCATAGGTCACAATGGAATACAACGGCAGGATCCAGCTTTTGAGCACGATCCCGCAGACAATATACAGGACAAGGTTATACGCCATCACAAAGGTGCCGACCGTGATACCAAGCCGCTTGGCAAAGATGACCGCCATAACCTCAATGCCATCCATCGCACCGCCGAAACGGATTGCCAGACCGCTTCCGATACCCGATATCACGCCGCCAAACAGCGCACACAGCAGAAGATCCGTTCCCGCCAGCGGCGAAGCAATGCTGACATCGATCGGAAATACATCCGTGATCAGAAACGCAAACAGTGAATAGATCGCCACCGTGTAAATCGCGTATACCGTAAAGAGCTTTCCTTGTTTTTTCAGTCCGAACAAAAACAGCGGCACATTCAGAATCAACAGAAACACCGACAGTGTGAGCTGCGGCGGCGTGATCTGCTCGAGCAACATCGATGTACCCGAAATACCGCTGTCATACAACTTCACAGGTGTCAGGAACAAGGTAATGCCAAACGCATTGACGATACCTGCCACCGTGAGCATCAGCAAATTGCCGATGCGGATTTTTTTTAAACGCGCAAACAAACAACATCCCTGCCTATCCTGAACAATATGCTCAACAGTATATCATATATATGCGGTTTTTTCACCCGCATTTCCAAAAGTTTATGGATTGTTCAAATATCGTTTATTCATCTTTATGCGATATGAATGACCCGTACGCCTTGGCGCTCGGCGTATTGCACGGTGTAGCCCGTACCGCCGCCGTACTCACGGAAATACGCCACGCACACGGCGCTGTTGTCAACCAGATGGCGGTTGCGGCGTTTCATACAGTCCTCGGTATACTCCCGCGAGATGTACACCACCTTGTCCGCGCGACGCTTGATATTCTCATACACCGCTTGCTCGTCTGCCGTCCAGCCGTCCGCCTGATTTTCACACGGCAGAACCAGAATCAGACGGATGTGTTCATACTCCTCCCGCAGGCGGAGCACCGTCTGCGCCGCGAGCGTATCAAACCCCTTTGCACCGCCCGCACCGAAATAGGTGAACCCATCCTCAATCAGGCGACGGAGCGTGCGTTCGAGCCGTGCCTCCAGCACATCGAGATCGTATGTCGGCAACTGCCGATGACCCGTAAAACAGCAAGTCATATCCCGCACGCCGTCACCCCCTTTTTTTCTTTCATTATATCATGTTTGTCAATCGTTTTTCGCGAAAAACCGTTGACCGTGCCGAAAGAGGTGTGGTATACTACCTATATATGCCCTTTAAAGGAGTTTTTGCAATGACCATTGCTATTCTGGATTACGGTGCGGGCAATCTTCGCTCGGTGGAGCTTGCCTTTGCCCGCTTAGGTGTTCCCACCGTGGTAACAAATGACGCCGCCGTCGCCATGCAGGCAGACGGCCTGATCTTACCGGGTGTCGGTGCGTTTGCCGACGCGATGCATGCACTTGAGCAAAGCGGATTGATTCCTGCGCTTATTCACGCCAAAGAAACGGGCAAACCGCTTCTCGGCATCTGCCTCGGTATGCAGGCGCTGTTTGAAGGCAGTGAAGAAGGCGAGGGTGTAAAAGGTCTTGGTTTTGTCAAGGGCTTTGTGCGCCGTCTTCCCGATGCGGAAGGTCTCAAGATCCCGCACATGGGCTGGAACGATATCCGCGCCGAGAAGGACTCCCCGCTTCTTTGCGATCTTCCCAACGAACCGTATGTCTATTTTGTGCATTCCTATGCGTGCTTTGCGGAGGATCCCGCCGATGTGCTGACCACCACCGACTACGGTGTGCGCTTTTGCTCGGCAGTCCAGCGCGGCAATGTATTCGGCACGCAGTTTCACCCCGAAAAATCGGGTCGCGTCGGCGAGCAGATGCTCAAAAACTTCGCCGCTTATGTTGCAAAGGAGGGTCGCTGATGTACGCCAAACGCATTATCCCCTGCCTTGACATCAAAGACGGCCGCGTCGTCAAGGGTATCAATTTTGTACAGCTTCGTGACGCAGGCGACCCCGTGGAGGTTGCCGCCGCCTATTCCGAGGCAGGTGCCGACGAGGTCGTGTTCCTGGATATCACCGCCTCCAACGAACAGCGCGCCACCGTGACGGCGCTTGCCGCCCGTGTAGCAGAACAGCTTTCCATCCCGTTCACCGTCGGCGGCGGTATCCGCACCGTGGACGATTTCCGTGCCGTGCTTCTGGCGGGTGCGGACAAGGTTTCCATCAACTCGGCGGCAATCGACCGCCCCGAACTGATCCGCGAAGCCGCCGAAAAATTCGGCAGTCAATGTGTCGTGGTTGCCATCGATGCCAAGCGCCGTGAAGGCGGCGGCTTTGATGTGTACAAGCACGGCGGCAGACTCAATGTGGGTCTCGATGCCGTCGAATGGGCAAAGCAAGCCGTGGCTCTGGGAGCAGGCGAACTGCTCGTCACCAGTATGGACGGCGATGGTACCAAGGCGGGGTATGACCTCGAACTGACCGCCGCCATTGCCAACGCTGTTTCCGTTCCCGTCATCGCCTCGGGCGGTGCGGGCACAATGGAGCATTTCAAAGAAGCGCTGACCGTCGGCTGTGCCGATGCCGCGCTTGCCGCATCGCTGTTCCATTATCACGAAATCGACATCGCCGATTTAAAGGCGTATTTAAAATCCGAAGGCATTTCCGTAAGACCCGCACAGTAAAGGCGAGGTGATACCGTTGTTTACCTTCCCCACCACACATACCGCCGTAATGGGTATATTGAACATCACGCCCGACAGCTTTTCCGACGGCGGACAGTATACGGATCCCGCAAATGCTCTTGCCCGCGCACGCGACATGGAGCGCGAGGGCGCACACATCCTCGACATCGGCGCACAATCCACCCGACCGGGTGCGACCCCGATCTCGCCCGAAGAAGAATGGGCGCGGCTGTCACCGGTTCTGGATGCTCTCAAAGGCAATCTGACCATTCCTCTCTCGGTCGATACTTTTGAACCGCTTGTGGCAGAAAACGCGCTTGCACAGGGCGTTTCGATCCTCAACGATGTGTCGGGCAGTCTGACAAACGGCTTCCCCGCTCTCGCCGCCGCGCACGGCGCGGGACTCATCATGATGGCACGCGACGCGGCAACGCCGCTCGATGTGCGCCGCTATTTTGAAACGGCGCTGGATGCCGCCAAAAAAGCGGGACTGCCGCTTGAACAACTCTGCCTCGATATCGGCATCGGCTTTCACCAAAGCCGCGAGGTGGAATATCAGATCCTCCGCGCGTTACCGCGCATCTTAAACGGTTTGCCGAAAGTAGCTGTGCTGTGCGGAGCGTCCCCCAAACGCCTGATCGCGCACCCGGCAGGCGACTGCGAAGCGACCGACCGCCTCGGCGGCACCATTGCTCTTCACTCTGCCGCGCAGATCGGCGGCGCGACCGTCATCCGCACACACGATGTGAAAGAAGCCGTGCAAGCGGCAAAAACCATTGACTATTTATACCCAAAAGGAGACGATACACTATGATCGATTGGAAGCATTTTAAAAGCGGCACCGACATCCGCGGTGTTGCCGTAGACGGCGTTGCGGGAGAACCGCTGGATATGACCGATGAGGTCGTTGTGACGATGGCGCGTGCGTTTGCCGCGTGGCTTGCCGACAAGGCGGGCAAAGCCGTGATGGATCTGCACATCTCGGTCGGTCGCGACAGCCGCATCTCGGGCCCGCGTCTGCGCGACGCGGTATGCCGCGGACTGACGCAAAGCGGTGTCACCGTGTATGACTGCGGTCTTGCCTCCACCCCCGCGATGTTTATGAGCACGCTGGATCTGCCGTGCGACGGCGCCATCCAGCTGACCGCCAGCCATCACCCCTTCCACCGCAACGGACTGAAATTCTTTCGTCCCACAGGCGGTCTTGAGGGCAGTGATATCTCCGAGATCCTCGCACTGTGCGAAGCGGGTGAATTTGAAGATGCGCCCGGCGGCGAAATGGTCATTGCCGATTATATGCCTCGTTACGCCAAACGCCTGCGCGATCTGATCTGCGAGGGTGTGAATGCCGAAAACTATGACAAGCCGCTCGAAGGCTTCAAAATCGTGGTGGATGCCGGCAACGGTGCAGGCGGCTTTTACGCCACCGATGTGCTGGAAATGCTCGGCGCGGACATTGAGGGTAGTCAGTTCCTTGAACCCGACGGTCATTTCCCCAACCACATCCCGAACCCCGAGGATGCCGATGCAATGCATTCCGTGTGCGCGGCAACCGTTAAGGCAAACGCCGACCTGGGCGTGATTTTCCACACCGATGTCGACCGCGCCGGTTGCGTCGGTGCGGACGGTCGCGAGATCAACCGCAACCGCCTTGTGGCACTTGCGGCGGCAATTGCGCTGGAAAACGCTCCCGCAGGCTCGGTTGTTGTCACCGACTCGGTCACCTCCGACGGTCTGAAAGTGTTTATTGAAGAGACGCTCGGCGGCAAGCACTGCCGTTTCAAGCGCGGCTATAAAAATGTCATCAACGAAGCCATCCGCTTGTGCGAGCTTGGGGAGTATGCCCCGCTCGCCATCGAGACTTCAGGTCACGCGGCACTCAAGGAAAACTACTTCCTCGACGACGGTGCGTATCTCATCACCCGCATCATCATCAAAGCGGCACAGCTTCGTAAAGAAGGCAAGACGCTGGATGACCTGATCGCAACACTTGCCGAACCCGCCGAGGGCAAGGAACTTCGCTTCAACATCAAAACGGCGGATTTCCGCACTTACGGCATGGATGTGCTGGCAAAACTCGAAGCCTTTGCCAACGACAACGGCTGGAAAGTTGCCGACGACAGCGCCGAAGGTGTGCGCATTTCGTTCGGTGCCGAGGACGGCGACGGCTGGGCGCTCCTGCGCTTGTCGGTGCATGACCCCGTGATGCCGATGAACATCGAAAGCAACTGCGAGGGCGGCTGCCGTGTAATCGTCGAAAAGCTCCGCGACTTTATGCTGTCGTTTGAGTCGCTCGACTGCTCGAAAATGGAAGCGTATCTGGAGGACTGAACCTATGAGTAATCAATGGACGGAAGTGTGCATTACCGTGCCGCAGGCGGATACCGACCGCGCCTCGGATATCGCGAATATGCTCGTTCCTTACGGCTTATATATCGAAGATTACAGCGATCTGGAACAGGGTGCCCGCGAGATCGCACATATTGATCTGATTGACGAGGATCTGCTCGCCAAAGACCGCACCCGCTCGCTGATCCACATTTACCTCTCGCCCGAAGATAACCCTGCGGAAGCACTCGCATTCCTGCAAGAGCGTCTGACTGCGAACGGCATCGAAAACGAGGTCATGACCACCGCCATCAGCGAAGAAGACTGGGCGAACAACTGGAAGCAGTATTTCAAACCGCTGAAAATCGGCGAAAAACTGCTCATCTGCCCGACATGGGATACCGTGGACGATACGGAAGGACGCACTGTTCTCAACATTGATCCCGGTATGGCGTTTGGCACGGGTGGTCACGAAACGACCCGTCTGGTGCTGGAAGCGATGGAGGCGGTCATCACCCCCGACACCAAGGTGCTGGATGTGGGTTGCGGCAGCGGCATCCTGTCTCTTGCCGCCCTGCTTCTCGGTGCCAAGTCGGCACTGGCGGTGGATATCGACGCACTGGCAGTCAAGACCGCCATTGAAAACGGCGAGCGAAGCGGACTTGTTCCGCCGCGCTACACCGTCGTTGAGGGTGATCTTGTAGACAAGGTCAGCGGGCAGTTTGAGCTCGTTGTTGCCAACATCGTCGCCGATGCGATCATTATGCTCTCCCCCGCCGTCAAACCGTTTGTCAAGCAAGACGGCGTATACATCGTCTCGGGCATCATCGACACCCGCGAAGCCGAGGTCGTCGAAGCCCTCAACGCCTGCGGTTTCACAATCGAACACCGTTTTGAACAGCGCGGATGGCTGTGCATGGTGTGCAAGCATCAATAAAGAGAGGTTTGATCCTATGTCCGGACGGCTGACGCTGGTGGGAACACCCATCGGCAATTTATCGGATTTTTCACCCCGCGCCATTGAGGCGCTTCGCGAATGTGATGTCATTGCGGCGGAAGATACCCGCGTGACACTGCGCCTGCTCAACCATTTTGAAATCAAAAAGCCGCTTGTCAGCTACTTTGAGCATAACAAGCGCGAAAAAGGTGAGCAACTGTGCGCCCGTATGGAAGCGGGCGAGCACATTGTGCTGGTGTCAGATGCGGGTATGCCCGCGATCTCCGACCCCGGCGAGGATCTTGTGCGGTTGTGCCGCGAGCGCGGCATCCCCGTCGGTTGTGTCCCCGGTCCAAGTGCCGTGATCACGGCACTTGCCCTGTCGGGAATGCCCGCAGGCCGCTTCACCTTTGAAGGGTTTTTGAGTGTTTCCAAGCGGTCGCGACGCGAGCATCTGCAAGCAATCAAAGACGAGCCGCGCACCATGATCTTTTACGAAGCGCCGCACAAGCTCCCCTACACGCTTGCCGACCTGCTCGCCACACTCGGTGACCGCCCGCTGGCGCTTTGCCGCGAGCTGACCAAGCTCCATGAGGAAGTCATCACCACCACCCTCGCCGAAGCAACGGCACGCTTTCAGGAAGAAGCGCCACGCGGCGAATTTGTGCTGATCGTCGGCGGTGCTCCCGCAAAAGAAGCCGCTCCTGCCACGCTGGAGGATGCGGTTGCGATGGCACAGGATTATGTTGAGGAAGGTATGAGTGTATCGGAGGCCGCCAAACGCGCCGCCGCCGAGACAAAGATCAAAAAAAGCGAGATCTATCGTTGCTTAGTGGAGGATTAAGATATGTACTGGTTACTGCTGTTTGTCGCCGCAATCGGCATCGCCCTGTTGCTGGCACGCGTGCTGTTCCCGAAGGACAATTCCAATGCGGCAAAACTGATGAACACCTATCGTGTAATGACGCGCGAGCTTCTTGACAACACCCCCGATGATCAACTTGTCAAAGCGGTCGTTGCCAACCTGCTTGCCAAAGCCGAGCGCGCCAAAGGCAACGCCTATGCGGTCATTCCCACGCTGGCACAGGAACGCTGTGCCGTGTACAGCATCTGGCTGTTCCAGAACGAGATGAAGGGCGATGACCCCACCGTACTTCGTCAGAGCGGGCAGTTCGGATTTTCCGAGCTTGCCGCGGACGGACTGGAGCTTCTCGGATTTGATGCACTCGCCGCCGATCTGCGGAACTATCTGCAAACCGCCGACGACGCACTTGCCGCTTCGATGAAGCAGGTGCTTGCAAGCACACCGCTGGATGCGGCACTCATCGAATTCATCCGCGACCATGCGGACGCCTTTTGCGACGGTGACGGTCAATGAAGCGTTTAAAACCATATGTTGCCGTCCTGTTTGTTGTGTATGCCTTTGTGATGCTGTGGCTACTGTTTATACGGTATCGCACAGGGATCGTCAACGATATACCTTATATAGAACAACTCAGTTCTATGCCCTTCCCGTTTCAGACAATCACGCAATTTGTGCGTATTCTGGTCACGGGTAAGCCGCCTTGGCTGATTCCGCATGCGTGGCAGAATCTCGCCGGCAATACCATTCTGTTTGTGCCGCTCGGATTCTTTCTGCCGTTCCTTTTTAAACGGTGTCGCACGGCAAAGCGCACATTCCTGACAGGACTGCTCATCATCACCGTCGTGGAGCTGACACAGTTTTTTACATTGCTCGGCAGTCTCGATTTTGATGATTTTATGCTCAATACACTCAGCATTATGCTGGGATTTGTCATATGGAAACGAATCTGCGGCAAATTTAGGGATTGACAATCCTCTTTATCGGCAGTATAATATATGCGTATATGTATAAACATTTATCCCCTTGCAACATATTAAAGGAGGCAACTCTTATGAAAAAGTTTTTTGCTGTTGTTCTCGCTGTTCTGCTGATGGCGAGCTTCACCGTTCCCGCGCTTGCGGAGATCAGCCCGACCGCTCCCACCATTACCACAACCGGTACGGTTCCGAGCGGCTCGAACAACTCCTCTACCTCTCCCCAAACGGGCTATATGCTCCTCATCCCTGCCATTGCACTGGCAACAGCAGGTGCGGCGGGTATCGCGGCAAAGAAGCTGTCTGACAAGCACTAATCTTTGAAAAATCGCAAAAAGTCCCGCTTTTCTTATGAAAGCGGGACTTTTTTCACGGAGGATTTATCGCTATGCGTTCTCGTTCCAAAGCACCCCTGATTGTGTTGATCGTCTTGCTGGTAATCGCCATCGGCGTCGGCACGGGATACTTCGCGTGGTACTGGCAAAGCGGCACGGTGGCGCCTCCCACTCAACGCGTGGAACCACCCACAACCACGACCGCCGTAACCCCTGCTACCACCGTCCCGCAGACAGTTCCCACTGCTCCGCCCCTGCCGGAAAATCCTGTCGATTTTGCCACCCTCAAAGCAACCAATTCCGATATTTACGGCTGGTTGTATGTACCCGGCACTGTGATCGATTATCCCGTTGCCTGCGCCACCGATGAGGCGGACGGGTTCTATCTGGAGCACAACATTTATAAACAATATGAATTTGCGGGCACGATTTACAGCGAAAAGAAAAACGGCACCGATATGATGCACCGCAACACCGTATTTTACGGACACAATATGCTCAATGGTACGATGTTCAGCTCCTTGCACGACTTTGAGGACAAAGCGTTTTTTGATGAACACGACACCATCTATGTCTATACCCCCGGACATATTTATACCTACAAGATTTTCGCCGCCTATGAATACGACAACCGTCATCTGCTCAACTCGTTTGATTACTCGGATGATGCCGTGTGGGCGGAGTATCTGGCATACGCCACCAACCCCAAAACCTTTACCGTCAACACCCGCGAGGTACCTGTCACCATTCACGACCGTATTGTGACCCTCAGCACCTGCGTGGGCTGGAATAAAAGCATCCGCTACCTCGTACAAGGAGTGCTAGTCAATGACCAACCGACACGAACCTGATCCTTATGCGCCCAATCACGAGCTCCGTGCAGAGGATCTGAAATTTAAACCGGAAGGCGCCCGTCGTCACCGCGATTATATCGTCCCCGATAATGCAACAGAGCCCGCGTTGCTGCTTGCTCCCACAAGGCGTCGCCGCACAAATAAGAAAAAGCGCACAGCGCTGAAGGTGATCCTGATCATTCTCGCGTGCTTAATCGGCATTGTCGCCATTGCAGGCGCAACCGTTCTGTTCCTGCAAAGCCGCGGACGGCAAACGATGCTCCCCGAAACGCCTGTAACCATTGTTGTTCCCGAAATCCTTGAAACCGATCCCGCCATTGAAGTTGCCGACGACGGTCGCACTGTCACCTACAACGGCGAACGGTACCGTTTCAACGAAAACCGCACCAACATTCTATGCATCGGCGTCGATCAGGAATCACTCGGAATCGACAACGGCGTGGTCGGCACGGGCGGTCAGGCAGATACGCTGGTTGTTCTGTCGGTGGATACCGCAACCGGTAATATGGATGCGCTTGCCATCTCCCGCGACACGATCGCAGACATTGATCTGTTTGCCGAAGACGGCAGCTTTGTCGGCACCGAAAAAACGCAGATCTGCCTCTCCTACGCTTATGGCGACGGTCGGGAACAAAGCTGCGAGACGACGGTGCGCGCGGTATCCCGCCTGCTTTACGGCATCCCCATCAACACCTATTTTGCTGTGGATCTGAATACAATCCCTACCATCAACGATGCCGTCGGTGGCGTGACCGTTACCCTGCTTTCGGATTTTCGAAGCCGCTACGGTCCCTATTACTCCCAAGGAGACATCATTACCCTGACCGGTGAGGATGCTCTCTGGTATGTCCGTGCAAGAGACACCGACCAGCTTGCTTCCAATACCGACCGTATGGCACGGCAAAAGCAATATCTTGCCGCGTTTGCCGAAAAGGTAATTGCCGCTACCAAACAGGATCTGCAGTTGCCGCTCAATCTGTTTCAAACCGTATCGGATGAAGCGATCACCTCGCTGACGCCGTCCAAAATCACCTTCCTGACCACCTCTCTTGTGCGTCACGCTCAACCGCTCCGCTTCACTTCGGTTGCCGGTGAAGTCGTCAAAGGTGAAGACGGCTATGCGGAATTTCATGTTGATGAAAAAGCCCTGTATGAGCAGGTGCTAACTATTTTCTACACGAAAGAATAACAAAAAAGATCCGACGGTTTAAACCGTCGGATCTTTTTATTTCCATCTGTAAACAGTCAGATCCACGGTGCCGTCCTCGCGGAAGACGACGCCTTCCTGCTCGAGCAATTCGCGTTGCACCTCACCGCCGCCGAAAGCAAACACGGCGGCAACGCGACCTTCGCGGTTGACTACCCGATGGCAGGGGATCACACCCGGCGCGGGATTTTGGTGGAGCGCATACCCCACCACCCTTGCCCAGCGCGGGTTGCCCGCCAACAAGGCGATCTGACCGTAGGTTGCTACCTTGCCCTTCGGGATCTGCTTTACCACTTCATAGATTCGTTCATAGGTCGTCATCCGTTTCACCTCAAACAAAAACGCGCGCACCCCATCGGGGCGGCGGGTATGATAATATTTGTTTCA
>JAZRTC010000086.1:0-22619 GCA_045651865.1 Acutalibacteraceae bacterium
TCTTTACCTTTTGATTTTCTTCATTCGCTCTTATAAAATAATCAATTCCGGTTCTGACATTTAACGCAACCCCTGTGCGGTTTATCAAAAGATATATCGGAAGGTCTGTTTTTTTTAGTATTTTTCTAATTATTCCTCCGATAGCATACATACTACAATATTGTATTTCATTGTGTAATTGGTTATATATATTCTGATTATCTGCTTTCCACATTTCTTTTTTTATCATATTTTCAATATCGTCTACTCTTAAATCGGAAATCAATTCTCTTTTTCCACTGAAATACGGCGATTTGTTTTCAAAAACTTCTTGTAAGTTATCATCGACACAGTACAGGTTAACATCAACTGTATCACCAAACAATACTTCTATGTGCAACCGCTTGACTTGTTCGTATACACCTTGTTTTTGAATTTGACGAAAAACATTCTTAAATTGTTTTTCTTTATAAGTAAATCGTCTTTTTAATATGGTATGTATTTTCTTTTTTAATTTTTCAAACTCTTTTGCTGTCATTGTTATGCCCTCATTTCAAAATTACTCCTCGTCGCGCAGAGGGCTGCGCGCCCTACTTCTTCACTTTTACTTGCCCTTTTGTTTTGCTCTTTTGCGCAGGGTGGCGGTGGCGACCTGACTTAAGTACACGGTCTCTTCCCCGTTTTCGTCTACGCATAGCACATAGGACTTGAAAATATCGTCAATAATACTCACAACGCGCCCCTGCTTTTCACAGCGGTTGAGAAAATCACGCGTTGCGCGGCTGAGGGTCGTGTTGTCGGAATCGAAAATACCGATCACCGTATCGCTTCTCACAACCGTTTCCTGTCCGAGATACAGATACATCTTATTCTTCCCCTATCTCGCCGTCTTGTATATGAAAGATCTTGCCGTTTTCCAGACCGCTGACAGCGGACGGATCACAGCAGGTGATAAACACCTGAAATCCCTCGATGCGGTTCAAAATATATTCCTGCCGCGAGCGGTCAAGTTCGCTCATCACATCGTCAAGCAGGATCACGGGTTTTTCGCCGTAGCCTTTTGCCAGCAGGCTTGCCTCGGCAAGTTTAAGTGCCAGCACCGCCGAGCGTTGCTGACCCTGCGAGCCGAACAGCCGCGCCGAAGTTCCCGCAATGTCCACCGTGATATCGTCGCGGTGCGGGCCTACCGTGGTAAATCCCGCCTTGAGATCCGTCTGACGGGAACGCCTGAGTTCGCTCAGCAACACCTGTTCATCCGCTTGCTCATCGTAGGACACATGCAACGGTTCACGACCTTTGGACAGCTGGTCGTATATTTCACACGCGACGGGACGCAGTGCCTCAATATACTCGGTGCGGAAGCGTCTCACCCCTGCCCCGCTTTGCGCAAGCCGTTCGTCAAACGCGTCAAACAAATATTCATCGAACGACTGCTCGCCGCTTTTCACCGCTTTTATGAGTTTATTGCGTTGCGCAAGCACCCGCGTATAATCGCTGAGTACCTTCATATACAGCGGACGGAGCTGACAGCACGCCGCGTCGATAAAGCGGCGGCGACCCTCGGGACCTTCCTTGATCAGTGACAGATGATCGGGCGAAAAGATCACAGCACAAAAATGTCCCGTCAGGCGGTTGGCGGCAGGCTGCGGAATGCCGTTGAGCGTTGCTTTACGCCGTGTTTCAATCTCCACCTTCGCCGATTGCTCTCTCCCCTGCGCACAAAACGCAGTCTCCACGCAGGCTTTGTCACAACCGAACATCACCAGATCGGCGTCCTTGGTGCCGCGGAAACTTTTGCCGCCTGTCATCAGCCACAACGCTTCAAGCAGATTGGTCTTACCGTGCGCGTTGTCGCCGTAAAAGACATTCATGCCTTCGCAAGGTTCAAGCGCGACCTGTTTTAAATTGCGGAACTGCGTCGCGCGGATACTTGTGACTGTCATTTATTTGCTGATGACCTCCACCTCGGTGCCGTCAAAAGCAACCTTGTCACCCTCGCGCACTTTTTTTCCGCGCATCAGGCAGGTTTCCCCGTTGAAAGTGACCTCGCCGCCCTGAATGACGGCTTTGGCTTCGCCGCCTGTCATCACAAGACCTGCGAGTTTTAACAACGCATCCATACGGATAAATTCCGTGCGGATGGTAATTTGCATGTGTTTCATGTTTTACCTTACCTCTTCACTCTTACCTTTTCACTGCCCTTTATTGCCGCCGGGCATTCTCACCGGCAACACTAAGAACAGGAAGCTGTCGCCCTCGGGCGGCAAAATTTTCATCGGCGACAGCGAACCGTTCAGCTCGATGCGCACTTCGTCCGTTTCGGTATTTTTCAGCGCTTCCATCAGGAACTGATGATTGAAGCTCATAATTTCATCCTTACCGTCGATGTTTGCCTTCATCACATCGCTCGCACTACCCAGCGGCGTCGAGCAATTGACGCGGATACGACCCTCGGCAAACTGGCAGATCAGCGGCGATTTCACGCGGTCGTTGATCACGATTGCCGCACGGCTGACCGACTGCATCAGCTCACGGGTATTGACACGCACAGTGGTGGTCACCTGCTGCGGAATTGCCTTGCGGTATGCCAGGAATTCGCCGTCCAGCAGACGCGAGATCATCACATAGCCGCCGACCTCAATCAGCACATGGCGCTTACCCACAACAATGGAAGTCGGGGCATCCTCGTCATCCAGCAGCTTGAGAAGCTCGCTGAGCGTTTTGCGCGGCACCACAAACTGCATATTATCCTCACTCTGGATCGGTTCACTGCGGATGGCAAGTCGCGCACCGTCCAGGCTGACAAGATTGAGCATCTTGTTATAAATTTCAAACAGCGTACCTTTATGCACGGGACGGCTGGAATCTGTCTGCGACACCGCAAAGATTGTCTGGCGGATCATGCTGCGAAGCGTGGCACGCGGCATCACAAAACCGACACCGTCGGGCACGGTGGGGATTTCGGGATATTCCGCTGCGGAAATACCCATGATCTCATATTCTGCCAGACCGCTTTTGATTTTGACATTCATCTTATCATCGGTCACGAGCGACACGGTGTCCCCCGACAGACCTCTCATAATATCACCGAACAGCTTGACCGACAGCACGATCTCACCGATCTCGCGTACCTGTGCTTCAATGGAAGTGGTAATGCCCAGCTCCATATCATAACCCGCCATATACAGCGAAGAACCCGAGGCGCGAAGCAACACACCTTCAAGGGCAGGTAAAGTGGATTTACCCGATACGGCATGGCTGACGGTGCTGACCGCGTTTTGCAGTGCGGCGGTGTTACAAATGATATTCATACTTCGTTCTCCTTTGCACAGAACCCTGCAAGGATTCCTTCTCTACAGACGGCTTTGCCGTTCTGATATAATTCTTACTTTTTCATAGTCATAATAAGGGGTGTGAATTTGTGTAAAAGGGGTCTGAACGCTTGGTACAGCTCAAAAATGCCCTTGAAAAACTCAGGTGGGCAGATTTTGGAAAAGTGGAAAGGTTCAGACGAAAGAGAAAACCATTCACACGGTGTGAGATGATGTGAGTGGAAAGTGTATAAGAATGTGGAAAAAGTGGATAATTCACATTCTTTCCACACATTTTCCACCTGCAAAAGTGGATTTAATTCTCACTGAGGTTTTTGACAATGTCGTTGACCAGATTCTTGAAAGAAGGATCGTGCATCATCAGATCGTCCACTTTGCGCAGCGCGTGCATAACGGTCGTGTGATCAAATCCACCGAATTCCTGACCGATTTCCTTGAGGTTCAACGAGGTGATTTGGCGGGTGACATACATAGCAACCTGCCGTGCGCGGGCAATCGGTTGATTGCGGGATTTGGAGCAGATGTTTTCAATCGATACATTGAAAGTGCGCGACACCTCTGTCAGGATCAGGTCGATCGTCACGGGTGTCGGCTGAGACAGCGATCGCATATCGCGGATCGCATTCTGCGCCATGGCAAGCGTGGGGGAGTTGCCGCCGATCATATATTGGGCGTGGATGGTTTTGACAACGCCCTCCAGCTGACGGACATTCGTTTTCAGGTGAGACGCGATGTATTCGCACACCTCGTCGGAAATGTGCATGTGCAGTAAGTACGCCTTGTGCTTGATGATCGCCACACGGGTTTCAAAATCGGGCGGCTGGATATCCGATGTCAGGCCCATTTCAAAACGGGAACGCAGACGGTCGGACAGCGTTTCAATTTCACGGGGAGGACGGTCGGAGGTCAGCACAATCTGTTTGCCGGCGCTGTGCAGATGCTCAAAGGTATGGAAGAAGTTTTCCTGAATACCCTGCTTATTGGCAAGAAACTGAATATCGTCCACAAGCAGGACATCCGCACTGCGGTATGCCGCCTGAAATTCAGGGATTGTCTGATCGCGGACAGCCTGAATGAAATCGTTGGTCATTTCCTCACATTTGGTGTATACGACATTGGCGTGAGGGTTGTTTTCACGGATTTTCGCACAGATCGCATACAGCAGGTGCGTTTTTCCGAGACCCGAACCGCCGTAGATAAACAGCGGATTGTATTTGCCTGCGGGGTGGGAGGCAACCGCCATTGCTGCCGCGTGGGCAAAGTGGTTGGAGTTGCCGACGATGAAGTTTTCAAAGGTGTAGTCGCCTGTTTCCACATTGCGATGGAAGAAGAAATTGGAGCCGAAATTGTCGTCGGTGCGGGGAACAGGGTCAATCACGGGACGGCGTTCGGTGCTGACAATGTTCAGCGACACCTCAAAGCCAAGTACATGCGAAAACGAATCACGCAGTTTTTCACCGAATTGCTGTTCGATGATGTTTTTGCGGAAATCGGTGTCAACTTCCAGATAAACCACGCCGTTCTCAATAGATTTCAACGAAAGACAGCCAATCCACATATCGATGGCGGTTTCGCTGAAATGGTAGGTATCCTGCAGGTATTGCACGGTGTAAATCCATACCTGATAGATGGAATTGATCGGTTCGGACATAATGAAAAAAACACTCCTTCAGGGGTTGATAAAATCAAATGAACAGACTAACCTATTATAGATATACAGTATATCATATATAGTACTATATTTCAACCTTAATTTTATATATATAAAGAAGTTTTTAATATTCGCAAAACAAAAAGTGGAAAACAAAAGTAACATTTTTCTTACTCTTTTTTGAAAACCACAAAATATAGTGGAAAACCCGCGCTGTGACCACAAAAATTCAAAAAAAGTTTGAAGGAAAGCCATTTTTGGTGTTGACTTTTCGGGAATGTATAGTATATAATGTACACTCGTAAGGCTATGTAATTGTTTTGATGCGGTTTTCGACGCATCATAACATACCAAATTTTGAGCGCAACCGCGTGTGACGAAAGGGGGAGCATACGATGCTTCGTACATACCAACCGAAAAAGCGCCATCGCAAGAAGGAACACGGCTTCCGTAAAAGAATGGCCACTGCAAACGGCCGCAAAGTGCTGGCGCGCAGACGTGCAAAGGGAAGAAAGCAACTGACCTACTAAAAATGGCCACCTTCGTGTGGCTTTTTTTTATAACCACAGGAGGTCATAAGCAACATGAGACAAAAGGCAGCCGTTCTCAAGCAGAACAAGGATTTTCGCACGCTGTATTACCGCGGCCGATCGCAGGTCAGTCCGTTCCTTGTCACCTATGTGAGAAAGAACAAGCTCGGTGTCTGTCGCATTGGTATCACGACAGGAAAAAAGATCGGCAAAGCAGTACAGCGCAATCGCTGCCGTCGGCTCATTCGTGAGGCATTCCGTTTGCTGAGCCCCACGATTCAGGGGAGCTGGGATATTGTGTTTGTGGCTCGTGTCAGAACCGCAAGCGCATCAATGCAACAGGTGAAAACCGCCATGGAAGGGCAGTTCCGCGCTCTTTCCATGCTCGGTACGAAAACGACAACGCAGGGTGAATGATATGAAACGCATATTACTTGGTATCATTCGCTTTTATCAGCGGTCTGTTTCGCCGCTGTTTCCGCCAGCCTGCCGGTATTCGCCGTCCTGCTCGGAATACGCTGTACAAGCTATTGAGCGATTCGGGGCTATTAAAGGCATGTGGCTGGCAACAAAGCGTATTTTGCGTTGTAATCCGCTTGGCGGACATGGATACGATCCCGTTCCCGAAAAAACCGAAAACAAGACGAGCCGACACGATAACAAGAATGACTAGGAGGAACGGTCTTGAATTTTCTTGGATTTCTCGGTAAACCCCTTGGCATTGTGATGTCATGGATTTACAATCTGGTACCAAACTACTTTATCACGATTTTTCTGTTTACCTTTGCGGTACGACTGGTGCTGTTTCCTGTTTTCCTCAAGCAACAGAAAAGTGCGATGGATCGCGCCCGTCTGGCACCCGCGCTGGAGCGTCTCCAGAAAAAGTATGCCAACGATCGCAACAAACTGATGGAAAAGCAGCAGGCGCTGTATGAAAAGCACGGTGTCAGTATGACCGGTGGCTGCCTGCCGATGCTGCTGTCGATGGTGGTGCTGTTCGGTGTTATCGCCGCGATTTATGCGCCGCTGTCCAATCTCTCGTCGCCCGCTATGTCCGATCAGGTCATTGCCGTGGCACAGTATGCCATCCTCGGTGAGGGAGAGGGAAAACTGACTGAAAACGATTTAAAGGGCTACTACGGTGAATTGCGTCTGATGACCAACGCCGAAAAAGGCACCAATAAAGACGATATCATTGCCGAGCTGAACGATCCTTCTGCCCAGGCGTTGCAACGCGCTTACAGCAAGGTGGAAATCGTCAAAAACGGCACGGTGAATGAAGAAAATTACAAACTCTATAAAACCTATTTTGTCGAACAGCAGATGAACGGCAGAAGCGGTGAAGAGCTGTATGCCCAGATTGTTGAAATGAAAGATCAATTTGCCATTATGGACGGCAAATTCTCGCTTCTCGATCAACCGTGGAATCAGGATAACGGTCTCAAAGGTATCAACTGGCTGTGGCTGATCCCGTTGATCTCGGGTCTGACCTCGTTTGCGGTCAGCTACATCTCGATGAGTTACAGCAAGCGTTCCATGCCGCAAAATCAGCCCGGTCAGGGTTGCACCAACAATATGATGCTGATTTATATGCCCGTGTTCTCCACCTGGATTGCGTTTACCGTACCGGGTGCTGTGGGTGTGTACTGGATCTTCAGCAATGTGCTGTCGGTGGTGCAAACTGCTCTGATGAATAAGATTTACGATCCTGCCAAGGCGCGTGCCGAAGCGGAGGCCGCTTATCTGGAGCGCCGCCGCCAGAAGGAAGAGGATAAAAAGCGCCTTGCCAAAGCGCGTCAGCGTGAGGAAGCGCTTGCCCGTCAGGAAGAGCAGGAGAAAGAGCGTCAGCGTGAAGCGTCCCGCGAAATGAACAAGAAAAAGAAAAAGGGACAAAGCAACGCACAGGCAAATAAAGCGGAAAACGAGGATGCTGTTGCCGAAAACAGCACCGATGAGGAATAAATAGGGAGGAATTCCGTAGTATGCGTAAGGAATGTGTAAAGGAAGCCGCATCGATCGAAGAAGCCAAAGCGCTGATTGCGGCAGAATTGGAAGCGGACGCACAGGATATCACCTTTGAAGTGATGCAGGAGCCGCAGAAAAAGACACTCGGTCTGTTTGGCGGTGCCAACGCGATTGTCAAGGGTTTTGTGGATGTGAATGAGTCGCCCGCACAGCTCGCCAAAGCGTATTTGGAGCAAGTTCTCAGCAGTATGAATGCAGTTGCCGACATCGAAATCAAAGAGGACGAGGACGGCAAAGGTTGCTCGCTGATGATCGAAGGCGAGGATCTCGGTTTTATCATCGGTCGCCGCGGCGACACGCTGGATGCCCTGCAGTATCTGGTCGGTCTGGTGGCAAACCGCGGTCACGACGATTACTACCGCGTGACGCTGGATATCGGCAACTACCGCGAAAAGCGCGAGCAGGCGCTGGCAGGTCTTGCACATAAGCTGGCTTCGCAGGCTGCCCGCACCGGTCGCAAGCATTCGCTTGAGCCGATGAACCCGTATGAGCGCCGTCTCATCCACACGGCTGTGCAGGATGTCAAGGGTGCAACCTCGTGGTCGGTGGGTAGCGAGCCCAACCGCCATGTTGTGATCGGTCCTTCCGATGACAACCCCAAGAAGAACAACCGCAACCGCCGTGGCGGCAAAGGAAACGGCAAGAGCGAGGGCCAGGCACAAAACGGCGGTCGCCGCGAGAAATTGCGCGACAGCGAGTATGTGGTCAAGCCGCCCGAGCGCAAAATCCGCGAGTTTGTGTCGCGCAGCAACCCGCTGCCCGTAGCAGACGGTGCCACTCCTCCTGAGAAAACCAAGTCTTCAGCAGAGGATACGGCAACTCTGTACGGCAGAATTGATCTGTAATAGTAATCAACACCCCAAATGTTTCACGTGAAACATTTGGTGTGTTTCTTTATAATTTATCCACGAAGCAGACACCTTCACAATTTTCTTTTCACTGTCCTTGATGTTTCATGTGAAACATTTTGAAAAAAATCTCAAAAAGGGCTTTTTTTGTGTGAATACCTGTGCTATAATACCTCTTGTACTGAAAATTACAGGAAAGGGGCTGTTTTGTATGGGAAAGATCATTGCGGTCGTCAACCAAAAAGGCGGCGTCGGCAAAACGACTTCCACGGTCAACCTTGCTTCGGCACTCGGTTTGTCGGGCAAAAAGGTGCTTTTGATCGATCTTGATCCGCAGGGAAATGCCACCAGCGGTGTCGGTCAGAGCAAACGGCAAAACAATGCCTCTGTTTATGATCTGTTGATCGGAGATGCCAAGCCGGAAGAAGCGGTGATTCACACCGCGTTTACCAATCTGGATCTTCTGGCATCCGGTATTCAGCTGGCAGGCGCAGAAATTGAGCTGATCGAACTGCAACGCCGCGAAAACCGCTTAAAAGCGGCACTTGCGACGCTTCGCTCACAATACGATTTTCTGCTGATTGACTGTCCGCCCGCCCTCGGTTTGCTGACGCTGAACGCGCTTTGTGCCGCAGACAGCTTTCTTGTGCCGATCCAGTGCGAATATTATGCGCTGGAAGGTCTGGCACAGTTGATGGATACCGTGCGCCGCGTGCGCCGTATGTATAACCCGTCACTGGATATTGAAGGTGTTTTGCTGACAATGTATGACGGACGGCTGAATCTGACACAACAGGTTATTGCAGAGGTCAAAAAATACTTCCCGAAGAAGGTTTATGCCACGCCGATCCCGCGCACCGTGCGTCTGGCGGAGGCACCCAGCTTCGGCGAACCCATCCACTATTATGATAAAGGAAACCGCGGAGCCAAGGCGTATCTGGAGGTTGCCGCGGAATTGATTGCAAAACAGAGGTGACAAACACAATGGCTACAAAGAAAGGTGGACTCGGCAAAGGCTTTGACGCGCTCTGGAAAGAGAGCAGTACCGAGGATGCGGGCAAGACTGTCACACTGCGACTTGTGGATGTTGCGCCCAACCCCGATCAGCCGCGCCGCCAATTCAAGGAGGATGAACTGGCAGAACTTGCCGCATCCATTGAAAAACACGGCATTTTACAGCCGCTTCTGGTGCGCCCGATGCTGGATGGCTCGTATCAGATCGTCGCGGGCGAGCGCCGTTGGCGCGCGGCACGCATGGCAGGACTTGCGGAAGTCCCCGTGGTAATCCGCGAACTGTCCGATCAGGAAACGGCGGAGCTGGCGCTGATTGAAAACTTACAGCGCGAGGACCTCAATCCGATGGAAGAAGCCCTCGGCTATCAGCGTCTGATGAAGGAATATGACATGACGCAGGAAGGGGTCGCGACAGCGGTCAACAAATCCCGTCCTGCGGTGGCAAATGCCCTGCGTTTGCTGAAATTGCCCGAAGCGGTGGCGTCTATGGTGGCAGAAGGCACACTGTCGGCAGGTCACGCCCGCGCATTGTTGTCACTTGAGGAGGAAGCTCTGATGCTTGCCGCCGCCAAACAATGCGTTGAGCAGGAACTGTCGGTGCGCGAAGCCGAAGCACTGGTCAAAAAGATGAAAGCCACCCCGAAAAAAACCTCTGCCAAAAAAGAGTTTACCGCGTCCTTCGGCACGGAGGTTGCGTTGGCACTCGGGGAGCAGATGGGCCGCAAGGTGAAGGTCAATGCCGGCAAAAAAGGCGGCATCCTGCAAATTGAATATTTCGATGAAGAAGATTTACGATCTCTTGCAAAGTCTCTTGCAGGAGAATGAATATTACAGAAAGAAGTGTTGACAAATGGTTGATATTAAACTGGTGCGCAGCAATCCCGATTTTGTGAAGGCTGCCGTGAAAAAACGCGAAATGGATCTGGATACCGTCATTGACGAGATCCTGGCAATTGACGAGGAGCGCCGTGCGCTGACATCGTCCGTGGAGTCGCTCAAAGCGCGACAGAACGCCGCTTCCAAGCAGATTCCGCAGATGAAGAAAGCAGGCGAGGACACCACCGCGCTGATGGCGGAGATGAAAGAGCTGTCCGAGACCGTCAAAGAGGAAAATGCCAAGCTGTCCGCTCTGGAAGATAAGCAAAAAGAGCTGATGTTCTGCATCCCGAACCTGCCCGACGAGGATCTGCTCGCCGGCGGCAAGGAGAACAACGCGGCGGTGCATTATTTCAAAGAGCAGCCTGTATTTGATTTTGAGCCGAAAAACCATGTCGATCTGTGCGAGAGCCTCGGTCTGATCGATTATGAGCGCGGTGCGAAGCTCGGCGGCAACGGCAGCTGGGTGTATCGTGGCATGGGTTCGCGTCTGGAGTGGGCATTGCTCAACTTCTTCATTGACGAGCACATCGCCGACGGTTATGAGATGATCCTGCCCCCGCACATGCTCGGTTACGAGTGCGGCTACACCGCGGGTCAGTTCCCGAAGTTTGAGGAAGAAGTGTACTGGATTGGCAACCCGACCAGCTCCGAGAAGCGTTTTATGCTGCCGACGGCGGAGACGGCGCTTGTCAACCTGCATCGCGGCGAGATTCTGACTCCCGACGAGCTTCCAAAAAAATACATTGCTTACACTCCCTGCTATCGCCGTGAGGCGGGCAGCTACCGCTCGGAGGAGCGCGGCATGATCCGCGGTCACCAGTTCAATAAGGTCGAAATGGTGCAGTACACCACCGCCGAAGGCTCGGATGAGGCATTTGAGGAGCTGGTGCGCAAGGCAGAGACGCTCGTGCAGAAACTCGGCCTGCATTATCGCCTTGAAAAGCTCGCCGCGGGCGACTGCTCGTTCTCGATGGCGCGCACTTACGATATCGAAGTGTGGATCCCCAGCATGGGCATCTATAAGGAAGTCAGCTCCGCGTCCAACGCGCGTGATTATCAGGCGCGCCGCGGCAACATCCGCTATCGCGGTGAGGACGGCAAGATGCACCTCGCACACACGCTCAATGCGTCGGGTCTGGCGACCAGCCGCGTGATGCCCGCTATCGTGGAGCAGTATCAGAACGCGGACGGCTCGGTCACGGTGCCGGAAGTCCTGCGTAAGTATATGGGCGGCATTGAGGTTATCAAATGATCTGTCCCGAAAAAATCAAGCCTGTTTATGAATGGCACACACAGGTCGCGACCTACGATGTCGGTCCCGACCGCTTGCTCACCCCGTCTGCTCAGTTGCGCCTGCAGCAGGAGGCGGGGGAGCGCCATTTCGGCGAAGGCGGACTGAATTTTGACGGCGTTGCGTCGTTTGGTATGGCGTTTGTGGTGTTGCAGAACAATGCGATTATTCACCGCCGTCCCGCGATCGGCGAAGCCATCACGGTCAAGACTTGGAGCCGCAATGTCAAAGGTATGCGCTTTTTCCGTTGCTACCGCTTTGAGGATGCGGCTGGCAATACCCTTATCGACAGCATCGCCAGCTTTGCGCTGGTGGATGTGACGGAGCATACCCTGCTCCGTCCGTCGCAGTTTCCTGCTGAGGTGGCGCATCAGCCTGATTTGCCGCACGGTTGTCCCGATCCCGCGAAGCTGAAGCTGCCCGAAACGATGATCCCGTGCGGAGAACACCTTGTGAAGCTGTCGGAACTGGATTTCAACGGGCATCTCAACAATACGCGCTATGCGGATATTGTGTTCGATAACCTGCCCGCGGGTGTTGCGTCTGAAATGAACGGGTTTTCCATCACCTTTTCACACGAAGCGAAGGGCGGCGACTGCTTACAGCTTGCTCTCGCGCAGAGTGAGGATGGTGCGTGGATGCTCACCGCGCAAAACGGCGAGCAAACCTGCTTCACCGCACAGATAAGAATGAGATAAAGAACATATGTTCTGCTAAAAAACACCCCCACAGAGCCTCTGTGGGGGTGTTTTTTACGAAGTATGATCGATTGGTGCCACACCATATCGGGAGCGTCCGAGACCGATGCAAAATGCAATGCGTGTCCTACAATACTACCGTCAGTTCCGGATAAAACAAAAAGAGTCATTCCTTTCGGAACAACTCTCTTGTTTTATGGCTGCGGAACTAGGATTCGAACCCAGACAGACGGAGTCAGAGACCGTAGTGCTACCCTTACACAATTCCGCAATATTCATAACGGGTATTATTATACCGCATTCTCGGCATTTGTCAAGAGGTTTTTGAAAAAAACTTACGGATAAAAAGGGATGGCGGGTTTTTATAATTCAACTATTCAACAGCTCCATCGCCTGAACATATTTTTCGCGGCGGGCGAGTGCTTTCTCATCCACCACATCCAGACGGGTAATATCGGAATTATGTCGCAGATCGGCGAGTTTGACGGCTTTGGCAATCGGATTTTCCTTGATCGCCGCGACATACTCCATATACGGCACAGCAGGGTCGTGGGTGAGCAGTCTGAGTGCATCGATGACCGCATCGCCGAATCCCATGGCGGCAAGATCGTCGAGCGTGTAGTCGGTGTCCTCTGCCACATCGTGGAGCAGCGCCGTGACGACGGTGTCTTCCGCGTCCATCTGCTCCGCCAGATGGAACGGATGGAACACATACGGCATTCCGCTTTTGTCGCGCTGGTCTTTATGCGCTTCAAAGCACAGGCACAGTGCCTTCTTTGTTTTCTCGGTATAGATCATGTTGCATCACCTCGTTATTCAGTATAGCACGGACTGTGGATTTTATATCGTTTTTATTGGGTTGTCTTTCGGTTCAGCAACATGCCGACTGCCATCACGACAGCAAACACGATCAGATACCACACGCATCCGATGCCGTGGCTGAACACGCTCGCAATTACCATAAAGACACTGCCGCACAGGGCAAGCGTCGGCAACACAAAGCGGCGCAGGAGCGGTTGATCGGTTTCCTTGCGCATCCACTGCACAAAAATCGGCAGATACATCATATAGATGGTGATAATCGGAAGCTCCGACGAGTCGAACACAAACGCGCCGCTCCATGTACCCGCCAGATTCGACAGGAAGAAATAGAAAAACCAGACGCCGACGAGAAACAACCCGATGATCGACGAGTTGTTGGGCATATTGGTTTTCTCATCCAGCTGACCGAACAGCGCGGGTTTGGGGCCTTCGCCTCGGGCAGAAACGGCGTAGAAACCGCGACAGCACGCGAGCATCAGACCGTTTGTTGTGCCAAAGCAGGAGATCGCGATAAACAGCTTGAGGATGTTGCCCAGCGCACCGCCGAAGATGTTGGTGAACGCAACAGTTGCGCCGTTGTCGATCAGCTCCTGATTGGAGGCGCCGCCCGCGACACCAATATAATAGAACAAATAGGTGGCGACGATGATGATGCCGCCGATGACCAGCGCCCGCGGCAGATTCTTTTTGGAATCCTTGATCTCGGCGTTGATGGAGGTGGCGATGATCCAGCCTTCATATGCAAATGCCGTGGAGCAGACTGCGGCAAAAAGCGGACTGTCGGAAACAGCGCTCACCGTTGCAACGGTCTGAAAATTCTCGGTCAGCGTCCCGCTGATCAGACCGTACACGATGCCCACGACCGCCATCAATCCGAGCGGGATCAGCTTGATCACCGTGGTGGAGGTCTGGAATTTGCCTGCAAGCCTGGGCGACAGCGCGTTCACCGCGTAGGCAAAGCACATAATGAACAAACTCAGCGCCATACACTCCGGGCCGATGATACAACCGCCTTCCGCGGCGGGGATGATGAGCGGCAAAGCGGGGTTGACCGACACCGCAAATTCCAGCGTGTAGCGCGCCGTGACCCAGCACAGCACCGAGGTCATCGCGGGATAATAGATCGTTGCAATAAACCAGCCCATCAGGTAGCCGTACCGACTGCCGACGGTGGCTTCGGCATAATCCACGATGCCGTTGACTTTTTCGTATTTTTGTCCCATAAACGAGAAGGTCAGCAGGCACACCATCATGATTGCGCCGCCGATGATCCACGCGACAACACCCAGCGGCATATTGCCGCCTGTTCTTTCCAGAATGGTCTGTGCTTTGAAAAAGACACCCGAGCCGATGACGATACCCGCCACCATACAAATGGCGGTAAATAAGCCGTATTTTCGTTCCAGTTTGTTCGGCATAACAACACCTCAAAAAAAGAATAGTTCTTATAGAAGATAGTATACAGGAAATGCACGCGAAATGCAACATTGCGGCAATGCTGAAAATCCCCGCGCAAACTGCGCGGGGATTTTACGGTTTATTGTTCTTTTTCTTCCTTGACGATTGCAAGGCTCAGCTCGGCAAGCTGAACATCGTCGACAGGCGACGGGCAAGCCGTCATCGGCTCGGTCATATTCTGCACCTTCGGGAAGGCGATGACATCGCGCAGGGTTTGTGCGCCGAGCATCTGCATCACGAGGCGGTCAAGACCGATGCCCATGCCGCCGTGGGGCGGTGCGCCGTAGCGGAATGCACCCGTGAGGAAGCCGAATTTTTCTTCCGCTTCTTCGTCGGACAGACCGAGCGCCTTGAACATCTGCGCTTGCAGGTCGGGGTTGGTGATACGGATGGAACCGGAAGCCAGCTCAATGCCGTTGAGAACGAGGTCGTATGCTTTCGCAAACACCTTTTCGGGTGCGGTTTCGAGATATTGAATGCACTCGTCAAGCGGCGAGGTGAACGGGTGGTGCATGGCATCCCAATGCTCAGTCTCCTCGTTCCACTCGAAGAACGGGAACTCGGTGATCCACAGCGGGGCATAACCCGTGCGTTCGATGCCGATGCGGTCGGCAACTTCCAGACGGAGCGAGCCGAGGGTGGACAGCACATGATATTTCACGGTGTCCGCGACAATCAGCACCACATCGCCCTGCTCCGCGCCGGCGGCGGTGAGCAAGCGGTCCATCTGCTCGTCGGTCATAAATTTCGCAAACGAGCATGCGCGGTTGTCTGCCGTCCAGCGCACCCACGCAAGGCCCTTCGCGCCGATGCCCTTGACATACTCGGTCAGCTTGTCGATTTCTTTGCGGGTCAGCTTGTCTGCGGCACCTTTGGCGGTGATGCAGCGCACTGTGCCGCCGCCTTCGACAGCACTCTTGAACACGACAAATTCCGTGTCAGCAACCGCGTCGGTCAGGTCGCAAAGCTCCATGCCGAAACGCACATCGGGCTTATCCGAGCCGTAGCGGTTCATCGCCTCGGTGTAGGTCAGGCGGGGAAGCGGCATCGGCAGGTCAATGTCGAGCACCTCTTTGAACACGGTCTGCATATAACCCTCACCGATAGCGAGGACATCCTCCACATCGACAAAGGACATTTCCAGGTCGATCTGGGTGAATTCGGGCTGACGGTCGGCGCGCAGGTCTTCGTCGCGGAAGCAACGCGCGAGCTGCATATAGCGGTCAAAGCCTGCGACCATGCAAAGCTGCTTGTAAATCTGCGGTGATTGCGGCAGTGCGTAGAAGGTGCCGCCGTGCAGACGGGACGGCACAAGGAAGTCGCGCGCGCCTTCGGGCGTGGACTTGATGAGCATGGGGGTTTCCAGCTCGATAAAGCCGTTCTGATCGAAGTAATCGCGGGTCACCTTGGTGATACGGTGACGCAGCAGGATGTTTCTCTGCAGGTCGGGACGGCGCAGGTCGAGATAGCGGTATTGCAGGCGCAAAAGCTCGTCCGTCTTGCAGTTTTCCACAATTTCAAACGGCGGTGTGATCGCTTTGTTAAGAATACGAAGCTCGGTCACGGCGATTTCGATATCGCCCGTGGGGAGTTCGGGGTTTTTCGAGGTGCGTTCGCGCACGGTGCCGACCACCGCCAGCACAAACTCGCTGCGCACGGAGGAGGCTTTGTCAAACACCTCGCGAGATACCGTCTCGTCAAATGCCAGCTGGACAAGACCCGTGCGGTCGCGCAGGTCGACGAAGATCAGCTGACCGAGGTCGCGCTGACGCTGTACCCAGCCGTACAGCGTAACGGTTTTGCCCGCATCGGCGGCACGCAGGTCGCCGCAATAATGGGTGCGGGACAATCCTTTGATCGTTTCCATAGTAACAACTCCTTTGGTGGTAACAATACCGTAGGGCGGGCAGCCCCCTGCGCGGCGGGCGGCTGTCCGCACATTATCATTCACTCCATAAGTGACGGGTCATCCGTCTCGCGGGAGCGTCCAAAACGGTTTGTGTATATTTTGTAAGTAAAACTTGTGTTTGCCTGCAGCGCGCAGAGGGCTGCGCGCCCTACGAACACGCCTCGGGTTGGTGGTGTGCTCAGTTTCTCAAGGAGAAGGCTGTTTTTACTCTTCCACAACGGCATTCAGAATATCCGCCATGCCGGCGAGCTCGCGGTCGAGCGCCTTGTTGTACAGCGTGGTGTAGAGGCTGTCGTCGAGGGCGATGTCGGTCTGCTCACCCGATTCCATATCCTTCAGGCGGGCAGTACCCGATTCCAGCTCGCTGTCACCGATGACGATGGTGTAGCGCGCGCCGAGCTTGTCGGCATACTTCATCTGTGCCTTGAGGCCGCGACCCGCAAGGTCGGTCTCCACCGATACGCCGCCTTCGCGCAGGCGCAGGGCGATGTCGAAGCACGCGGCAACCGCCTTGTCACCCATCGGGGCAAGGTACACTTCACAGCGCGGCGGTTCGGGCATCGGCGCTTGTTTCGCTTCGAGGATCATCAGCAGGCGCTCCAGACCCATGCCGAAGCCGAGCGAGGGCAGGTGGCTGCCACCCATTTCTTCGATCAGTCCGTCGTAACGGCCGCCGCCGCAGACGACTGCCTGCGAACCCAGCGCGTCGGACACAAATTCAAACACGGTGCGGGTGTAGTAGTCCAGACCGCGCACGATGTGGGTGTCGATTTCAAAATCGAGGTTGGCGGCGGTCAGGCACGCCTTGACCTTTTCAAAATGCTCGGCGCAATCGTCGCAGAGGTACTCGAGCATCACGGGTGCCTTGGCGGCAAGCTCGTGACACACGGGAGATTTGCAGTCGAGGATACGCATCGGGTTGCGGTCGAGGCGGTCACGGCAGGTGCCGCACAGCGTGTCGACATTTGCCTCGAAATAGGCCTTGAGCGCTTCGTGATATTTCGCGCGGCAGGTCGGGCAACCGATGGAGTTGATGTGGAGCTTCACGCCCGTGACACCGAGCGTTTTGAGCAGGGTGTGCGCCACGCTGATGACCTCGGCATCTGCCTGCGGAGCGGCGGCACCGAAGCACTCAATGCCGAACTGGTGAAACTCGCGCAGACGGCCTGCCTGCGGCTTTTCATAGCGGTAGCAGGAGGTGAGGTAGCAGACCTTTACAGGGAGCGCCTCGGTGTGTAGACCGTGCTCCAGCAGTGCGCGCGCCGCACCCGCGGTACCCTCGGGACGGAGCGTGATGGAGCGGTCGCCCTTATCGGTGAAGGTGTACATTTCCTTTTGCACCACATCGGTGGTCTCGCCGACCGAGCGCTGGAACAGCTCCGTGTGCTCGAATACGGGGGTACGCATTTCGCGGTAGCCGAAATCGCGTGCAACGGCAAGTGCCGTCTGCTCAATATATTGCCATTTGTAGCTCTCAGCGGGCAACACATCCTGCGTGCCGCGCGGGGCTTTGGTAATCAGTGCCATAGTAAAAACTCCTTTTTTATCATTCAAAAAAGGCGCACAAATGTGCGCCTTTCGGGTCGGCGTAAATCAAAATCAGACAAACTGCGGATTAACGATGTTGCGCCAGTCGAGGTCGCCGCGCTCCAGACCGTGGATGAGCACCTCGGCGGTGGCGATGTTGGTGGCGACAGGGATATTGCGCATATCGCAAAGGCGGAGCATATCGTTTTCGTTGGGTTCGTGATCTTTCACGGTGAGCGGATCGCGGAAGAAGAGCAAGAGGTCGATCTCGTCACATTGAATGCGGGCGGAGATCTGCTGAGCACCGCCCTGCGCGCCGCTCAGATAACGCAACACGGGCAGACCGGTAGCTTCCGAGACCATCTTGCCGGTAGTACCCGTTGCGCAGATGTTGTGGCGGCTGAGGATGCCGCAGTACGCAATGCAGAATTGTACCATCAGCTCTTTTTTGGTGTCGTGGGCAATCAAGGCGATGTTCATAAGAGGCACGCTCCTTTTTTATAGTTTGAAAGAAGGATACGGGATCATCCCATTTTTTCCAGCTTGGCAAGAGGAACCGCATTGCCGCAGAAGCGCGCGGCAATGTTACGGAAACAGGTTGCGGCGTGCGATTTTCTGGGGAGCGGTTGGGCATTGGCGGTGGCAAGCGTCACGGCTTCATCCTCGGGAATCACACCGAGCAGCGGCACGCCCGCCATATCAATGACTTCATCAAGGTCGAGCATTTTGGATTTCATCACCGCGCGCGGACGCAGGCGGTTGATGACCATTTTATACGAAATATCCAGCCGATCCAGCAACGAGGCGGTGATAAAGGCGTCGCGCGCGCACACCGCATCGGGGGTGGCGACGATGATGGCGCGGTCGGCAGCGGCAATCGCCGTCTGGAATCCGCGACCGATGCCTGCGGGGCAGTCGATAATGACCGTGTCATATACTTCGGCAAGCCCCTCGCACAGGTATTGCATTTCCTTCGGGGAGCAAAGTTCCTCAAGGTTGGTCGGTGCGGGAATCATGAAAACATTGTCGCAGATGGGCGATTCATAGATCGCCGCGGAGGTTTCACAGCGGCGGGCAAAAATATCCGACAGGTCATACACCGTCTGATCAATGCCCAGCATCAGGTCGAGGCTGCGCAGTCCCGCGTCGGTATCAATGACCAGCACGCGCTGACCCATTTGTGCCAGTGTGCACGCCAGACCGACGCTGACGGTGGATTTGCCCACGCCGCCTTTGCCCGAGGTCACGACCACGATCACAAGACTTCCCCTCTTTCTGAAAAACCTCTTTATTCCGTTTCATCTTAGCACAAATTGTATGAGAAGTAAAAAACTTTTCCCAAAAAATCGGGTGATTTGTGACAAAAACCGCTCAAAATTGCTGCAAAAACCGCCACAGAGATGCCGAGGGCAACCCCATCACGGTGTAAAAATCACCTTCGATGCCATTGATGTGCCGCAGGCACCGTCCTTGCACCGCATACGCACCGGCTTTGTCCATACATTCACCCGAGGCGATGTAGGTGCGGATCTCCTCGTCGGTCATCGGCGCGAAATGCACCTTTGCCGCATCAACAAAGCCGTCCTCGCGATCGTTGCCGCAGACCCATACACCGGTCAGCACGCGGTGGGAGCGCCCTTGCAGAGCGCGAAGCATCCGAAAGGCATCCTCTTCGTCGGCAGGTTTTCCAAGAGCGACTGCGCCGTCTTCGGTATCGAGGATGACGCTGGTGTCTGCACCCAGCACAGGTACAGCGGTGCCTTTGAGGGCGGCAATTTCCCGCGCTTTGGCACGGGCAACGGCAAGTGCGTTTTCCTCTACCGACAGGGCAGAATCAAACGGCAGTTCCGTCGAAGCGGGCAACACCTCATACGCGATGCCCAGCAGGTCGCAGATCTCACGGCGTCGCGGGGACGCCGAAGCGAGAAGTATCGTCATAACAGGGAACTCCTTTTTACAACAGCAGTAATATGAGCAACACCGCGATTGCCAGCCACAGCAGCGGTGCGTTGAGCAGTGCGCGGCGGGCGTGCGGGGCAGAAGGTTTTGAATGGGAAAGCGGATGATGCCACAGCCACATAGACGCGACACCGCCCGACATCAGCACGACGATCAGAATGACCAGTCCCCACAGCGAGGCGGTTGTCGAATCGGCATACAGCCGCAGGTAGCTCATCACGACGGCGACGGTGTTGGCAAGGGCGTGTATCGCGATCGCGGGACGCAGAGAATCGGTATGAACATAGATGCCGCCGAGGATCAGGCCCATCAGGCAGGCATAGGGTGCTTGTGCGAGGTTGCCGTGAAGCAGACCGAACATCAGCGCGGAGATCACCACGGCAGTGGCATTGCCCAAGGGACGCAGGGTGGACAGCACGACGCCGCGCATCAGCAGTTCTTCCATCACAGCGGGAACAAGTGCAAACACCAGCAGGTCGAGAAGCAACACCCAGAAACTGCCGTCACCCATGGTGGGCAGGTCGGGAGTGGGCAGACCGACCTCATACAGCAGGTCGCTGAGGAAGGACGAGAAGATGTTGGCAAGCACACACAGCGCCACGCCGAACAGCGTCAGACACAGACGGCGGTCAGCGGAAAGACGCACGGCGGCCGAAGGTTTTGCGGTTTTCGGAAACAGCCGTGCATGGAACAGCCACAGCGGGATGCCGAGCATCAGCAGATACATCAGCAGGTACAGGCACAGGTACGAGGCGGTGGGCAATCCCCAGAAAACGGCGGCGGTATCCGCGCCGCACAGCCGCAAAATCCCCAAAAACGCGGCGGGCAGAGCATACTGAAACAGGGTGATAAGCAGGATCATCACACCCGCAAGATTGGCGCGGCGCACCGCGCGTTTGTAGATAGATTTGCGTGTTGCCATAAGTACACCACCTTTAAGGGCAAGTAAGAGTGAAAAGCGAAAAAGGTAAGAACCAGAGCAGTGGGCATGGAGGATGGAATCGCGGTTGCAAACGGAGTCGCGCGTTGCGCGACGGAATCCCCCCGACAAACGCTTTGCGTTTGTCGACCCCCTTTAGGCAAGGGGGTCGAGCATGGAACGGATAAATGCGCACCACCTGTGGAAGGGAGCGTAAAGCGCGACAAAACGCTCTTAAAGCGGGAGGTAACAACAGCGGGAGTGTATCCTCAAAACCCAAATCGCCCGAAAGACAGTGTCTTATCGGGCGAGGTAAGGATTGTATTGTTGTTCGTGTGCAATGGTGGTTGGCTCGTCGTGACCGGGATACACACGGGTGTTGCCGTCAAGCGCGGCAAGGCGTCGGAGCGATGCGCGCATCGCTTGCAGGTCGCCGCCCGGAAAATCGGTTCTGCCGATGCTTTCGCAAAACAGCGTATCGCCCGCAAACAGCACATCATCAAGCTGATAGCACACGCTTCCGACGGTGTGACCCGGGGTGTGCAACACCGTAAAGGTCAGCTCACCGAAGGAGAGGTTGTCGCCGTCTTCCACGCAGACCGCGTCGTTGACGGGTGCTGTCGGAGCTCCGAAAAAGGCGGACAGATTCAGCCGACCGTCCTGCAGAGCGGGGCAGTCGAGCGTATGACAGAACACGGGGAAACCGAAGTCGGCAAGCGCGTTCACCGCGCCGATATGATCAAAATGCGCGTGAGTCAGCAGGATGCCGCCGGTGTGAACGGACTCCTCTTTCAGCACACGGCAGATCGCGTCGGCATCCGCGCCGGGATCGATCACCGCCGCCGCACCGTGTCCGTCGGTCACGATATAGCAATTCGCGCCGAGTTCACCGACAGGAAGTGTGAGGATCTTCATTTGCTGTCACCTCGTTTGGGGGCCTTGAGTTCGTCGCTGTCGAGAAGCAGGGTCACAGGGCCGTCGGCGATCATATCGATCGCCATATCTGCGCCGAATACACCGCTTTGCACGCGCGCGGGAAGGAGCATGTTCAGTTCCTTGAGGAACACCTCATACAGCGCTTTTGCCTTGTCGGGTGCGCCCGCGCCCGTAAAATCGGGACGGCGACCGCGGCGGCAGTTGCCGTACAGTGTGAAATTGGACACGGCAAGCACCTCGCCGCCGATGTCCTCCACACTATGGTTCATCCTGCCGTTTTCGTCTTCATAGACGCGAAGGCCGATCACTTTTTTGGCGAGCAGTGCCGCATCCTCGGCGGTATCATCAGGGCCGACGCCGACAAGCAACAGCATACCGTTGCCGATGCTGCCCGTCAGCACGCCGTCTGCAGTGACGGCGGCGCGTTTCACGCGTTGAAAGACGACTTTCATGCGTTTTCCTCGTTAACGGCACGGATAATCTTGATCAGATCAAAATAGTCATCGGTCAGAAGCGTCTGGGTCATATCTTTATAAGAAATGGTCGCTTCGGTCAGCAAACCGCTTTCGGGATCAATGACAACATCGAGAGCGCAGGTGTTTCCGTTCTGACCCACAACATCAAAATGAGCGGTGTTGTCACCGGTCATCGTGTGCTCAAAGACTTTGAGGTCGTCCCAGGCAAGGGTGGTGCTGTTGAGCACGAATACATCCGAAACGGTCGGTTTGAGAGGGCCGGTTTCTTCCTCAACAGGAGCCGTTGTGGTGGTAGCGGCGGTATCGTCCACGGGATCAATGATCGTGGGCGGCGCTTCGTAGCAGGAGGTCATCGCGGCGCACAGC
>JAZRTC010000087.1:0-2386 GCA_045651865.1 Acutalibacteraceae bacterium
CGGTAAAGCTCGATGTGGCGCGTGAATTCCTTGAGGAAAATGCTCTGACCGGATTGAAAGACGAATATCACAAAGGCATTCACCGTCTGCTTGCGAAGCTGGACGAAATGCAATAATCAACACCTAAAACCATCGCTGACCGCATATCTATGTGGTCAGCGATGGTTTTATTGCACGGTTCCGTCAATTCCTTGCAATAATTGCGAAAATGCCGTAAAATGAATGTATAGAGATAGTATCGGGAAATGCCATTGTGAAAGAACCAAAATAACGCGATAGGGGGAGGGAACAGTATGACCTACATAAAAAAAGGATTTTTCCTCATCGTCGGCACAGTGCTGATGGTGATGCTCTTGCTTGCGGCGGGCGGTGTATACTTGCTGCCGGAGTATGTGTTTAAGCCACTGATGGAGGGCGAATTGTGGAGTGCTGTGGGCGGAATGTTCAGTATGATGCTGCTCCCCGGCGCGGTGGTTGGCTTTGCCGCCTGCCACAGTCGTATTCTCGGTGCGGTGGAATTTGCCGTCTTTGTGGTATGCGGTTTCATCGGCGGACTAAACTTTTGGTGGATCATAACGGCGGTACTGCTCTGTTTGTCCTATCTGTTCTGCATCCGAGATAATGTGGGGTTCTACGATGACCTAAACACATACGACAGAATCAGCGTACTGGTGCCCGCCATCGGCGCAACCCACTTTATTGAAGAGTTTGGACTGGAAGACATTTTCGATGCCATCGGTAAAATCGTAGTGGTGATTTTGATGATCGGCGCGGTGGTGTGTCCCTACTTCCAAACCTATGCCAATCAGAATATCGAAAGAGGGTCGATTGTGGGCAATGCGCTGGCAGGTTCACCGCTTGTGACTTTCGGCAATACGCTCTTTGGTGTGATGCTGTATCATGTGTTTTTGCCGCTGTGTGCTGTACTGTGCGCAAAGTATCTGTTCTTCAAACTCAAACTGGCAAAGGTTATCGCCTTTGTCTTGGGCGGATATAACGCTTACCGAGGATGTTTCATCCTTATGCCCATTCTGATGAGCGTAGCCAATGGCGGTGCAACACCGAGTGAGGAGATCGGTCTTCCCGTTTTTGATAATCTGTTCGGTGTTGAAGCCTGCTTCTTGGTGGCGATGCTGCTTAGCGGGATTACCTGCATAAAAATTTCCCTTGATAAAAAGAGCAATTTTATTACAAAGGTCTGTATTAGCGAAAACGGCAGCTCGGCGGTAAAATGCATACTGATGGCGGCGATGTTTTCGGTACTTAGCTTTATCATCTCGCCGGCGGTCATTTACATAGCTTGGATCATGGTTGCTCTTGTGTTCTTGATTTTGTCGTCGATTGCAATCAGTGCCGTACCGGAAGGTGGCAATGGTTTCGACTGGACTTGGTACAATATGCGCCGAAATCAAGGAATGTCACACGATCAAGCCTTTGTTGATGCTAAAATTCACGCATCACAAAACAGATAGATTATAGGAGGACTGATTATAAGAGAGCTGCTGTTTCTCCGGGCAGACGGATGATAGGTGTGTTCTCAATTATAACGGCATTATCGGCTATGCCGATGCGGCATATATCACGGTGTAAAAAAAGAAGCGTGTGATCTCACACGCTTCTTTTTTTACATATTCAAGTCAATGACGGTGCGATTGTCAAACTTTCGCACATTGGCTTCGCCGGATAAAAGTGAAATCATCAGGCGGTAAATGGTGACGGGATCGTCCAGAAAACGCTCGCGAATAAGCTCTGCCTGTTGCATATCGGCGACGCGCAGAGTAAACGACATCATCGGCTGTTCGGTGCGGTCGATGCTGCAGGTGACAGCCACACCCATATCCAGCTGTTCAAATTCCACGCGGGTATCTCTGGCGCGACGCTTACGCGTCATCAGTTTGACGGCGGCTTCCACCGCGCGGGTGCGGATGGTAAACGGCAGACGGCTGACAAGTGTCTCGCTGGCATCCTTTCCGATAGGAGTCAGTTCCAGAAAGCCGTTTTCATCCTCGGTCAGATTGCCCAGGTTGACAAGTTCTTCGATTGCCGCCTCCGTTTCAAAGAAGTTGGCGATACCTTCCGAAAAAACGATTTCTACGATCGATTGACGGTCCATCGGTTCGTCGACACTATTCAGCATATAGCATACCAAAACGCGGATTTCGCGGGAATTGAGAAGACCTCCCGGTTCAACACCGCTTGTAAATGCATCGTGTTCCAATTTGATCCCTCCATTGTTTGTTCTACAAAAGTATATCACAGGTTTGTAGAAAAGAAAAGAGAGAAAGCAGGAATTTTTGCAATAAAATTCACACCTTTCTCTTTTAATTTCAAAATTATTATGTTATACTATTTAACTAGGAAAATGTTTGTTTGAAGGGAGGTGCTT
>JAZRTC010000088.1:0-1847 GCA_045651865.1 Acutalibacteraceae bacterium
GGCCGGGGCCGGGGAACGGCTGACGGTAAACCATGGCGTGGGGCAGACCGAGCGCCTCGCCCACAACGCGGACTTCGTCTTTATAAAGCAACTTAAGCGGCTCGACGAGCTCAACCTTCATACCTTCGGGCAGACCGCCGTGGTTGTGGTGAGCTTTGATGCCGTTGCGGCTTTCGATCATATCGGGGTAAATGGTGCCCTGTCCAAGGAAGTCCATATCACCGCTGGCGTACAGTTTCTTCGCCTCGTCGTTGAACACTTCAATAAATTCACCGCCGATGATCTTTCTCTTGGTCTCGGGATCAGCAACACCCGCGAGCTTATTGAGAAAACGGTCGGTCGCGTCCACATAAATCAGCTCGGCATCCATTTCCTTGCCGAACATCTCAAGCACCTGCTCGCTTTCGCCTTTGCGCATCAGACCGTGGTTGACATGCACGCATACGAGCTGCTTGCCGATCGCCTTGATCAGCAGAGCGGCAACAACAGAGCTGTCCACGCCGCCCGAAAGTGCCAGAAGCACCTTTTTGTCGCCGACTTGTGCGCGGATCTCCGCAACTTGTTCGGCGATAAACGCGTCAGCGAGCTCCTTGGTGGTGATGCGCTGCATCGATTCGGGTCTTTGTTCGGTTCTTACCATGTTGATCGCCTCCGTTTAGTTATTGGTGTAGTTATCAAAATAGCCCTGCACAAGCACGACGGGCGTACCCTTGTCGCCCGAGCCGCTGGTCAGGTCGCACAGCGAACCGATGAGGTCGGTCAGCTGACGCGGGGTGGTACCTTGCGACGCCATATTGCCCACGAGATCGTTATCCTTTTTGCGGATGCTTTCGGCGATCGCTTCTTTAAGCGCTTCGCCCGACAGATCGGCAAAGTCGTTATCGGCGAGGTACTTGAGCTTGAGCTCATTGGGCGTACCGATCAGACCGTCGGTAAAAGCGGGAGAGACAACGGGGTCGGCAAGCTCCCAGATTTTACCCTGCGGATCTTTGAACGCGCCGTCGCCGTAGACCATGACTTCCACGCACTTGCCTGTTTCCTTGAGGATGCGTTGCTGCACATCCAGCACCAGATCCTTGCATTCGCGGGGGAACAGCTTGATGGTGTCCTCGGTCGATTTGTTCGAGCCGAGCAGACCGTACCGTTCGTTATAACCGTTGCTGATGGGAGCGGTGAGGATATCGTCCAGACCGCAGACCACCTTGGCGCCTGCCGCTTTCAGGATGCGCTTGGTGCGTGCGCGGGTATGAATATCGCAGGTCAGCACGCAATCGGTGTAATCGAGGATGGCCTTTGCCTGATTGGCGAAGATGATCTTCACCTCGGCACCCATCTCACGCACGAGATCGCCGTAATACTGCACATAGTCGACGCCGGTGAATTCATGCACATTTTCGCCGAACAGTTCGCGATAGCGCTCCAGCGAGAGCACATCGGAATACGGGTTGACACCGGCTTCATCGATCTTATCCAGCGAAACCAGCGCATTGCCGACCTCGTCGGACGGATAGCTGAGCATCAGCACAATTTTCTTAGCGCCTTTTGCAATGCCGCGCAGGCAGATTGCAAAGCGGTTGCGGGACAGAATCGGGAAAATAACACCGATGGTACCGCCGCCGAGCTTTGCCCGGACATCCGCGGCAATATCGTCCACGGACGCATAGTTACCTTGTGCGCGGGCGACAATGGATTCGGTCATACAGATGACATCGCGGTCACGAAGCGCAAAGCCTTCACTTTTGGCGGCAGCAAGCACGCTGTCCGTGACGATGGCGGCGAGATCGTCGCCTTCACGGATGATGGGGCAGCGGATGCCGCGCGAAACGGTACCGACCAGACGGGTGTTT
>JAZRTC010000089.1:0-42412 GCA_045651865.1 Acutalibacteraceae bacterium
TGCAGGTTATGATCCCCAACGCGGGTGCACCGTTCCTGGTTGTCACGCTGTTCTCCATCGTGTGGTACTCCAACGACTACTACTTCGCACAGATGATGATGAGCGAACGCTCGATGCTCTCGACCAAGATCTCGGTTGTCAAGCGTATCGTCAGCCAGATGGCGTACATCCCGAAGACCGAAAGCGGTCTGGGCGAAACCGTCGTCGTCTTTGCGGCGGCTATGCTGTTCATCATCCCGCCGCTTGCCCTGTATCTCTATCTGCAGAAGTTCTTTGTGCAGAGTATCGAGCGTACGGGTATCGTCGGCTAATCGACAAATTGTTATGTGTGTTGCTCCTCGGCACAGAGTGTGCCTTTGTGCCGAGGATGCCATAACAAGGAGGAGATTTCTATGAAACAAATCCGGAAACTGTTTGCGGTTGTCCTGTGTCTTGTCGTGCTTGCCTGTGCGGCGCTTCCCGTTTGTGCCCAGGAAGACTTCAGCATGATCGAAAGCGTGGAGGGCCTTCGTTGGTTCCCTGTCCCCGAAAACCGTCAGAACGACGATGCGTGGGAAGCGGAATGTGTGGCGGACGGCTGTCTGTGCCAGCGCTTCACCGAAACGGCGGAGGAAACGGGTAACACCAACTTCCTCGACACGGCGTATACCGCTGAGGGTGGCTTAACGCTCACCCGCAACAATTCCACCGTTCTTCTCGGCGGTGTGGATTACACAGAGCGCTATTGGCCGCGCATCCGCACCCTCTCTATGGAGACGGCGCCCGCTTTTGACCTGAGAACTGCCAACACCGTGTACTTCGATATTGAAGTGCAGGAAGGCACCGAATGGAACTTTTCCATGTCTATCAACGGCATGAACTTTTCCTTTGGTAAATTTATGGCGGCGGCAGGCGGCGCGGACATCGATCCCATGAACAAGGAGATCACGGATGCTCCCGCAGGTCATTTCAAGGGCTCGGTCAATGTCACCGAGATTATTGATAAGCTGGCGGCTGACCCCAATCAGTACGACAGCGTGAACGCGCAAGCGCTCAAAAACATGAAAAAGACCTTTGTACCTCAGTTGCAGATCTACTGTGTCGGCGGCATCGGTGCTTCGCTGACGATCCATGAGCTGTATATGTCCACCCCCGAGGATACGGCGGGTGAGAAGTGCACCTTTGTGGATATGGGTCTGCTGACGGGTATCGGCGACGAGTATTATGATATTCTCTCGGGTGTGGATATCAAGGACGATAACACCGGGAATACGGAATCCGTCGGCACGGTCGAAGATGAGATCGATGTAATCGATCCTACCACAACCACCACCCAAAAGCAGGTTGATCAGAACGGGGAAAGCGCTCCTGCGGTTTTGCCCATCGTCCTGATCGTTGCGGCGGTTGTGATTGTGGTGATCGCGGTGATTGTGGTGATCGTCGTGGTCAAAAAGAAATAACCTTGTTACCAATGTATACAGAAACGACGATTTCGGTATACGGTAAAATACATTCTCATTTTTCACAGAGGAGGCAATACCTATGAACATGATCAAAAAAATGTTTGCTGTTGTCCTTTGCGTCCTGATGCTCGCGAGCTTTGCTACCGTGAGCTTCGCTTCTGCGGAAGAGGTTGCGGCACCCGCCGGCGTGCGTTGGTTCCCCTGCCCCGAAAACCGTCAGAACGATGACGCTTGGGAAGTCGAGTGCGTGAAGGATGGCTGCCTGTGCCAGCGCTTCACCGAGACTGCCGAGGATACCGGCAACGCGAACTTCCTGGACACTGTCTACAACGAGAACGGTGGTCTTACCATCACCCGTAACGGCAATGACCAGACCGAGGGCAACTACTGGCCCCGCATCCGCACCATCTCGCTCGAGACTTCTCCCGAGTTTGACATGAAGACTGCGGACACCTTCTACTTTGATTTCACCGCTGCTGAAGGCACCTTCTGGAACATCATGATGTCCATCAACGGCATGAATGTCAAGCTGTCGAAGATCATCTCCGATGCTTCCGGCGTGAGCGGCGTGGCGAACTCTGATGCTGACGGCGCTGCCGGCACCTACAAGGGTTCCTTCAACATCTGGACTGCTCTGGATGAGATCGCAACCGAGAGCGGCACCGAGAGCTCTGTCAACGCTCAGGCTCTGAAGAACATGAAGAAGACCTTTGTTCCCCAGGTTGCTGTGTTCTGCGTTGGCCCTGTCGGCGCTTCCATCACCCTGAACGAGATGTTCATCTCCACCGCAGCAGACACCACCGGTGCTAACTGCTCCTATGTGGATATGGGCCTCCTGACCGGCCTCGGCGCCGAGTACTATGAGGATATCCCGGCTGAAGACGAGCCCGCGGCAGATCCCGGCGATGAGCCCGCATCTCCCGACGAAGGCCCTGCGGCTGACGAGACTCCCGCTGTTGACGGCGAGGAAGAAGAGGACACCACCACGACTACTACCACCACGAAGAAGGCCGACAAGGCTGAGGGTGGCAGCGCTCTGCCCATCATCATCATTGTTGTGGCAGTCGTTGTGGTTGTCGCGGTTGTCGTTGTCATCGTGCTGAAGAAGAAAAAGGCATAAGTCTGACAACACAGCTTTGTGATTGAAACCGATCCGTGCGTCGCGGTGCAAACTGCGCCGCGACGCACGGTGCGTTTTGATCGCATAAGACCGCAGAATAAAACTACATCAGAAGATGCGGTTTTCTTGTGCCGTCTTTGCAAACTTGCAAGTTTGCGACAATACCGCAGGGCGCGCAGATTTCTGCGCGCCGCGCGTCCATCGAGCGCGGTCGCACTTCGTGCGACCGAATCTCTCTGTTATTTTCGGCGACATCCCTCTTCAGACAAGAGGATAAGATGCCCGTCGCGATATGGCAATAACTTTGCCAATCAAAAAGGAGTGATCGCTATGAACAACACCGTAACTCTGCCCGTAGTCCGACATGACCGTCAATACGACATCGTTGTGATCGGCGGCGGTACCTCGGGCGCCATTGCGGCGATTGCCGCGGCGGAAAGCGGCAAGGATGTGTTGATCGTGGAGCGTGGTTACGCGCTGGGCGGCTCGGCAAGCCTTGCACAGGTCACACCGCTGATGGGTACGCGCATCGGCAACTATCGCAACTCCTATGTCGGCACGCGTCTGCAAACGCTGCTGGAGGAAAGCGGCTACACCGCCGCTCCCTGGGCGGGATGCGATAAGACGCTGTTCTCACCCGTGACGCTGACAATCACGCTGGAGGACATGTGCCGCAACGCGGGTGTCGAGCTTCTGTACGGCGCATCGTATGTCAATGCGGTTGTGGAAAACGAGCGCATTACGGCGGTGCTGGTGCAAACGCTTGAAGGTCTGCTGCGCATTGACACCTCGTTTGTCATCGATGCCTCGGGCGACGCACAGGTCGCTTACACCTGCGGCTGTCCGTTTGAGGCGGGCGACCCGGAGGACAACAACATCAATCAGAATATGTCGCTGCGCTTTGCCGTCGGCAACATTGATTTCAAACGCGTTAATCAGTTCCTGCTCGACCACGGCGAGGACGCCGACCCCAACTCCGAGCAGACTTATATGGCGCACGAGTGGAAGAGTACAGCGGCCCCGCTGTACGGCACCTTCCTGAAGGCGCTGGAAAACGGCGATATTGAGCGCGCGGACGGTGTGTATTTCCAGAGCTTCACATCCAAAGCGTTCGGTCGCGGTGTGATGTATTTCAATTGCCCCGAAGCGCCCCATTGCCGCAACACCACCGATTCGGTTGCGGTGTCGCAGGGCGTGGCGGATTGCCGCGCGTCGGCGGTGCGCGTGCATCGCTTCTTGCAGAAATATGTCCCCGGTTTTGAGGAAAGCACCTTCATCTCCTTTGCGGGACGGGCGGGCGTGCGCGAAAGCCGCCGCATCGTCGGACAGTATTGGCTGACGATCGACGATTACAATGCCCGTGCCAAATTCCCCGACGCGATTGCGCAAAGCGCGTATCCCGTGGATGTGCACGGCAAAACAACCCTGATTCATCCCGAAGGCTTCAAGCCCGGTGAATTTTTCGAGATCCCCTACGGCTGTCTGGTCGCCAAAGGGGTCAACAACCTGCTGGTGGCGGGCCGTTGCTCGTCCGCGTCCTTCTGGGCGCAATCCGCCATCCGCATTCAGCTGGTATGCCACGCGCTCGGCGAAGCAGCAGGCATCGCAGCATCCATGGCGCTGGATCTCGCCTGTGACGCAGGTAAGGTCGACGGCGCGGCAGTGCGGGCGGAAATGATTGCTCGCGGCGGTACATTCGCTCCGGTCGATTGATCGGTCGAAATAGAAAATTGTAATCAAACGGAGGAACACACGCAATGAAAACGAAATTGTGGCGTATTCTTGCTCTGGCGCTTGCCATCGTGATGATGGTCGGTTGCTTCGCATCCTGCGACAACAACAGCGACGGCAAGAACGAAGATGAGAACCCTTACAGCAGCGTGAAAGAGGAAGGCTCTGAAGAGGAGCTGACCGCTGTGCGCGACAGCCTCGTTAAGGCGACTGAGACGAAGGGTCTTGGCGACATTGAGAAGCTGGAGTTCTATGAGAACGGTGTCCGCACCACCAGCGATCAGTATGTCCAGGTTAAGGACAACAAGAAGTTCTACTACTCGGGCGGTATCAAGCGTATGGTCAACTATCCCGACGGCTATATACTCGATCTTCCCGCAGACTGGAAGCCCGATTTCTCGCTGGCGACCCTGCGTGTCCGCTTCGATACCGATGAGGTGTCGCTGATCGCTTCGCACGAGGCAAACGGCATCCGCTACCACGGCGGCTTTGACAACTACCTCACCGCGCTCTATCTGTTTGTCGGCAATGCTGACTCGCAGAAGAACAACGGCGTTGAGGTTGTGGAAGCACGCAAGGAAGTCAAGATCAACGACGACTGGAATGCGTCCGTATATCGCCTGAAGATCAAGGATTGCCCCGAGACCATCAAGGCATACTACACCTATGTTGACTACTACAACAACGAGAAGAGCGACACCTACCACTTCATGTTCAAGGCTGTGGATGACCGCGATTTCTCCGATGTTTACATGAGCTTCCAGAAGATCTACGACAAGGGCGCGGCGGTTGACACCATGCTCTATCCGGAGGAGGCCAACCCCAACTGGGCCGAGGAAACCAAGGCTCATTATGAGGCGCTCAAGGCTCAGACCCATGTCGATTGGGGTCTGTTCGCTTACAAACTGCAGACCACCGGCTGGAAAGTGACCATCCCCGTGCTCGAGAAGAAGATGGACTACACCTTCCCCGTGATCTCCGAGTACAGCCACTACAGCTCTGACGGCAAGGTTAACGGCTTTCCGCTGGAGTTCGGTCAGAAGGTTGTTGCTGACGGCGACCGCATGATGCAGTTCACCTATCAGTACACCGACAACAACAACATGGACCTCACCATGTACAACCCGATCATGGACATCTATCGTGGCACGGAGAAGTCCAAGGAAGTGCTCACGCAGTATGCACAGGGTGCGGCAGAATTCGGCCAGCCCTTCTACTTCCGACTCAACAACGAGATGAACACCGACTGGACCAGCTACTGCCCAATGGCGAATATGCTCGATCCCGACATCTTCGCTTCCACCTGGATCACGCTGTATGACATCTTCACCGAGACGGGTGCCAACCAGTGGGCAATCTGGATCTTCAACGGCTTTGACAAATCCTACCCGCCGTACAACTGGGCGGACTACCGCTGCCTGATGCCCAGCCCGAACTATATCGATATGATCGGTCTGACGGGCTACAACTTCGTTACTCCCGAGGACACCTCTTCGTGGGAGACCTTCGAAGCGAAGTATGACAAGCTCAGCGCGGAGTACAGCAAGTATTTTGCTGACTGGGCATGGATCATCTCCGAGTTCGGTTGCGAGACCAGCACCAACCCCGACCAGTCCAAGGCGACTTGGGTCAAGGAGATGTTCGATACTCTGAGCACCAATCGTTATCCGCAGCTGAAAGTCGCGGTGTGGTTCAACTGCTCCGACTACGACCAGCAGGGTAATGTGACCAACGACCTGAACCTTGAGAAGGATCCCGAGGTTATTCAGGCGTTCAAGGAAGGCCTGGAGCTGACGCAGCCCTAATAAGGTCTTAAACGACTGAAACAGACAAACGGCAGCACGGCAAAGGCACGCTTTTGCCGTGCTGCTTTGTATATCCGACCGAATCGGGAGGTGCTTGTATGAGCAAGAAAGCAAGATGGCTGAAGGCAGTGGCACTGATAACGGCGCTGGTGATGCTCGGCGGCGTGATGACCGCCTGCGACGGCAACACGGATGATCCCGAAGAAAATCCGTACAGCAGTGCCGTGGAGGTCGGCTCAGAGGATGAGCTGACGGCAGTGCGCGACAATCTGATCAAAGCGACCGAGACCAAGGGTCTGGGCGAAATCGAGAAGATGGAGTTTTATGAAAACGGCGCGCGCACCACAAGCGATCAGTATGTGCTGGTCAAGGACAATAAGAAGATCTACTGGTCGGGCGATATCAAGCGCGTGGTGAACTATCCCGACGGCTATATGCTGGATATCCCGCAGGACTGGAAGCCCGATTATTCGTTGTCCACCCTGCGCTCGCGCTATGACACCGACGACATCACGCTGGTTGCTTCGCGCGAGAACGGCATGATCAACGGCTACTACAAGAATGCCGAGGAATATCTCGACGCGACCTATATCCATGTCAGCAACAAGTCCTGGCAAAAGGAGAACCGCGTAACGGAGCTTTCACCCCGCGAGGTCAAGGACTTCGGCGACGGCTGGAAGATCCATACCTACCGCGTCAGGCTGGACGACTGTCCCGAGGGTATGAAGTGCTACTACACCTATGTGGACATCTATGACGAGGTCAAGGAAGCCTACCACTTTATGTTCAAGGCGGTGGATGACCGCGACTTCTCGTCGGTTTACAACAGCTTTGTGTATTTTTATGATAAGGGTTCGGCGGTTGACACCGTGCTGTATCCTTGCGAAAACAATCCCAACTGGTGCGAGGAAACCGTGGCGTATTATGAGGACGCCCGTCAACGCACAACGGTCGACTGGGGCATTTTCTCTGCCAATCTGCAGACAAACGGCTGGAAAGTGACCATCCCGATCATCGAGAAGAAGATCGACTACAAATTCCCCATCATTTCGGAATACCGCCATTTCATCCTCGGCAACAAGCCGCACGAGTTCCCGACGGAATTCTGCGAGAAGGTTGAGACAGACGGCCGTATGATGCAGATGACCTATCAGTACACCGCCAACAACAACACCGATCTCAACGGTTACAGCCCGAGTCTGGATATCTATCGCCGCGACGAAAAGGCAATGGGCATCCTGCGCGATTTTGCGACGGGTGCGGCGGAGTTCGACCGTCCGTTCTTCTTCCGTCTGAACAACGAGATGAGCACCAACTGGACCAGCTACTGCGCGCTGTGCAATATGCTGGATCCCGACATCTTCATCGACACTTGGGTCGCGCTGTACGATCTCTTCACCGAGACGGGTGCCAACGAATACGCCATGTGGGTGTTCAACTCGCAGGATAAATCGTTCCCGCCGTTCAAGTGGGCGAACTACCGCAACTATATGCCGCAGGCGAACTACATCGACTGGATCGGTCTGACGGCATACAACTTCGGCGATGACAACAATTGGAGCAGTTTTGAATCGCTGTATGATTATATCAATCAGGAATATCAGCAATATTACAGCGAGTGGCCGTGGATCATTTCCGAGTTCGGTTGCTCGGATTCCTCGGAGCTCGAGGAGAACGAAGGTCGCAAGGCACAGTGGATCACCGATATGTTCACGGTGCTGAGCGAAGGCAAATACCCCAACATCAAGGTCGCGGTGTGGTTCAACGCCAACGACTACGATAACGCGGGCAATGTCGTGCACGAAATTGTGTTGCAGACCGATCCGCAGGCGCTCAAAGCGTTTAAGGAAGGCCTGGAGCTGACCCAACCGTAAACATGCAAAGGAGACTGCTTATGAAACAAACGATCCTGCGCATCACCGCCGCCGTGCTGACAGCGGCACTGATGCTGACAAGCCTGACGGGGTGCGGTGACATCTACGGTGACAAGCTGACCGATACCGCCCGCGACGAGCAGAACAAAGCAAGCCTGTCGGCACCCATTCCGCTGTCGGGATTTGAAGATATTGCCGACAAGAACGGACTTTGCACCTATCAGATGGTCGCCGAGCTGACCGATACCTACACCTTCACCTGCGAGCGGGCGCAAGCGCTCACCGTGAAAACCCCGCGTGAAACCGTTGAAGGTACAACGGAGGTGCAGGCGGCGATTGAAGCGGGTGATACCGTGACAATCACCGTCAAAGCACAGAAGGAAAAGAAGGTGCAGGTCACGGCACAGGCGGATAATCATCTGCAACGACTGCCGTACACGCCGAATTTCACAGTAGACCCTGCAACGCTGGATACCGAAGGCGACGGCAAAAAGCCTGCGCCGACGGTGATCGAATACAAAAAGCGTGAAGGCGGCACCTATGTGTACCTCAACAACCCCGAAAAACTGCAACCCTGCGATGTCGGGCAGGCGATCCTGCGTGACGAGGGACTGTCGGGCGATGTGCAGGTGACATGGGAGCATTCCAATTACACAGGGCAGTACATCACGCTCGGCTATCAGCTCAAAAACGAGGGCGAGACGGATGCGTTTGTCACCGTTTACAACATCGGCTACCAGATTCAGGGCGAGTGGCTCGGTCAACAATCGTGGTCGGATTATTACAATTATAAATTTGAACTGCCCGAGGATTATTTTATCAAAGGCGGCAGCGTCAACGAGCGCTATCTCGGACAGGATTTCATCGATTATACCCCGCGTGTGTTCCAGCCGACGACCTACCGCATCCCTGCAGGTGAGTATATCTGGCTGATCGGCGGCACAACGGCAGATGCGTTCAACGATACCAATGTGGCGGGAACAGCCAACAAGATTGTGTTGCAGAAGCGTTGCACCAACGCCGTGGCAAAATGCTTCATCACGGGCAGTGCGGTGACGGGTACCTTCTACTGCTACACCGATATCGAACAGGTGAAAGCCGAGCCTGAGGAGCAAGGCTATATCACGATGCGCGATGGCACCGAGTTCGGCCTTCAGTACAAGGGTGTCGATTACCACGCGGCACTCATCGAAAGCAACCCCGTGTTTATCCTCAACGACAGCATCGCTCCGGGCAAGCGTCTGCCGGTGACCTACAACTTTGAGCAGGCGAATGAAGATTTCTGGTGGGATGAAAAAGAACCCTATGCGGCGTTGCAAACCGAAGAAAAGACGAACGAAGGGTATAGCTGGAACACCAATATCAGCCCGCACGGACGCAAGGGGGCAATCGGTGTGGATATGTCCTCGTTTGAATGTGTTACCACCGACGGCGAAACCGTGACGATCGATGTCAACCATCGTGACGGCACGGGTGAAGCGCCGAATGTCGGCAACTGGATGATCGACTACCATGACAATATGACTTTTGTCAACCAGGGCGACCGCAAGCGCACCGTCACGATCAACAAATCGGCAAACGGCGCGTTGATGGCGATGGTGATCAGCCCCGAGGGTGAAGTGCTGGCAACCAAATGCACCATCATCCCGATTGAGGAGCCTGCCGACCAGCGTCAATGGTCCATTTACACGGTTGAGATTCCGCCGCATTCCACGGTGCAGTTCTGCGTCAGCTTCCTGCTGATGGGCAATTCCAGCGGCAATGTCAATCACTGGATCACCGTTGTGTAATGTAAAAAAACACCATCCTTTCGGATGGTGTTTTTTGTTGTATACAGCCTTCACCTGTCAAGGAGGGAGGCTAAGGTCGTGGTAACGCGCACCGGTTTTACGGTTTTTTGGGTGTATAAATCGGAATCTCACCATGCTTGTTTTCGTACGCTTCGATCGCATCGCGAATGAGAATCAAAATCTCACTGTTGGCACTGCGACCCTCGTAATCGGCAACCACATGGAGCTTGTGCAGCATGGTATCCTCAATGCGGATGGACAAACTTTTCACTGCCATACTATGCCCTCCTCTAAAATAAATATATTTTGTGTTTATTTTAGAGGGAAAATGTGTTATTATAGAGAAAATAAACATATATTATGTTCAAAATGAATTCACACGAGGTTGATTGTTATGAAATTGGCAATAATCGGGTCGCGAAATCTGACCGTACAGGATCCGCAGGGGTATATCCCGAGTGGGGTGACAGAGATCGTGTCGGGCGGCGCAATGGGCATTGATCAATGCGCTAAAGCGTATGCGCAGGCATACGGATTAAAACTGACGGAGTTTTTGCCCGACTATGCCCGTTACGGACAAGCCGCACCCCTTCGGCGTAACGAGCAGATTGTGGCTTATGCCGACGCTGTGCTGGCGTTTTGGGATGGGGCATCTGCCGGCACACGCTTTGTGATTGAGTTGTGCCAAAAACTTGGCAAGCCAATTCAGATTGTTTACAAAATAAAATAAAAAAGCAGTCAGCGGAAGGGGGCCGCGACTGCTTTTTTCAATAAGAACGGATATAAAAAAGGGAGGAAAAGAATTAGTCCGCAGAATCAGAAGGGGGTCTGTCTGTGGGAAGGGATCCGTTCTTTTCGTGATAACGAACGCATTGTGTCAAAAGATATTCGATCTGACCGTTGATCGAGCGGAAATCTTCTTCCGCCCAGGAGGCAAGAGCATCGTACAGCGAGCGGGACAGCCGCAGCGGAATTTGCTTTTTTGGCAGTTCAGCCACAGTCAGGCAAAGGGGAGCCCCGAAAAATGAACAGCCTGCATGCCCGTCCTCCTTGGTGATATCAGCATAATATCTTTTGATATCAAAAGTATATCATTCAAGACGGCGCAAGTCAAGTCTTTTGGCGAAAAATATATTTTCCTTGCAAGAACGGCAGGTTTTGTGTATAATGAAAGGACAATGAATAATTGGGATAGTAGACAATTCGGGAGGTGAGGGCGTTGCAATATATGTGGGGAAGAGCCTGCGCGTTTGATATGGCGGCAATTCCGAAGGCGGCGGCACAGCAGCTTCGGCTGGCAAGTGCGCCGCAGGTCAAGGTGCTTCTCTGGCTCGCGTGCGCGGGGCAGGGGCAGTTTGATGCGGCGGTGTGTGCCGCGGCGTGCGGCGTCTCACCTGCTGTATGTGAGGAAGCGTTTGCATACTGGATGCAATGCGGCGTGATCGATGCGACGGTGTCCGTGCCGTCGGCAACCGCGGCGGCGCCTGTATCGTTGCCTGTTCCGGCTCCGGTCACGGCACCTCCTGTGACCGAGCCGAAGGAAACGGCACCAACCAAGCCGACGGCAACGACCCTCAGCGGTGCAACATCCCCTGCGACTTATCCGTCGCGCACGCAGGTGTTGCAGAAAAAGGCAGAGGATGCCGCGTTTTCAGCACTGTTGGAAACGGCCGCGGTGAAGCTGGGCAAGATTTTGTCGCCGTCGGATATGTCGGTGTTTTTATACTTGTATCAGGAATTGTCCCTGCCGCCCGAGGTTATCCTCATGGCGATCGGCTACGCGGTGCAAAATGGCAAGGGCAAAATGGCGTATATTGAAAAGACCGCGATCGGCTGGGCAGAGGATGGCATCAACACCTTTGAAGCGGCGGATGCCCATCTGCAAAAGCTGGAGCAATGCACGCAGGCGTGGGACAAGCTGTGCGAATGGCATGAGCTTTCCGTGATGCGGCCCACGGTGGCGCAAAAGGAGATCGCGCGCCGCTGGATTTTTGAGTGGCAGCTCTCGCGTGAGGTCGTGGATGTGATCGTGAATGTCACGGTTGAAAAAACGGGCAAGTTCCAGATGGCGTATGCCGACCGCATCGCCGAACGGCTGCACGCACTCGGCATCACATCGGCCGCCGCCGCGAAGGAGGAGCTGACCGCCGAGAAAAAACCCGCCAAAAAGGCGCCGTCCAAATCGCGCATGAAAACCGCGACCGACCGTGCGCCGTCGTATAATATTTCGGACTATGAAAAAATGGTGCGTCGGCATCGCCCGACACCGCCGAAGGAGGATTGACAGCCGTGGCGTATGCCAAGGAGATATACGATGCGGTAGACCGCATTCTGGAAGATCGCCGCTTGTCGGCACAGCAACGCGCTGCGGAGCTTCATGCGCGGATGCGTCGCGATCCGCGCGTGTGTGAGCTGGAGATGGTGATGGCAGGATCGGTGCGCCGTCTGGCGCAGGTGATCCTTGCGCGCGGCAGCAACGATCAGGTGGAGGCGATCCGACAGGAAAATCTCGCCGCACAGGCGCAGATCGCACAACTGATGCGTGAAGCAGGCGAAACAGCAACAAGCTTTGAGCCGCAATACACCTGCAAGGCGTGCGAGGACACGGGTTTTGTGAACGGTCGTTCGTGCGCGTGCCGCACAGCACTGTTGCGCGAAGCGGCGGCGCAAAAGCTCCGCCGTCTGACGGGTATGAAGCCTTGCTCGTTTGACGAGCTGGATATGAGCTATTACAGCGAAACATACGATGAGGAACTCGGCTGTTCTCCGCGTGAGCATATGCAGAGCATCGTCGACTATTGCCGTTGGTATGCCGACGGTTTCAACACCGGCCGCCCCAGTCTGCTTCTGCGCGGCGGCACGGGTACGGGCAAAACGCATCTGTCGCTTGCCATTGCGGCGCGCGCCTGCGAGCGGGAGGCGAATGTGATTTACGGCTCGGTGCAGTCGTTGTTGCACATTCTGGAAAGTGAGCATTTCGGCAGAGCGCAAGGGGATACCGAGCGCACGCTCATCGACTGTGACCTGCTGATTCTGGACGATCTCGGCACGGAATTTTCGTCGCCGTTTTATACCAGCGCGCTGTATGCGCTGATCAACGGGCGGATGCTGGCAGGTCACCCGACGATCATCAGCACCAATCTGGATGCCGATGCGATCGAACGACATTACGGCGAGCAGATTGCCTCGCGCCTGATCGGCACCTATGAACCGCTTCTTTGCGTAGGAAACGATGTGCGTCAGCAAAAGTTGCAACGCCGTTATCAAGTCTAAGGAGGATCCATTATGGCAAACGAACGCTTTTGCATGGGTTGTATGCAGCCCATCAGCGAATTTTCCGATAACTGCTATCACTGCGGCTACCCCGTTACGGGTCAGAACCCCGCAGGATATCTGCCCGTGCGCACGCGCCTCGGCGAGCGCTATGTGATCGGGCGCGCACTCGAGAAGCGCGGCGACGCGATTGTGTACATCGGCTATGATAAGGCCGAGAAAAACACCGTGCTTATCCGCGAGTTCTTCCCCGAAGGCTTGGCACAGCGCCTGTCGCTTCAGGTGGTTGCCATCGAAGGCAAGGAGACGGCATTCGATGAGTGCTATGAGCAATTCCGCAAGCAAAGCCGCACCATTGCGCGCTTGCGCGAAGTGCCCGCCATGATCCCGATTTACGATATGTTTGAAGCAAACGGCACGATGTATACCGTTGCCGATCATGTGGAAGGTGTGCCGTTCCGCCGTTATCTGGAGACACTGGGCGGACACATGCAGTGGGCAGCGGCCCGACCGCTGTTCGTGCCGCTGCTGTCGTCGCTGATCTCCGTGCATGCGGCCGGTCTGTACCATCTGGGCATTTCGCCCGACTCCATTCTGGTTGACAGCGACAATCGCCTGCGTCTGGACGGCTGGCAGGTTGCCGGCGTGCGTACGGCAGGCGGCGATCTGAAAACGATCCAGCCTGCAGGCTATGCCGCGCCCGAGCAATACAACGAGGGCACGGCTGTGTCGCAGGAGGCGGATGTCTATGCGATCGGCGCGACGATGCTGTACGCCCTGACGGGCGAGGAACCGCCTGCGGCGCCTGACCGCGTCAATAAAGTGGCGTCGCTGACGGTGCCTGCGAATGTGGCGGAAAAATGGCCCGCGCATATTGCGCCGTCGCTGTGCGATGCGCTGATGCTCAACCCGCGTCGCCGCATCCAGACGATGGAACAGCTCCGCGACCGTCTGACCACCGCTCCCGTGGTGGAGGCTTTGCGTGAAGACGCTCTGGAGGAGGAAATCGAGGCGCTTCCCACAGATAAAAAGGACGGCAAGAAGATTGCGATTATCGCGTTGTCGGCATTGTGCGCCGTGCTGGCGGTCGTGATTATCTGGCTGCTTGCGACGGGCGGTCGCGCGCCCAAGGATCCGGTTACGGATATTCCTGCGGGCAACATCCCCGCGGCAACCACCACAACGGTTGCGACGAAAGGCACCGAAGCGACCAAACCGAACGCCAATCAATATGCGGTGGAAAATCTGGTGGGTATGTCGCTGGATGAAGTGCTCGGCCGTCAGTTGCGCGGCAACATGAGCGTGCATATCAAGGGTAAGGAATTCAGCGATTCCATTCCGGAGGGTATGATCGTGTCCCAATATCCGTTGCCCGAAAGCTATGCCGATGTCAACACGGTGATCGAGGTGTATATCAGCGACGGCCCCGCCGACAAAGATATGATCAACCTGCTTGGTTGGGAGCGCGATGCGGCAGTTACCTATCTGGAGGCGATGGGCTATCGCGTGTCGGTCATCGAGGTCACGGTGTCGGATTATCCGCGCGGTCGCGTGGACGGCATGTCGCCTGCACCCGGTACGCCGACAGCGGAAGGCGAGGAAGTGGTGCTGCAGATCAGTGCGGTTCCCGAAACGACCTATCCCACCGCACCGACGGCTCTCACGCCGTACAATTGACATTTTCGGCAAGATACGCTATGATAGTTCTATTCTACACGAAAGGGGTTGGCGTTGGTGTCGGATGACCCTGCCAATACGATGATCTGGTGGAGCATCAGCTTCATGATTGTACTGTTTATTCTGAATACGCTGGTATCGTGCGCCCAGCTGGCGCTGGTGGCGATGAGCGATGCGCAGCTGGCAAAGCTCGCCGAGGACGGCGATAAAAAAGCAAAACGCGCGATAAAACTGACAAAGGACCCTGTCCGCTTTACCGAGACGGTGCGCCTTTGCAATGTATTGCTCGGCTTTGCATTTTCTGCCGCGGCTATGATGGTGGTATTTCCGCCGCTTTGCGCGTGGCTGACCGCGCTGATGCCGACACTTCCCGTACTGCCCGAGGCGCTTGCCGCCTTGCTGACGGTGGTCGGTGCGGTGACGGTGTGGCTGCTTTGGGGTGAATTGCTCCCGCGCCGCATCGTGGCGACAAAACCGAAAGAGATCGCGTTTGGTCTGCTTGGGTTTTTGCGCGGGATGCTCGGACTGGTCGCGCCGCTGCAGTGGTTGCTTTCCTGCCTTGCGAATGTGCTGTCGCGCGTGTGCGGCATTGACCCGACGGCGATGGACGAGCAGGTCACCGAGGAAGAAATCCGCCTGCTGGTGGATGTCGGCGAGGAAAAAGGCGTGATCGAAGGCAGTCAGAAGGAAATGATCAACAACATTTTTGAGTTTGACGATCTGACCGCCGCCGATATTATGACCCCGCGCACCGATGTCGAGGCGATCGACGCGGACGACACGGTGGACGATGCGCTTCACGCATCGGTGGATAACGGTGTGTCGCGTCTGCCTGTGTATGAGGAAGATATCGACCATGTGGTCGGTGTGCTGTACATCAAAGATTTGCTTCCCTATGTCGGCAAGCCGCTTCCCGAAGTGGTGACGGTGCGCTCGATGATGCGTGAGCCGCTGTTTGTCCCCGAAACCAAAAAGTGCGGGGAGCTGTTCTCGGAAATGACCGCCGCGCATATGCAGATGGCGATGATTGTCGACGAATACGGCGGCATTGCGGGTATTGTGACGATGGAAGATCTGCTCGAAGCGATCGTCGGCAATATGCAGGACGAGTACGACAACGAACAGGAAGAGGTCACCAAGCTCGACGACAACCGCTATGAGGTCGACGGCACGACCGATATCGACGAAGTGGCGGATTTGCTCGATCTGGAAATCCCCGAGGGCGATTTTGATACGCTCGGCGGCTTCCTGATGTCGAAGCTCGGTCGCATTCCCGATGCGGACGAGCATCCGCAGGTGGAGTTTGAAAATGCGGTGTTCACCGTGCAGTCGATGGACGACCGCCGCATCGAATCGGTGCATATCGAAGTGTTCCCCAAACCCGAACAGGACGAAGAAGACGATTAAAATAATCACAAACGGGGCTGTCGCAGGAAAGGCGACAGCCCCGTTTACTGTTTACGGTCAATCTTCAAATTGTGTCAGATGTCCTTCGGTGCGCAGGTCGGGATAGCCCCATTGACGGAGCACCTCATACACACCGACGGCAACGGTGTTGGACAGGTTGAGCGAGCGGGCGGCATCGTTGTTGATCATCGGCAACCGCACGCCGCTGTCGGGATTGTCGTGGAGCAGGTCTTCGGGCAGACCGCGGGTCTCTTTGCCGAACACCAGATACGCGCCGTCGGGATAGTCGACCTCGCTGTGGATGTGCTTTGCCTTGGTGGAAAAGTAGAAAAACGGGCCGTCGTTTTTCTCAAAAAACTCTGCCAGACTGTCATAATAGGTGATGTCGAGCAAGTGCCAGTAGTCAAGGCCCGCGCGCTTGAGCTTTTTGTCGTCAATCGTGAAGCCCATCGGGCCGACAAGATGCAACCGCGCACCCGTGGCGGCACAGGTGCGGCTGATATTACCCGTGTTTTGCGGAATCTCGGGTTCAACAAGTACAATGTTCAATGTGGGCATACAAACCCCTCCGTGGTTCAGAATGGCTTTATTGTATCGCAAATTGTCAGCGGATGCAACCGTTTTTGCATAATTTGCAAAAAGCCTGCAACACTAACGATGTGTTAATACGAAAACTTTATATTCTTATGACGCGTCACCCTGAGTGAAGATACGGACCGCCTATTCGGAAATATAGTTAACATTAACACCACTAAAGCGGAAGGGAGCTGAAAGCAATATGACAAGAAGCGGTATGCGATTTATCCGTGGGATGGGGTTTGGCCTGGTTGCAGGAATGGCGGCGGGTGTGACGGTGTGCTGTTGCATCAAGCGGCATAAGCGCGGGTTCAAACGCAGTATGAGCCGTGCGCTTCGGAATATGAGCGAGCTGGTGGATAATGTCAACGGTATGTTTTGAATAGACTGTAAAAAATCCAAAAACCTCTTTACGAAACACCCTTTTTGCTGTATAATGGTAGCATCTGTAATTGCGAATTATACAACAAGGAGGGTGTTTCACGATGGCTCGTAATTTTGACGAACTGGATGAAATGCTGGTACCTCAGGACCATAGTAATGAATTGGAAGACGAGGTCAAAGCCCCAAAACCGAAAAAGCAAAAAAAGAGTGATGCGGGCAAACCTCCGCGCCAGTTGGAAAAAGAAGCGGCAAAGCGCAAGGAAACCGTACGCACCATCGTGATTCTGGCGGTGTGCTTTGTGTTGATCCTCGGCGCGCTCATTGGTGTCGGTATGCTGATGAGTGAGCGCGCGGGTGTCGGCGGCAACGGCGATGTCACCACGGTGAAAAAGGCACAGCCCGCCCCCGGCAGAACCTATTTCAAGAGTGATATGGAGCCCGAGCTGTCGGCTGAGGGCGTCAAGGGTCGCCTGAAAGAAGCATATTACACGGTTGACGGCGATCTGGCGGTCACGCTCCGTTTGTCGAACGGCTTGTCCACCGATCAGGAGCTGGTCAAGCTCAATATCCGTATCTTCAACGGTGAGGATGAAACCGTCGCTCAGCATACCATTGAGCGCTTCCGTCCCGCGTGTGAAATCGCGGCGGGCGGCTACTCGGATTATTATTTCGAGATCGCCAAAAAGAATGTGGTGCTGTCGGACGATTCGCTCAAGGAACTCGGCACCACGCTGGAAATCGGCAGTAAGACAACGAAGGACGGCAACAAAGACGGTCAGCAGAGCGATGGCAAAGGCCCCAAGGATATCGCTCCCGGCCGCACCTATTATGAAAACACGGGCAACCTGCCCGAGCTGTCCGCAGAAGGCGTGAAAGCGTCGGTTATCCGCGCGCGTTACACCAACGACGGCTCGCTTGCCGTGACGCTGTCGCTGTCCAACGGCACCGATGTCAAGCAGCAGGTCAGCATGATCGATCTGCTCCTGCAGAACGGCGAAGGCGGCACCATCGCCAACTACAAGTTTGATCAGCTCGCGACTCCCTGTGTGATCGAGTCGCAGTCCTACACGGAATACGATGTGATCGTGGATGCGCCGTATGTACCGCTGCAGGATGATCCGCTGTCCACTCTTGCCTGCACGATCAGTGTCAGCGCGGCGGGCGTGGAATAAAACAGAATTTTGCAAACGGTATCCTGCCGCGTCCATAAGGTTCGCGGCAGGATAGACCTTTTTGGGAGTGAGAAACGACTATGATCGAAGTTAAGAACCTCAGCAAGCAATACGGTTCCCACAAGGCGGTCGACAACATCAGCTTCAAGGTGGAAGAGGGTGAGATCCTCGGCTTCCTCGGCCCCAACGGCGCGGGTAAATCCACCACCATGAACATCATCACGGGCTATCTGTCGGCGACCGACGGCACCGTCACGGTCAACGGCTACGATGTGCTGGATGACCCCGACAATGCCAAACGGAACATCGGCTATCTGCCTGAGATCCCGCCGTTGTACATGGATATGACCGTAAAAGAGTACCTGAACTTTATGTACGACCTGAAAAAATGCAAGCTCCCGCGGCAAAAGCATCTTGAGGAGATCTGCAAGCATGTCAAGATCGACCATGTGTACGGCCGCCTGATCAAGAACCTGTCCAAAGGCTACCGCCAGCGCGTCGGCTTTGCGCAGGCCCTCATCGGCGATCCGAAAGTGCTGATTCTTGATGAGCCGACGGTCGGCCTCGACCCGACGCAGATCATGGAGATGCGCTCGCTTATCAAGCGGCTCGGCAAGCATCACACCGTGATTTTAAGCTCGCATATTCTCTCGGAGATTGAGTCGGTGTGCGACCGCATCATCATTATCAACAACGGCGAGATTGTCGCGGACGATACGGCGGCAAACCTGTCCGAGACCTATTCAAACGACCGCCGTCTGTTCGTGACCGTCGATGGCCCGAAGCCGGAGGTAACGGCGCTTCTTGAAAAACTGCCTTCGGTGAAGAAGGTGGAGGAGGTTGCCCAGCGCGGCGCAAGCATATTTGAATATGCGCTGGAAACCGAAACGGGCGCTGAGGTGCGTTATGAGTTGTTCAACCGCCTGTGCGACCGCCGCTGGCCGTTGCTCGGCTGCAGCTCGCGCAAGCTGTCGCTGGAGGAGATCTTCCTGCAGCTCACGCAAACCACGAAAGGAGGCCGCCGCTGATGAACGCTGTATTCAAACGCGAAATGCGTTCCTTTTTCAATACGCCGATCGGCTATGTCGTCATGGCGGTGATCTTCTTCTTCTCGGGTTTGTTCTTTTATGCGTACAACCTTTACGGAGGAAGCACGGCGCTGTCGGGCGTGTTCTCCATGCTGTTTTATGTGGTGCTGATCGCGCTGCCGCTGCTCACCATGCGTATGTTCAGTGAGGAAAAGCGTCAGCGCACCGATCAGGCGCTGTATACCGCGCCTGTCAGCCTGATGAGCATTGTGGCAGGCAAGTTTCTGGCAACCTATCTGTTTTTTGCGATGACGCTGAGCATTACGCTGGTGTACGGGTTTGTCATTGCCTCGCAGACGACACCCGACTGGATGGTCATTTTCGGCAACTTCTTCGGACTGCTGTTGCTGGGCGGTGTGATTCTGGCGGCGGGCCTTTTCTTCTCGAGCCTGACCGAAAGCCAGCTCATTGCCGTCATTGTGACCATTGCGTTTTCGCTGGCACTGATGCTGGTGGACGCGTTTGCAAGCCTGCTGACCTTCAGCCCGTGGCTGTCCGAAGCGGTATCGTTCTTCTCAGTCAATACCCGTTATATGGAATTTACCAAGGGTCTGATCAGCTATGACAATGTGTTTTACTTCATCAGCCTGCAGGTGTTGTTCTTGTTTTTGACCACCCGCACGCTGGATGCCAAGCGTTGGAATTAACGGAAAGGAGACAATCGGTATGAATGAACAACAACCCGTCGTCTCCTCGAAGGAGACAAAACGCCTGCGCTTGTCCCGCAAGTTCCGTCTGGGCACCGTGGCAACGGTCACAACCGTGGTCGTGATTGCGGCGGTTCTGCTGCTCAATGTGGTGATGGATGTGATCGAGACCCGTTATCCGCTGACGCTCGACCTGACAGCGGACGGCACCTATTCCATCTCGGCGGACAGCGTAGCATTGGCAAAAGGTCTCGAAAAAGAGGTTGAGATTGTGGTGTTCCGCGCCGAGAGCTATTTTGAGGCGCCCAATGTCGGCAACGAACAGCTCAACACGGTTATTACTCAGTTTTATCAGACGCTCAAAAGCTATCAGGTGGAGTCGGGCGGCAAGGTGACTTACCGCTTTATCGATCTCGATGCCAACCCCACCGTGGCGGCGCGTTATGAGGCGTACAACATCACCTCCAACAGCATCCTGTTCCTGTGTGAAGACCGTCACCAGACGATGGTGCTGGATGACCTGTACAACATGGATGTGGATTACCAGACCTATGCTTACAGCTTCACTTCGGAAGTGGAGCGCGCGGTCGCGGCAAAGATCAATCTGGTCAGCGCCGCCAATGTCAAGACCGTCACCCTGCTTACGGGTCACGGCGAGGACAACGGCGCGGTCGCAGGTCTGACCTCACTGTTGTCGAACAACGGCTGTGAGGTGCAGACGCTGGATATCACGGCATCCGCCGAGCCTGTCGAGGGCAACGATGTGTTTATCATCGCGGCGGCCACCACCGATTATACGGTGGAAGAAATCGCCAAGCTCCGCAAATGGATGGACAACGACGGCAAGCGCGAGATCGATCTGGCGGTGTTCGTCAACGCGGCAGTGCGCCTGCCCAATCTCTACGAAATGCTCAGCGACCAGTACGGCATCGCCGTGCAGGAGCAGATCGTTGTGGAGACTGAGGCAAACAATGTTTACAACCAGAATCCGTACTACACCTACGCCGATGTGCAACCGACGGAATTCACCACCTCGCTGAACGGTCAGCGCGCACTGATGGCATACAGCGCGCCGCTCAAGCTGACCATCACCGATTCGACCGATGCGGCGAAATACGCCAAGGCGCTTGCCGCCTACGGTGAAACCGCCAAGGTGCAACCGCTGGAAGCCCGCCTCGGTGAAGACGGCGCGGCGAGCGGTGTGGAATCGCTGGTGAAGGCGGATGCTTATCCGCTGGTGACGGCGGCGTATACCACCGACCGTCTGTTTGACAACGACGACGATCGCTATTACATCACCGATGTGATGGTGTTCGGCAGTCCGACGCTGGTATACGAGGCGGTCGCCAATGTGTCCTCCGCGTGCAACGAGGATCTGTTCCTCTCGGTGTTTCGCGGACTGACGGGACTTGAAAGCGTGATTTCCATTTCGTCCCGTTCGCTGGACGCCAAGACACTCGATTTCGGCGGCAGTCTGGTGCCGTTGGTGCTCGGCATTGTGTTCATGGGTGCACTTCCCGTGGCAATCATTGCCGTCTCGATTGTTGTGTTTGTGAAAAGGAGACGCTTATGAGTAAACGCGTTCGCAACATGATTGTGTCGCTGGTAGCACTGGCGGCGGTCGGTGCTGTTGTGGCGGCGGTGCTGCTGATGCCTCCGCCTGAAAACCCGAACGGCGACGACACAACGGTGACGACCACGACCACACAAAAGCAGGACATCGTGATCGTTGACAAAACGAAAAATGCGCACGGCGGCGCGGTGGATGTGCCCGTTGTGCGTGTGGATATTCACAATGCCGCCGACACCTACGCGATCATCACGCGTGACGATCGTACGATGGCGGTAGAGGCATACAAGGATCTGCCGCCCGATACCACGGCGATCACCGCCCTGTGCGACAAGCTCAGCTACCTGACGGCGGTTAGCACCACGGCGGCAAACGAGGCGGACAGCGCCTATGGGCTGGATCAGCCGACCGTGACGCTGAAGGTCACCTACTACGACGGCGAGGCGGTGACGCTGACTGTCGGCACCAAGTCCAAGGGTACGGAAGGCTACTACTGCCGCCGTTCCGGTGACAGCACGCTGTATCTGATCGACACCGCGTTTGTCGAGTCGTTGCTGGTGGACGGCATGCAGTGGATCGGCAAAACGGTTATCGCGCCGCCTGCGGTCAACGCCGATGACAAAGAGGGTAAGGCACAGCTTCTCAACCTGTGGCTGACAGGTTCCTGCCGCAAAACGCCCATCGAGATCATCACCGATACCGAGGCGGCATACCCCGGCATGACCTTTGTCTCGCCCTATATCATCCGTGCACCGTATCTGCGTGCGGTGGATTCGGATTATTTCACCACCATCACACCGAATATGACCTATCTCGCGGCGAGCGGGGTGGCGGCGGTGCATCCGACGGTGGATCAGCTCGAAGCCTTCGGATTGGCAGAGCCTTATTCGGTGGCGGCGTTCACGCTGTCGGTCGTCAGCACCGCGGCGGCAGACAACGGCGGCACCAAGACCTCGCATTACAACGACCGCGAGCATATGGTGCTTCTGGGCAACAAGAACGACAACGGCGACTATTACGCACTGATCGATCAGTACGATCTGGTGTATACACTCAGCCCCGCGTCGGTGCCGTGGGCCGAGATGCAGTATATCGATGTGGCGAACAAACTGCTCTTTATGAAAGCGATCACCTCGGTCAACAGCATCACGGTCACAGCAGACGGACAGACAAAGACCTTTGCGCTTACGCATCATCCCGACAAGGAAAAGCGCGACGAGCAGATGGTCGTCACCGCCGACGGTAAAACCTACGATACGGCGGAGTTCCGTATTCTGTATCAGCTGATGATCGGCATCAAGCGCGTTGCCGATAAAGAGGAAGGGGCTACCGCCGCGGGCGAGCCTGTGCTGAAACTGGAAATGGCGTTTAACGACGGCTCCGAGCCGATGCGTCTTGCGCTCTATCCGATGACGGCAAGCCGCTATCTGTGCGTGACGGCGGACGGCGAGGAATCGGCGGTCAGCATCAGCACGGTCGATGCCTTCCTCAAGCAATACACAAATTATCTCAACGGTGATCCGGTCACCTCGACTTATTAAAAACCAAAAAGCCTGCCGCGTTTGCAAACGCGGCAGGCTTTTTTGAATTCGATTGTTGCAACATCGCGGGTGGCAGATTACTTCCACAATCCGACATCCTTCAGCGCGGCGACGGCGCGCGCCTGCGGAATGCTGAATGACCACACATCGTTGTCCTGCAAGGCAGATGCCTGTTCCTTCAGAGCGGCAGAAGCGAGGACATACACGCGGTTTGTGACCTTCGTTGTGCCGAGGCCGTCATACAGGCGGCACAGTGCCGGCACCGCCGCTTCGTTGAGGTCTTCGAGTGCGTCGAGATCCACTGTCTTGAGGTCGCCGCTGAGATAGCGGTCGACATTGTAATCGGCGATGATGCCGTTAACATTGGCAAGCGACAACCCTGCAAACATCGTCACGCACACCGCCGTGCAGAGGAACACGGTCTTCATCTTTGGCACAAAGCGACCGACGGCAATCAACACAAAGACAATCGCCAGTACCGCCATAAACCAGGTGGCGTATACACGCTTTTGGGTCAGTCCGTAGGCATCGATGTACATCACCATTTTCGCAACAGCCGTGGCGATGAGCACCAGCGTCGACACGGAATACAGCGGTGTCAGAATCTTCAGCAGAACCGATGAGCCGTTGTCGTTTCGCTTTGCCACAGCGATGGCAAGCAGGATCATGCCGAGGTTGATGACCGACACGGTGCACAGCTGGAAGAAGCCTTCTCTGGCAAAGGACGCGTAGCTGAAACCGTCGGGCAGTTCGCCCGTGAATCCCGCGACATAATATTGCCATTGCGAGACAAAGAACACGATGTACACCAGCAACATCGGCACAGTCGCCGCCGTCACCGTCAGCGGGGATACGACGCGGCATTTGGCGGCGGCTGTTTGGCAATGCTCCTCGGTGAGGATGTGTCCACCCTCGTGATCAGCACCGGCGATCAGCATACCGAAAAGATACATGCCCAGTGGAATACCAAAAGCGATGCTGGCGAGATGAGAGAAGATATCACCGATATTGAAATCAAACAGCTTTTTGAGAAGCTCGGAAAACCCGCTGTCATAGGACAGCAGTCCCAGCACTGCGGCGGTGGGAACCAGCGCGATCAACAGACCGCCGAGAATCTTGGCAAGCACCTTGCCGCCGACCTTCGCCTTGCCTGAAAACATCGCCGTGAACAGATTGGCACGGGCGCAAAACGGCATCACGATCGCCGCTTTGAAGGTGTCAACGAGCAGGAAATCAGACACACCGCGCTGCAAGGTATTGCCCGTGATCGCGTGAACGGTATAGGCATAGGCGACCAGCGCATACCAGAAGCACAGGCGGCGCAGAAACGGCTCGGCGCAAAGCAACATCGCGGCGCTGATCACCACAGCGGAGCCGACGGCACACCACGCGTTTAATGGGCAGGCAAAGCCTTTGGCGTGTAAGACGATCAGTGTGACGACATACAATCCGATCAGAAACAGCATCGCCCCGAGCGGCGCCATTGTCACGGGGACAAGGCGGCACAGCAGATAACCTGCGAGGAGGCACACCCACGCAAACACACTTTCCGATTTTGCGTAGCTGCGCGGTGCAGGCGGGGTAAAGTCGGGGACAGCGGTCATATTTTGGTCGTTCATAACAAACACTCCTTTGCGGTTGTTGGTAATATACTACACCGCAAAAGAGCGTTTGTCAACACAAACTTATTGAAAAACAATAAAAAATTAGCGAAATACAAATTATGCATAAATTCACGGCGGAACGGGAACACTTTTTTGGCAAAGGTAAATAAACCCAAAAGGGAGAGGTGTTCTATGCCGTCAAGATGGATCTGGATTCTGGCAATCGCGATTGTGGTGACGGTGCTGTTGCTTGGCGCAATCGTGAGTGAATCGGTGCGCATAGGTGAAGACCCCGAACCCCGCGAGCCGCTCGGCAGAGCGTACCGCATCATCGGGGTATGGGAAGACCGCGTAGCGGTGTATGTGCCGCAGACCGATACCCCTGAGCGGGTGTATGAGGCGCGGGTGTCGGCACTGCCCGCAGAAGAACAGCAAAAACTACGCGAGGGCATCGCCGTGTACAACAGCGAAACCCTCGCGAAAACGCTTGAAGATTATGTGTCATAGGCGGGAGATCATCCACGCCGCACCGAATATGATCGGTTGATGAATCAGATACACCCACAGACTGTGTCGCCCGAGCCACGACAGCGGCGGCACGCGGCGCCGAAAGCACCACGCGGGCAGGCGGTCGCGCCACCTGCCGAGAAAAGTGCCTGCAAGAAAGAGAAACAGCCACGGGATGAGCGGGAAATAATCCGCACTGAACACCGTGCCGAATCCGAGCGGCAGGAGCGGGTCACATGCCAGTAGAGCGGCAGGGAGCGGCATCCCGAAAAATGTCCCGCCGTGCATCGTCGGCACTGTCCAGCTGACAGCGAACAGCACCGCGGTCGCAATCGTGCCGACAAGCGGCGGGATGCGGTCGAGAAGCGGTTTTGACAGCGCAAACAGCAGGATACATACACTCAGACAGTGCAATACACCGAACCGGATCACCTGCGACGGCATCACCAGCCGTAACACGATCGTCATCCCGATCGATACCGCCGCAAGAAGCAGTCCGCGTCGCATATTGTTGTGCGACAGGCGGCAGGAAAAGCCGCACAGCACAATGAAGATGCCCGCAAAGATCGGCTCGACGGGATAAAAGAAATTATACAGCGACAGCGCAAGCGGCGACAAAAAGGATGCCGCCAGCGTGTACAGCGCGTGGTAAATCACCATCAGCACCACACACAACCCGCGCAATTCATCCAATATATGAATACGGTTCATAGGCGCTCCTTTTTGGTAAGTGACCATTTCAACGGATTGTTGTCGATATATTGCCATGTTTCAAGATAATCTTCTTTGCCGCGTATGATATGATCGTGAAACGAAGCCTGAAAGGGCGAGAGGCCTGTTTTCTTTCGCACCATGACTTTCAGCGCACGAATGATGGTACTGACCGTAGGGCGCGCAAACCCCTGCGCGCCCTACGACGGAACACAGAATGTGTGCTTTGTACAAACCGTAACATGATAAGCGCCTGCTGTGCCGTAGTCAAACTCCTGCAATCGAGGATGTTTACGAACAGGTCTTTCAATCATACATCTTCCTCGTACCGTGCCGTCAATTCCAGCAACACCGGGCCGAGCGTGACGGTCATACGCAGTCCTTCGGGGACATATTCTTCATATTCCACCGCGCCTTCCTTGCGGCATCGTTCGGCGAGCGCGCCTTCGGAAAACGGGAACAGCAAGGTCACGCGACGACGATCGGGCGGCAACGCCTCCACGATCCCGGCGAGCAATTCATCCAGCCCCCAGCCGTGCAGGGCGCTGATATAAAAGGTATTGCCGACGCGTTCGTGCGGGGTATCGGATACCGTGTCCCATTTGTTGAGCACCGACAGTATGGGTGTTTCACCGCATCCAAGCTCGGACAGTAGTTTGCGCGAGACTTCCAGATGCTCGTCCGATTCGGGAGAACCCGCATCGCACAGGTTGAGAATGACATCCGCTTCGACCGCTTCTTCCAGCGTCGAGCGGAACGCGTTGACCAGATGGTGGGGCAGGCGACGCACAAAACCGACCGTGTCAACCAGCAACACACTTTGCCCGTCGGGCAGAGTCAACGCACGGGCGGTGGTATCGAGGGTGGCAAACAGCTTGTTTTCCGCCAGCACACCCGCATCGGTCAATCGGTTAAGCAATGTCGATTTGCCCGCATTTGTATAGCCGACAAGCGCAACCGTCCGCACGCCGTCCTTGCGACGCCGTGCACGCAGTCCTTCGCGATGGCGCTTGACTTCTTCGAGCCGTTCTTTCAGCGCCGCAACGCGACGGTGAATGTGACGGCGATCGCTTTCGAGCTTCGTCTCACCGGGGCCTCTTGTGCCGATGCCACCGCCCAGTCGCGACAGCGATTTGCCAAGACCCGCCAGACGCGGCAAGCGGTATTGCAACTGTGCCAGCTCCACCTGCAAGCGGCCTTCTGCCGAGCGGGCGCGGGCGGCAAAAATATCCAGAATCAGCATCGTGCGGTCGATGATGCGGCAGGGCAGAGCGTCCTCGAGGTTGCGAAGCTGGGTGGGGGACAGCTCGCAATCAAAGATCACCAGCTCCGCTTCCTGCGCCACGCAAAGCTCGGCAAGCTCCAAAACGCGTCCGCTTCCGAGATAAGTCGCCTTTTTGGGTGCTTCGCGCTTTTGCGTCAGCACGGCGATCACCTCGGCGCCTGCCGTGGCGGCGAGTTCCCGAAGCTCCGCAAGCGAGCTTTCTATATCATATTCCTCGGTGTCGAGCGCGACAAGAATCGCGCGCTCGGGCTGTTCGTCATCGAGGTTGTTGTAGAGTTCCATAAGCGTCTCCTTTCTGTGAAAACGAAGGGAAAAGATAGCCTCCCCTTGAAGCAAGGGGAGGTGTCAGCCGAGAGGCTCATTCCTTTGCGTCGAACCAGGTCTTGCCTGTGTGCACATCGGCGAGCATCGCGACGGTGAGGGACACCGCGCGCTCCATTTCTTCTTTGAGGAGGGATTCAACGGCTTTTGCTTCCGCTTCGGGTGCTTCAACCATCAGTTCGTCGTGTACCTGCAAAATCAGCTTTGCTTGCAGACCGTCGGCTTTGAGGCGGTCATACACGCGGATCATCGCGATTTTGATGATATCCGCCGCCGTGCCCTGAATGGGCATATTGCGTGCCACGCGTTCGCCGAAGCCGCGCATGATGGCGTTGCCTGCGTGAAGCTCAGGGAGCGGGCGGCGACGACCGAACAGCGTTTGCGCGTAGCCGCGTTCTTTCGCATCCTCGATCAGCCGATCCATAAACGCGGCGATGCCGCTGTAATGCTGCAAATAGCCTTCGATATAGCTTTTGGCTTCCTTGAACGATACGCCGAGATCTTCGGACAGCGAGTGTGCGCCGATACCGTAGACAATGCCGAAATTGACCGCCTTGGCACTTGAACGCATGCGCGGCGTGACCTCCTCAAGCGGTACGCCGAACACCTGCGACGCGGTGATGCGGTGAATGTCCTCGCCACTCGCAAAGCCGTCGATCATCGTCTGATCGTTCGCCATTGCGGCAAGCACGCGCAGTTCGATCTGCGAATAGTCGGCGTCCACCAGCACACAGCCGTCCGCCGCCTTGAGATAGCGGCGAAGCTCGCGTCCCTGCGGGGAGCGCACGGGGATGTTCTGCAGGTTGGGGTCGGCGGAACTGATACGACCCGTGCGGGTTTCGGTCTGGTTGAAGGTCGAGCGGATGCGCCCGTCCGCCTCAATGGCGGCGGCGAGTCCGTCGCAATAGGTCGATTTCAGCTTGGCCAGCGTGCGGTATTGCAACAACATATCCACCGCGGGGTGGATAAAGCGGAGTTTTTCCAGCACATCCGCGCTTGTCGACCAACCGCTTTTGGTCTTTTTGCCGTGAGGCAATGCTAAATCTTCAAACAGAGCGGTTGCCAGCTGTTTGGGGGAATTGAGATTGAATTCATAGCCGACTGCGTCCCACACGCCTTGTTGCAGGCGGGTGATTTCGGCGGCGAGCGTGTCGCCGTAGGCAAGCAGACCCTCACGGTCCGCCGCCACGCCGCACAGCTCCATATCCGCAAGCACCAACGACAGCGGGAGTTCAATATCGGTCAGCAGTTTCTGACTGTCAGGGTCGGCGGCAAGTGCCGTTTCCATCGTGTCCGCCAGCGCGGAGAACCACGCTTCGGGCGTTTCGGTATCGCCTGTTACGCCGTATTCCGTGAGCAGGCGGTTAAGCGAATACTCCGACGATAAGGGGTTGAGCAGATACGCGGCAAGCGCGGTGTCAAATACCACCCCTGCGGGGGTATACCCTTTCTGAAGAAGCGCTTTGTACAGCGCTTTGCCGTCGTGGGTGCGCTTCGCGATGGAGGCGTCCGCCATCAGCGGCGCCACGGTGTCGAGATCGGTCATCGCGGTGCGCTTGCCGCGCGCGATGCAGACACCGTTTTCGGTGAGCAGGACATCCAGCACGCCGTCTGCCGCCAGCACCTCGTCCGCCGTGGCGGCGGTACAGGCGTATGCACAGGTCTCGGTGTCGGCGGGTGCGCTTGTCACCGCCTGCAAGCCGAGCTTGTCGAGCATCTTGAAAAATTCGAGACTTGTCAATAAGCGTGCGAGCGGCTCTTGTTGCATCGGGGCGATGCGGTAGGTATCGAGCGTCGTATCGACAGGCGCTTGCCGTTCAATCGTACCAAGGGTGCGGCTGAGATACGCACTGTCTTTGCCTGCTGTCAGCTTTGCCTTGAGGCTGTCGCGCAGGGCGGCGGTGTCGAGGTTCTCGTATAAAGCGTCGAGTGAGCCGAACTCCTGTAACAGCGAGAGCGCCGTTTTTTCGCCGACACCGGGTACACCGGGAATTTTATCCGAGGCATCGCCCATCAGTGCTTTCAGGTCGATCAGCTGAGCGGGGGTCAGTCCGTATTTTTCAAAAATCGCCGCTGTATCCATCCGTGCGGTGTCGGGTTGTCCCGCTTTGGTGGAGGCGAGAAGCACCGTCGTTTTGTCGCTGACGAGCTGTAAGCTGTCGCGGTCACCCGTCGCGAGATAGCACTGCGCTCCCTCTTGCTCGGCGGCAAGCGAGAGCGTGCCGAGGATGTCATCGGCTTCAAAGCCTTCTTTGGTCACGACCGTCACACCCAGAAGCGGCAACAGCTCTTTGATGACGGGGAGCTGTTCGCGAAGCTCGTCGGGCATATGTTTTCTGCCCGCTTTGTAGTCCGCGTACATTTTATGGCGGAAGGTCGGGGCAGACAGATCGAATGCCGCCGCCGCGTGGGTTGCACCCGTCAGCTCGGTCAGGCGGAAATAGATATTTAAAAAGCCGAAGATCGCGTTGGTATAGCGACCGTCTTTGGTGGTCAGCGCCTTGACGCCGTAAAACGCGCGGTTCAGGATGCTGTTGCCGTCGAGAATCAGAAAGGTCATACTGCGTCCTCCGTTTTCAGCGTAATGACAACCACTTCGGGGCGATTGCCGAAGCGGAGCGGGAAGCCACTGTTTCCGAGACCGCGGCTGACGATCATCTGTGTGTTCCCTTCGTTGTGCAGTCCCGCCGTGTATTTCGGGAGAATACCTTGCTCGGGCGCAAACAACCCGCCGACAAACGGCAGACGCACCTGTCCGCCGTGGGCGTGGCCGCTCAGCACAAGGGCAAATCCTTCCTGCGCGTAGTCTTCGAGATATTGCGGGCGGTGGGACAGCGCGATGCAGAAATCGTTTTTGTACGGTGCGTGCACGGTGTGCATGGTATCGCGCCACGCCTCTTCGTCAAACTGAAACACCGCGGTGTCGGGAATGCCCAGCAGTACAAGGCGGTCGTCACCTTTGCGTACAGGCAGACCGCGTCCCGTGATATTCTGCACACCCGTGCGCTCGCACAACGCGCGGAAATGCGGCGCAACGGGCGACAGGGTTTCGTGGTTGCCGTCCACCCGCACGGTCGGCACGCGTCTGGCAAGTTCCGACAGCAGAACAAGAGCAGGGCGCATCCCTTTCTCATTCACGGTGCGGCGGCGGTCGATGAGGTCGCCTGTGATGAGAACCAGATCGGCATCCAGCGAGTCGATCACCGACAAAAGTTGCTGCTGGTCTTTGCCGAATTGAGTTGCGTGAAGATCGGACAGCTGTACAATCCGCAAGCCGTCAAAAGCGGCGGGCAGGGAAGGAAGCGTCACAGTGTAATGCTTGACGGTGAGCGCGGTGTTTTCCCGCAGTGCCACGGCAGTGGCACCCATAGCCGCCGCGGCGGCACCGAGTTTGAGAATCGTTTTCATATCATAAAACTCCTTCTGAGGCGGTTTTGTCCTATATATTCTTATCTTATATCATACCCCAAATCCACTCATAATGCAAGCCTTGCGGCAATTCGCAGCGGAATTGTTAAAAAATTCACGCTCTGCGGTGCAAATGTTGCGAAAACCCCTTGCGCATCACAAAAAAACAAGCTATAATAAGAAAAGGTGTGGCGGTCTTTTGTGATCGCCCCTGTCAATGTTGGAATTATAAAGTGAAAGGAGTCCCCACTATGAATTATTCTCATGAAGTGGAACAGATGTGCGTTGTCCGCAAGGGCCCGCATCACGGTCCCGCGCCCATCCCCGAAGAGGGCAAATGGGTGAAACCCTATCAGATTGCTGACATTTCCGGCCTTTCCCACGGTGTGGGCTGGTGTGCTCCCCAGCAAGGTACCTGCAAGCTGACCCTGAACCTCAAGGAAGGCATTGTTGAGGAAGCCCTTGTGGAGACCATCGGTTGCTCGGGTATGACTCACTCGGCGGCTATGGCGGCGGAGATTCTCCCCGGCAAGACTCTGCTCGAGTGCCTGAACACCGACCTCGTGTGCGACGCAATCAATGTTGCAATGCGCGAGATTTTCCTCCAGCTCGTTTACGGCCGCACCCAGTCTGCGTTCTCCGAGGACGGTCTGTCCATCGGCGCAGGTCTTGAGGATCTTGGTAAGGGTCTGCGTTCGCAGGTCGGCACCATGTTCTCCACCAAGGCGAAGGGCGTGCGTTACCTCGAGATGGCTGAGGGTTATGTTATCAAACTCGCTCTCGACGAGAACGACGAGGTCACGGGCTATCAGTTCGTCCGCCTTGGCAAGATGCTCGAAGACATCCGCCACGGCATGGAGCCCAACGAAGCGTATGCAAAGAACATCGGTCAGTACGGCCGTTTCGACAACGCTGCGAAGTATATCGACCCGCGTGAAGAATGAGAGGAGGAAACGACATGGCAAACAATGTGAAATTTGAAGGAAAAGAGCGTCGTATGGCCAAGATCGAAGCCTTCCTCGCGGAGAACGGTCTGGGTTCGATGGAAGAAGCTCGTGATCTCTGCCTCTCCAAGGGCATTGATGTCGACGCAATCGTGAAGGGCGTTCAGCCCATCGCTTTTGAAAATGCTGTGTGGGCGTACACCCTCGGTGTGGCGCTCGCGCTTAAGCGCGGCGTGACCGATGCGGCTGAGGCTGCGGCGGTCATCGGCGAAGGCCTGCAGGCGTTCACCGTGCCCGGCTCTGTTGCTGAGCAGCGCAAGGTTGGTCTGGGTCACGGCAACCTGGGCAAGATGCTCCTCTCCGAGGAGACGGCATGCTTCGCGTTCCTCGCAGGCCACGAGTCCTTCGCGGCGGCTGAGGGTGCGATCGGTATTGCGCGCACCGCGAACAAGGTTCGTAAGAACCCCCTGCGCGTCATCCTCAACGGCCTTGGCAAAGACGCGGCGTATATCATCAGCCGCATCAACGGCTTCACCTTCGTGGAGACCGAGTATGATTTCGCGACCGATACGCTGAAGATCGTGGAGGAAAAGGCTTTCTCCGACGGCGAGCGTGCAAAGGCCAAGTGCTACGGCGCCAACGATGTTCTCGAAGGCGTGGCAATCATGCAGCACGAGAGCGTGGAAGTGTCCATCACCGGTAACTCCACCAACCCCACCCGCTTCCAGCATCCCGTTGCCGGCACCTACAAGAAGTGGGCGATCGAAAACGGCAAAAAGTATTTCTCCGTGGCTTCGCGCGGCGGCACGGGCCGTACCCTGCACCCCGATAATGTGGCGGCAGGCCCCGCTTCCTACGGCATGACTGATACCATGGGTCGTATGCACGGCGATGCGCAGTTCGCAGGTTCGTCCTCCGTTCCCGCACACGTCGAGATGATGGGCCTCATCGGCGCCGGTAACAACCCGATGGTCGGTATGACCGTCGCTTGCGCTGTTGCGGTTTCCGAAGTGAAATAAGCATAACACAAAAAACGGACGGGCTTTTGCCCGTCCGTTTTTGCGTATATGTGCCAAGCTGAGGGTGTCAAAATCCGGCAGGGTGCGTGAAACGCCCCGATTATTCTTGAAAAACCGCTTCCGGTATGATACACTGGTTGTATACCGATGGGTAAAGGGGAAGAATGACCATGAAACTCAGTCCGCTGAAAAAAATTAAGCTTGGTTTTTTTGCGTGTGTGGTGTTTGCTGTTTCGATCGCGGTGTTTTTGTGGGGTGGCTTTTGGTCGACCCTTGTTTTTCTGGCGCTGACGATGATTGCGGTTCTTATCGTCGTTACCGTGCGCACTCCTGCCGATACCGAAAATGTGTTTGACCGCCATAAAAAAGGGGCGATTTTGCTGGCGACGGTTGCAGGCTGTGTGCTGGTGATTGCCTGCTGTTTCGCACCGTTTCTGTCGGGTGTCTCCAATATGACAGAAGCGCGCTTTGCCGATGCAGATCTTTTTGAGTATTATACAGCGCAACTGTCACTCACCTTCATTTCCATCTCGGTTATGAGCGTGCTGTCCGACAAAAGCGTGATCATTTACTGGGCAAATGTGTCCGAGGACCGACTGATCCGTCCCACCTTTTCGTGCTTTGCCGCCTATACCTATTACTCCATCGGTGCAACGCTCGGTTCGGGACTGGGCGTAATGCTGAACAAGCCGTTTCTGTTTGTTTCCTTTTTCGCGGTGAATGTCGGCGTATTGATTTTACTGACTGTGTCAATGATCGATGTGTATTATGGCCGCGATACCAAAAAGAAAAAGCTTGCCCAAACCCTTGTTCCCGATTCGGCGCACAACGCGGCCTACAAGACGAAAATGCTCGGATTGGAACAAAATATCCTGCGTGCCGCGGATGAAAAGAATATGGCGTTTCTGCAGGAGGTGTATGAGCTGTACATCTCCCATCCTGAAAAATTTCAGTTTGATACCGGTCGTGAAGCGATTTCGGCAATGGTGTCCACGCTCGATGCGCAGACCACAGGGCCATTCCTTCGTGCACTTGATAACAACTTGCGCGAGAGACTGAATTCGTTTCCGTCCGTAGACGAGATACGGGCATTGAGGATGGTTCCCTCGCGGTGTATGTGGCAAGGGTTTGATACGGATCTTTGGTGGATTCTCAGTACAGACAAACCCGCACATTTTCTCGAACAGGTTTCGATACCGGCGGATGGCGGTATTTCCTCCCCGAATGCCAACCTGTTTCTGCGCACGATTGTGAGACGGATCGCGCTGGGATACAACTTCTGTGTGGCGGGCTATCTTGTAAAATGTCAGGAAGCCGGCAAGGACATAAATCCCGATGATTACTTTGTCTCGGATGTTGCTGCCGATGAATTCACATGGTCTATTTATCAACCGAAAACCGTCGATGGAACGCCGCTGCCTTTTGAACGCTACAAAGAGATACTTGACGAGATGTACTTTCTGAGGGACAACCAAGTATCAATTGCTCTGGTCCACCTTGTGGCTCAGGTGGTGAAGGAGGGGCATAACTGGATTGCAGTTAAGTATCTCACTGCCCTGCCGTTTGTGAAGTACTGGCTGCAAGAGGAGTATACGGTGTATGATGCGAGCGCGCTTGCCATCCTGGAAAAGCTTCCGGAAGAAGCAGATTGTTAAACTATAAGAAAAACTCCGTGTTGCAACACGGAGTTTTTTCATGTCATTTATATTGCTTGACGCGTTTGCGTTTGTGTTTGCGGCGGGATTGGTTGTGCACGACACTCATGATGATATAACTGACAAGCAGGATGGCAAGCAGTGCATACACAATCAGCATCGCGGGACTGAGAAGCACGGTTCGGATGCCGTGAAGCAGGGCAAGAAGCTGGCTTTTGGCGACAGCATCCGCCGCGCACAGCTCCACGGTGCCGACGACTTCGTTGCCGTCATAGATGGCGGCGGTGCCGCATACTTGTCCTTTTTCAACGGGTGCGGTGAGTTTCTCTTCGCTCAACGAGATCTCATAGCGAAGGGTGTTGAGGTCAAGATCGTTGCGGAGCATGCCTTCAAGGCTCTCGCCTGCGACCAGCGCCACCGAATCGGTGCGCCACGCAAGGTCAACGGGAATACGGCTGACAGGTTGTCCTTTGCTGACGATGGTTTTGTAAGTGAACGCGTTGTATGCCCAGCGGTACAGCGTCATGGTATCGGTGAAGGCAAGACCGTCGGTGCCTTCGGCGTCCTTACAGCCCATCACCACGGTGAGGAATTCAATACCCTCGTCCCGGGCGATGGAGGCGCAGGACTGTCCGATGGATTCGGTGAAGCCCGAGCGTCCCAGCACCAGCGGTGCATAGTAAAATTCCGACGCAGGGCGGAGCATTTCGTTGGTGGTCGGCCAGAAATCCGGTTCGCCGTTGACGGTGACACCGTATTCATCGCGGCTGAGCATCGTGATCATGGCGGGGTACTCGTATGTCGCGTAGCGGAGCATCGTGTACATATCACGGGCGCTGGTGTAGTGATCGGCGTGATCAAGACCGAAGATGTTGGTGAAATGTGTATTTTCACAGCCGATCTCGGCGGCGAGCGCATTCATTCCTTCAACAAAGCGGGATTGCGTACCTGCCAGCGAGGTGGCAAGCGTGCCGACTGCATCGGCGGCAGTCTGAATCATCGATACCGACAGCAGATCTTCAAGTTTCCAGCTTTCGCCGAAGTTCATGCCCACGGTGTACAGTCCCGTGCCCGCAAAGGTATTGAAGATCGATTCCGTGAAGGTGCCGGTTGCCACGGCGGGGTCAATGTTTTGCTCGTCCATCAGCTTGAGTGCATATAAGCCGACCATCACGCGCACCATACCCGAAGGCGGCAGGCGCTTGTCGGCATTCTCTTCATAAAGCAGCATATCGTCCGACGGGTCGGTACCGAGGTACACCACCATCGCCGAGGTGGCGACGGGATTGACATCGTCGGGAAGTGTGTACGCCGCGCCGGCGGTCAGCGGCATACAGAACAATATCAGGACAGTCACAGCGGTGCAAAGCAACGCCAAAAGCCGTTTGTGCACAGCGCACACTCCTTTCGGGGCAGAATTTACTTCATTATAGCATACAAGTTTGGATTTTTGTAGAGGGAGTTTGTGTTTTTTTCAAGGAATTTGTCGTGAACCGTGAAAAAAGGTGGATTTTTGGGAAAACATGGTGTATACTGTAAAGAGATAAAAGTTTTACCTTTAAAAGGAGGTGCCGAATATGGCACTTAACCGTTTGAAAGCAAATATCTGCGGCACGACCTACACGCTTGTGTCCGAGGAAACCTTAAGTTACATGCGCGATCTCGTTGCCGAGGTCGATGGCGATATGACCAAAATCCTGTCCGCCGATTCCCGTATGAGCACAACGATGGCGGCGGTGCTGACGGCGGTGACCAATGCGGATAAAGCCCGCAAGGAAACGGCGGCGGCAGACGAACTGCGCCTGAAGCTCAAGCGTCTGGTGGATGATAACGAAGCGCTTGAGGACCGTCTGGCGGCGGCCCGTGAGGAAGTTGACCGCTTGTCAAAGGAAAATCTGGCACTTCGCGCAGCAGCGACGCCTGCGGCACCGAAAAAGCCTGCCGCCAAAAAGGCGCAGATGACCTTGCTTGACAGCTTTGAAGAAATTATTGATGATGCGGAGGAGACCTGATGTCTCGCACCCAAACCAACAACATAGAGCTGCTCGCTCCCGTGGGTTCACCCGAAGCGCTCACCGCCGCTGTGCGGTGCGGCGCCAATGCGGTGTATCTCGGAGCGGGCTCTTTTCATGCCCGCCAGAACTCCCAGCCGTTTGATGAGGAGGGTCTGCGTGAGGCGGTGCGCTATTGTCATGCGCATGGCGTCAAGGTGCATATGACGCTCAACACCCTCATTCGCGAAGAGGAATTCGATGCGGCGCTTGCCGATGCCGCCCGCGCGGCAGAACTCGGCATTGATGCGCTCATTGTGCAGGATCGCGGGCTTGCCGCCGCGATTCACCGTGCCGCTCCCGCGCTGGAGTTGCACGCGTCGACTCAGCTTACCTGCCATACCCCCGAGGGTGTGCGAAAACTGCAAAAAGACGGCTTTTCGCGTGTGGTGCTTGCCCGCGAAATGAGCCGTGAGGAAATCGCCGCGTGCTGTGCGGTCGGCTGTGAAGTCGAGACATTTGTCCACGGTGCGCTGTGTATGAGTGTGTCGGGGCAATGCCTGCTGTCGGCAATGCTCGGCGGACGAAGCGGCAACCGCGGACGATGCGCCCAGCCGTGCCGTCTGCCGTTTGCTGTGGGCAAAGCCCCGCGGGAGGACGAGCGTGCGCTCAGCCTGAAGGATCTGTCGCTGTGTGATGCGGCGCAGGAACTCGCCTCGCTCGGTGTATGTTCCTTGAAGATCGAAGGGCGGATGAAGCGCCCTGAATATGTGGCGGCGGCAGTCAGTGTGTGCCGCGCCGCCATCGACGGCAGACCGATCGATTTACAGCTTGCCGAGGATCTGCGCGCGGTGTTTTCCCGCAACGGATTCACCGACGGCTATTACACGGGACACCGCGACATGGCGATGTTCGGTGCACGCACCAAGGACGATGTAACGGCCGCACCTGCCGCGCAGAAGCGGCTTTTACAGCTCTACCACCGCGAGGTCGGGCATATCCCGCTTTCGATGACGCTGTTTATGGCGGCGGATGAACCGATGACCTTGCTTGCAACGGACGGCAACGGCAACACCGTCACCGCCACGGGCGAAATCCCGCGTGAGGGAGACGCGAATACGGAACGCTTGAAAAGTGCACTTCAAAAGCTCGGCGGCACGCCGTTTGTCGCCGAGGATATCACGGTTTGTGCGGCTGACGGCACGGATGCACCGTTGTCGGCGGTCAATGCGCTTCGTCGCGAAGCGATCGAGCGCCTGACAGCCTTGCGGCAGGAGGTTGTGTCGGTGACTTTTGCACCGACTCCGACCCCGCCGATGACGCCCTATGTGCCGAAAGAGAAGCAACTGCTGGTGCGGTTGCAGGATGCCGCGCAGTGGAGCGAGGCAGTCGCCGTGCAGGCGGCACTTGTGGTGCTGCCGCTGTCTACTCCGCCGGAAACGCTGTGTGCCTGTGCTTCACAAGGAAAGGTGGCAGTGGAAATCCCGCGCGGGATGTTCTCCGCAGAGCAACGCATCCGCGAACAGCTCGCCAAAGCAAAGGCGGCGGGAGCGGTTGCTGCCATGGTGCATAATGTCGGCGCGTTGCCGCTGTGTGAAGAGGCGGGCTTGCCTGTTCTGGGCGGCTTCGGATTATATACGATGAACACCGAAACGCTCGCCGTTCACGCGGCGGACGGGTTGCAGGCGGCAACGCTGTCGCCTGAGCTGACCGCGCCGCAGATGCGCTTTGCAAAGAACAGCCCGATCCCGTTGACGGCGCTTGTTTACGGGCGGTTGCCGCTGATGTTGCTGCGCAATTGTCCCGCGAGCGCGAAACACGGATGTAAGGATTGCAAGCAAGACCGCGCGATGGTGGATCGCAAGGGCGTGAAATTCCCGCTGGTTTGTGCGGGCGGCTGTGCGGATCTGCTCAATTCCGTGCCGCTGTATTGGCTTGACCGACTCGACACCCTACCCGTGTCGCTTTATACCATATATATGACAACAGAAGACCGTAAGGAAACCGCGCGGATCGTATCGCTTGCCGCCGATGCCGCGACAGGGCATCCTGTCCCTGCCGAGCAGGCAATGAAGGATGGCTTTACAAGAGGCATGAAAGTGCAGTGACTTTCCAAAACAAAAACCCGCATCCTGTAAGGATGCGGGTTTTTCATATTTCTTACGCTTTGAGCCACAGCACCTCATAGGGGCGCAGGGTGTCGGCTTTGTCGCCGTAGTTGGAAAGGATGACCTTGGCATCGGCGGGGACGCACGCGGGGAATGCCGCTTCTGTCTCGTCGAAACGGGAGACGACATACACAACCTCGTCACCGCTGGTGCGGGTATACACGGAGGTGTGATCTTTGTTCTCAAGCAACTCAAACACGCCGTCTGCCATGGCATTTTCGCTCTTGCGCAGGGCGAGCATCTTGCGGTAGAAGTTCAGCACCGACTTGGGATCGTTATCCTGCTCCTCAACGGTGAAGCCTTCGTCAACCTGCGTCTTGATCCACGGCGTGCCGCTTGTGAAGCCGCCTTCCTTGCCCGTCGTCCACGGGATGGGCGTTCTGCCGCAGTCGCGGCTGCCGAATTGCAGGCGGGCGAGGATCTCCTCTTCGGAATACTTGCCCGTTGCTTTCAGCTCTTCATAGCCGTTAAAGGTCTCGATGTCGCGGTATTCATCCATCGTGCTAAAGGTCGGGTCATGCAGACCGAGTTCCTGACCCTGATAGATCACCGCGATACCGCGCATACCGTAAAGCATACCGGCGAGCATCGTCGCACTTTCATACGGATACTTGTCACGGTCGCCGAAGCGGGACAGCGAGCGGGGCTGGTCGTGATTTTCCATCACCAGCACAGGGTAGCTGTCGTTGGCAAGACCGTTTTCCCACTTGGCAAGGATGTCGACAAATGCCGTGCGGTCAACGGGTTCGGGCATCCACTTGTCGCCGCCGATGCGGCCCAGAAGAATATGCTCAAACTGGAAGGTGGAGGTCAGCTCGCCGCGCTCCTCACCCGTCAGGGCAAGCGCTTGGGCGGGGGACAGACCCCAGGTTTCACCGATGGTCAGCGCGCCGTGCGGGCCGAGAGCCTCGGTGTGAAGCTGATGCAGGTAGCTGTGCAGGCGGTCACCGAACAGCACATTGCCCTCTTCATCCTTAGCGAGGCTGTTGATGACATCGCAACGGAAGCCCGCGACACCCATATCCAGCCAGTAGTTGATCATATCGACGATTTCCTGACGCACTTTGGGATTTTCCCAGTTCAGGTCGGGTTGTTTCTTGGAGAACAGGTGCAGGTAATACTGCTGTGTTGTCTCATTCCATTCCCAGATGCTACCGCCGAATGCCGCCTTGAGATCGCTGGGTGCGTGACCGTCGACGGGATCGCGCCAGATGTAATAATCGCGGTAGGGGTTGTCGCGGCTCTTGCGCGCCTCTTGGAACCAGTAGTGCTCATCGGAGGTGTGGTTGACAACAAGGTCGAGAAGCACGCGGATGCCGTGCGCTTTGCCGACTTCGATCAGCTCTTTGAAATCGTCAAGTGTGCCGTATTCGGGGCCGATGTCGCGGTAGTCTGCAATATCGTAGCCGTTGTCGTCACCGGGCGAGGGGTAGCAGGGGGACAGCCAGATGGCGTTGACGCCGAGTTCCTGCAGATAAGGGATCTTGGAAATGATGCCGCGCAGATCGCCGATGCCGTCACCGTTGGTGTCAAGATAGCTCTTCGGGTAGATCTGGTAGACGATGGACTCCTTGTGCCATTGTTTCATATTCGGTACCTCCGTTCGGGGGATATTGTATGCTTCTTTTATCATACCATATAATATGACATTTGGCAAGACGGAAAAGCAAGACGACCTGCGACGCGACGGATTACCGCTACATTTAAAAGATTTTGTGAAAATATATTAAAATATACACCGAAAATTTGGAACTACCCACAATTGCATTTACGCTTTTATGTGTTAAAATGGTAAAGTACACATACGATAGATATGGCGGTACGAAAATATATATCAGTGAGGAGTTTTCTGATTATGTTCAAGAAAGTAACAGCAATGCTCATGGCAGTGGCCATGATGCTGAGCCTCTGCGCTTGCGGCGGCAACAACTATACGGCAAACAACACCGAGTTCGTTCTCGGTTTCTCCGGCCCTCTGACGGGTGCGGCGGCTGTTTACGGCGTCGCGGTCAAGAACGCGGCGCAGATGGCAGTCGACGAGATCAACGCGGCAGGCGGCCTGAACGGTGTCAACTTCAAGCTCGTGGCAACCGACGATATGCACGACGCAACGAAGGTGGCAACCAACTACTACTCGATGCTCGAGGGCGGCATGCAGGTGTCGTTGGGCACCGTCACCACCGGCCCGGGCCTTGAGTACACCAACCTCTCCGCTGAGGATAATGTGTTCTTCCTGACTCCGTCCGCTTCGGGTGACAAGATCCCCGCTAACGACAACGGTTTCCAGATGTGCTTTGCAGACGGCAACCAGGGTAAAGTTGCGGCGGACTATGTCAACTCGCTGGGCCTGACGAAGATCGGTATCTTCTACAAGTCCGACGATGCGTACTCCAACGGCATCTACAAGCAGTTCAAGGAAAACCTCAAAGAGGGTATTGAGACGGTTGAGGCAGTCTTCACGGGCGATGCTCAGGACTTCTCCGCTCAGATCTCCAACCTCAAGGACTGCACCTTCATCTTTATGCCCATCTACTATGAGCCCGCATCGGTCTTCATGACCCAGGCGAAGGACATCATCGCTCCCAACGCTGTGTACTACGGCTGCGACGGCTTCGACGGTCTTGCCGGTCAGTTCGAGGATTTCACCGTCATTCCGCAGGAAGTGTCGATGCTCTCGCACTTTGACTCCAACGCGACCGAAGGCGCGGCGGCTGACTTCATCGCAAAGTACACCGAGAAGTTCGGTGTGGACACCCTCAACCAGTTCGGCGCTTCCGCTTATGACTGCGTCTATGCGATCTACAACGCTATGAAGACCGCAATGGATAACGGCGAGAAGATCGATGTCACCATCTCGGCTTCCGACCTGAGCGACATCCTCAAGGCACAGTTCGCAGGCGACTTCTCTTACAGCGGCGTGACCGGCGACAACATCACCTGGGAAGACAACGGTTATGTCTCCAAGGAAGCGGTCAAGTACACGCTGAAGACTGCCAACTGATAAATTGGCATTCCAAAATTGAAATACGACGCAATTGCCGCCGCAGAATCCTGCGACGGCAATTGTTCGTACAGTATGGTAGGTTGTTTTTATGGAAATTTTGAAAATTCTGATCGACGGTCTGAGCATCGGCAGTACCTACGCGATGATCGCCCTCGGTTATACAATGGTGTACGGCATTGCCAAGATGCTCAACTTCGCGCACGGCGATGTCATTATGGCCGGCGGCTACGCGATGTTTGTCACCCTGACGCTTTGCGGTCAGCCGCTGATCGCGCTGGCGGCAGCTGTCATTTTCTGCACAATTCTCGGCGTGACGGTTGAGAAGGTGGCGTATAAGCCGCTTCGCGGTGCGTCGCCTCTGGCGGTGCTGATCACAGCCATCGGCGTCAGCTCGCTTCTCCAGTCGCTTGCGCAGATCATTTTCAGCTCCGCACCGAAGCGTGTTGTGGTGGCGGATCTGGGCAACATCATGATCGGCGGCGAGAGCATTCCGCTGTCCACCTTTGTGACGCTCGCTTGCTCGACGGTGATCATGGCGGCGCTGACCCTGTTTGTCAAATACACCCGCACGGGTCGTGCGATGGTCGCGGTGTCGGAAGACCGCGATGCCGCACAGCTGATGGGTGTCGACGCGAATAAGATTATCACCATCACCTTTGCGATCGGCTCGGCGCTTGCCGCATTTGCGGGTTTCTTTA
>JAZRTC010000090.1:0-24649 GCA_045651865.1 Acutalibacteraceae bacterium
TGTTGGGATCGCTCATCCTGACATTCCACCACAAGTCCTGTCGGCAGGTGGGTGATGCGGATGGCGGAATCGGTTTTATTGATATGCTGACCGCCCGCACCCGAGGCACGGAAGGTATCAATCTGCAAATCGTTACGGTCAATGTTGACCTCCACTTCCTCGGCTTCGGGAAGCACCGCCACGGTGACGGCGGAGGTATGAATACGGCCGCCGCTCTCGGTTTCGGGTACGCGCTGGACGCGGTGGGTGCCGCTTTCAAATTTGAAGCGGCTGTATGCGCCTTCGCCGCCCACGAGAAACACAACTTCTTTAAAGCCGCCGAGTTCCGTTTCGTTGACCGACAGCAGCTCGGTTGTAAATCCGCGTGTCGGGGCATACATCGTGTACATACGGTACAGCGAAGCGGCAAACAATGCCGCTTCCTCGCCGCCTGTGCCGCCGCGGATTTCAACGATGACACTGCGTTCGTCGTTGGGGTCGTGCGGGAGAAGCAAAATCTTGAGCGCATCCGTCGCGGTTTCGAGTGCGGCGGTGGCGTCCTTGAGTTCCTGTGAGGCAAGCGCGCGCAGTTCCTCGTCGGATTCGGTGTCGAGCAAAAACAGCGCATCCTCTTTTGCCGTTTTCGCGGCAAGATAGGTGCGATACCCCTCGACAATCGGTTCGAGTCGCTTTTGCTCGCGCATCAGCTCGCGGTAGGTGTTGGTGTCACCGATGACGGCAGGGTCGCACAGGCGCACGCCGATTTCCTCAAAGCGTTTGACCGCCTGATCGAGTTCCGTGAACATCAGCCCACCTCCTCGTCGCGTTCGATCTTGCGGATGAACCGCTCGATCTTGGCGCGGGGGACGAGCATTTCGTGCGAGCAGGTCAGGCATTTCAGGCGAAAATCCATACCCGAGCGCAATACCTCAAAGCAATGCCCGCCGCAGGGATGCGGTTTTTTCAGTTCCAGTCGGTCGCCGACACGCACATCCATACACGCATCCTCCTTTTGGCTTAATCATAATCAGTATACCATATTGTATGCTGTTTGGCAATGGGGAAAAGTGCAGAAAAAGAGCCGCAGGGAGCTTCCCTGCGGCTCTTTCGTTATCCGTCATACACAAAGGTGGTGGTTGTCGGAGGATAGGTCGTATCATAATCGGTGGTGGTCGTGAATTTCGGTCGGGTGGTGCGGGATGCGACCTTGATGTGTCCGTCGGTGATCGTGCCTTCCTTCGCGTGGTAGGCATAGCCGTTGACGGCGCTGAGCGTGGAGGTCGGTGAAATGTAGATAGCGGTTTCGTCCACATCCACCGATATATCCTCACGCAGTTGGAAGGTCAGCGTGAGCAGTTGTCCACCGTGATAATCCCCCGTGTCTGCACCCGAAACATAGCGCAGGGTGATACAGCCGTCAAAGATGTTTGAAATGCGCCACTGCGCGTTGCCGTCAAAAATGGCACTGTTCAGATTGGTGCCTTCGGGGATCCATGTCAGCACGGCAGGATCATAGTAAATGTCCATCTCCAGCGCGACGAGACTGTGCCGCGCGGAAATATCGACCGACCAGTCGAAGGTTTCGCCCACCTTTGCTGTCAGCGTTTCGCCCGTGTAACAAAGCGAATCGCCGTACGGCAGGGTTGTCGTGGTGGTGGGGCCGCCCCGCGCCGTTGTGGTGGTTGTCGGCACAAGGGTCGTGCCGGGGGAGATGCTGACGACACCGCTCACCGTTTGTACGGGTGGGATATAGTCGGTGCCGTTGGCGCGGCTCAGATACGATGTCATATAGCAATCAATGGTGGCGTCGCGCGAGGCATGCTTAACCAGAAATGTCAGGGCAAACAGAACGCCGCCGTCAAGACTGCCTTCGTCCGCCGATGAGACATAGCGGATGTTCAGATTGTCGTTGCGGACTTTCGTTACGCGCCATTGGGCGTCGTCATTGAACATCGCGGTGTTCAGATCGGTGGCATAGGGGTTGCGCCCGTCGTCGTTGACCGCCAATAATTGGAGTGAAGGGGTGAAGTAAATATCCATTTCAAAGCCGACCAGCGCGTGATCGCGTGAAATGCGGATGGGAACGGTGATCGTGTCGCCACCGTGCGCCGCGATGGTATCCGCCGTCACGGTGAACGAGCCGTAGGGCATCGTTGTAGGCGGCAGGGTCGAGGTGGTGTTTGTCGACACGCAATCGACACCCGTGGTGGTTGTGAGATAGGTCGTCGGTGCCGTGCCGTCGGGCCCCGTCAGCACCCACGAGGTCGTGGTGGTCGGGGGCAGGGTCGTAGTCGTGGCGACGGTCGTCGTTATGGTTGTCGGGCGGGTGGTGACGGGCGCTTGCAACACACTGTGCAGCAATTGTCGCACATCCGCGGTGGTGATATCGCCGTCACCGTTGAGGTCGGCGGCGAGGCGCTGTTCCTCGGTGAGTCTGTCGTCTCCTACAAGCGAGAGGAGCAACAAACGGGCATCTGCGGTGTCGATATCGCCGTCGCCGTCAAGATCGCTCGGCATCGCCACCGCCATAACGGAAAATGCGCCGATCAGCAATGCGGCGATCACCGCAAACACAGTGATGCGGCGAAGTCGGGAAATAACGGTCATAGTGATCCTCTCCTTTCATGTAGTCCCTTTTTAGTGTATCATAAAATATTGTGAAAATCAATTCCTTAAATTTACGAAATGTAATATCTCACAGATTTTTTGCAAACCCTCTTTACGAAACGGGTTTTGTGGGCTATAATAACCTTGTATGAGCAAAAAATTTCCGAAAAGGAGTTTGTTGATTTATGGTTCGTATCGGTATTGATCTGGGCGGCACCAACATTGTGGCGGGTGTCGTCAACGAAGAAAATGTCATCATCGCGAAAGCGGAGTGCAAGACCAACCTGCCCCGTCCTTACAAGGCGATTTTTGAGGATATGGCGGCGTTGTCGAAGAAGGCGGTTGAGAACGCGGGTCTGACGATGGACGATGTGAAGTATGTCGGTGTCGGCTGCCCCGGTACCTGCAATGTGAACACGGGTCTTGTGGAGTATTCCTGCAACCTCGATTTCAAGGAAGTGCCTCTGCAGGAGGAGCTGTCGGCAATGATCGGCAAGCCCGTCTACATCGAGAACGACGCCAATGCGGCGGCACTCGGTGAAGCGGTCGCGGGTGCGGCAAAGGGCGCGAAGAATGCGCTGTGCATCACGCTCGGCACGGGTGTCGGCGGCGGCATCATCATCGACGGCAAAATCTACGACGGCTTCAACTGCGCCGCGGCAGAGCTCGGTCACATCGTGATCGTCGTGGACGGCGAGCAGTGCGGCTGCGGTCGTCAGGGTTGCTGGGAGGCATATGCGTCGGCGACAGCACTCATCCGCCAGACCAAGGCGGCGATTGAGAAGAATCCCGACAGCCTGATGGCGAAAATGGCCGCCGAAAAAGGCAAGGTCAGCGGTCGTACCGCATTTGTCGCGATGCGTGCGGATTGCCCCGTCGGCAAGGCGGTTGTCGATCAGTATATCAAGTATCTCGCCAGCGGTCTGACCAACATGGTCAACATCTTCCAGCCGGAAGTGCTGTGCATCGGCGGCGGCATCAGCCACGAGGGCGATACCCTGCTCAAGCCCGTGATGGAGCATATCGAACGCGACCGTTACAGCAAATACAGCAAGCAGCAGACCCGCTTGTGTGCGGCGGCGCTCGGCAACGACGCGGGCATCATCGGCGCGGCGTGCCTCGGCGAACAATAAGACAAAAAGACCGCTCATCCGAGCGGTCTTTTTTTAGTGATAGGGAATAGCGAAAAGTAAAAAGGTAAGGTATCCGCTTTGCGTAGGGATTTGCACAAACTCACGGCAACATCGTAGGGCGCGCAGACCCCTGCGCGCCGCGCATCCTTTGGACGCGGTCGCGTGCCCCTCATCCGTCACGGTCACCGTTATTTGGCGGCAACACTATAACAAAACAAAAAAAACGTCCACATTGTGGACGGTTTTTATTTTGGAGCGGCTTACGAGGCTCGAACTCGCTACCTCCACCTTGGCAAGGTGGCGCTCTACCAGATGAGCTAAAGCCGCAAATGCAAGGCATAGTATAGCAGACTATGCCTCACTTGTCAATAGGAAATTTCAAATTTTTTCAACGATTTTCCACATAGTGTGCAATCATATCCACCGCGCCGTCGATACCGAGCAAGGCGCTGTTGACCGACAGGTCATACGACGAGGTTACACCCCATTTGTCATCGCAGTAAAAATCGTGATAGGAGGCGCGTTTTTTATCGGTTTTGTTCATCAGTACGGTCGCGTCTTTTTCGGTCAGCGACAGCTTTTCCATAATGCGTTTGACGCGGCTTTCCTTGTCTGCATGGACAAACACGCGCACCAGCGCGTCGTTGCCCGCCAGCACATATTCCGCACAACGACCCACAATGACGCACGACCCCTGATCGGCGATGCTGCGGATCGCCTTGGTCATGGCGAGGAACACCTGATTGTTCAGCGGGAGCGGCACTTCGCCGCTAAAGCCGAAGGAGCCGACCGACAGCGAATACAAAAAGCTGTTTGTCGGTTGTTCGTCGAGATTTTCAATCATATCGCGGGTCAGCCCCGTGTGTTCGGCCGCCGCCGACAACAGCGCGCGGTCGTAAAACGGGATCCCCAGGCGCTTTGCCAGCTTTTCGCCGAGCTCGTGTCCGCCGCTTCCGAATTGTCTGCCGATGGTGATAATAACGGGTTTCATAAAAATGCCTCCTTCGGTTGGGTGTTTATTCCACTATATGCGCATACAGCGTGTCATTTTCCGCTTTGTAGACCTCCACACACACGGTATCGCCCACGGTGACCGTTTCGTCGATGCGGCAGGGCAGGTACCCTTCGGTGTAGCCGACCGTTTTGCCGTCGGCGGTGCGGGTTTCCGCCAGCACCCGTTGCTTTGTGCCGACGGTTGCAAGCAGGATCTCGCGGCGCACCGCTTCGCACGCATCGGTCATGCGGTGCGCGCGGTCGGTTTTGGTCGCGTTATCCAGCTGCCCCTCAAATTTCGCGGCGCGCGTACCTGCGCGGCGGGAATACGGGAAAATATGCACCTTGGAAAAGCGCATCTTCTGCGTGAAGGCGAGCGATTGCTCAAAATCTTCGTCTGTCTCGCCCGCAAAGCCGACCATCACATCGGTTGTCAGTGAGCAGTCGGGGAACACCGCGCGAAGCCGCTGACACAGCGCCTCAAATTCGGCGGTGGTGTAGTGGCGGTTCATTCGCTTCAAGGTGTTGTCACAGCCGCTTTGCAGGGCGATGTGAAACTGCGGGCAGAGCTTCGGTTGTGCCGCCAGCCGCGCGAGCAGTTCGTCGGTCATGTGATCGGGTTCGAGTGATCCGAGCCGCACGCGGTCGATGCCGTCCACCGCACACGCGGCGTCCACGGCGTCGGCAAGCGACAAGCCGTTATCTTTGCCGTAGGAGGTCAGGTTGATGCCGACGAGCACCACCTCGCGGTAGCCGTTTGCGGCGAGGGTGCGAAGCTCCGATGCGATGTTCTCGGGATCGCGTGAGCGCACGCGACCGCGGGCAAAGGGGATGATGCAATAGGAACAAAAGCGGTCACAGCCGTCCTCGATTTTGACAAAGGCGCGGGTGCGTTCCTCGAAATCTTCAATGCACAGCGGCTCCACGGTTTTGTCGTGTGTGGGGATGTCCACCACCCGCTCACGGGTGAGGAAGAAGCGATCCAGATGCGCGGGCAGTGCGTTTCTGGCGGCATTGCCCATGATGATATCCGCCTCTTGAAAGGCGGCGGCTATATCGGGGAATGCCTGCGGCATACAGCCGCCCAGTGCGATGACTGCTTTCGGGTTGTCGCGGCGGGTGCGGCGCAGAAGCTGACGGAGCTTGCGATCGCTTTCGCCCGTGACGGTGCAGGAGTTGATGACAATGACCGCTTCGCCGACATCGGGCATCCCCGTGTGATACACGGCGGTGTCGTAGCCATGCTCGCGGAGCAGGCGCATCATCGCCTGCGTTTCATATTGATTGACTTTACAGCCGAGTGTGTAAAAATACGCGTTCATAGATGTGGTCCTTTGAATGGGTTATTGTGGATATAGTTCCATGTTTCGCAATAGTCCTGATACCCGCGAATGATATGTTCATAAAAAGAGGATTGAAACGGTGATATACCTGTTTGTTTGCGCACCATGATTTTTACCGAACGAATGATTTGATCCACCGTAGGGCGCGCAGGATCGGTGCACGCTTTTTGGTGCAGATCGTGATGTGGTAGGCACCGTTTTGCGTATAATCGTATTGTTTCAGTCGCGGATGTTTTCGTTTTGGATAATCCATAAGCTTCACCACCCTCATCATACCACACCTACGGCGTTTTTTCAACAAAAAAACATCCCCGACGGGTGTCGGGGATGTTTTTGATGATTACAGAATCGGGGAAATGGCCTTGCCCTCTGCCATTTCGGTGAGCATCTGGTCAATGACCATCAGCGCGCGGGGCAGGTGATAGGGACCTTTCCACATCGAGCCCTTCTGAATGTGGGAAACGGTGCCGTCGCGGTGCAGATAGCCGTACCACTCGCCGTTTTCCTTGTCGTGGAAGTGCGAGAACGCATACTCGTGGGTTTTCTCAAACCACTCAAAGTATTTCTCGTCGCCCGTCAGTGCATACGCCATCAGGCTGGCGATGAGCACCTCGTTGTGCACCCACCACAGCTTCATATCCCACTCGAGCTGCTCGCAGGGACGGCCGTCGACATCCGCAAAGTACACGAAGCCGCCGTGCTCCTTATCCCAGCCGATTTCCATGTGCCAGTCGAGGATGTTGAGCGCTTTCTCCATCAGGTCTTTGTCGCCTGTGACCATCGCCTGATTCATCAGGAACCAGGAGTTTTCGCAGGAGTGACCGGGGTTGATGCAACGACCTGCGGGCGTGTCATAACGCGAGCCATCAAGCATCACGCTCTCAAGCACGCACTTGAGTTCGGGTTTGTAGTGGTAGTTGATGATCGCATCCGCCATCTCCTGTGCGACTTCGGTGTAGTAATCCGCCTTGGAGGGATCGCAACGGCGCAGGATCTGCGCGGAGCTGACCAGCACCATCGGCACCGCAGAAGCGCGGTCGGCGCGGGTTTCAGCAAAGCCCTTCGGGGTGATCTTGTAGGGATCCTTCTCGGGGGTGCGGTACAGCATCAGCATATTTTCAAACATTGCCTCTGCCTTAGCGAGCGCATCGGCGTCGCCGGTAGCCAGTGCATATTCCGCCATACCGACCACATAGAAGCTCTCGGAGTACATATAGCGGCGCTTGCGCAGCGGCTTGCCTTCGCGGGTGACCTGGAAGAACATTCTGCCGTCTTCGTCGACGCAGTATTTTTCGAGGAAGTCTTTGCCGAGCTTTGCCGCTTCGAGCCATTCCTCGCGTGCGCCGTAGTGGTTGCACAGCGCGGAGAAAGTCCACAGACCGCGGCCCTGGAACCAGACGGATTTGTCGGTGTTGTAGCATTTACCCTTTTGATCCACCGAGGAGATGTAGCCGCCGTACTCTTTGTCGAGCAGGTCGGAGTTCATCCAGAACGGGATGCAGTCCTCAAGAAGATGCGCGTGGTAAAAATCGCGGTATGCCTTGATTTTTTCGAGATTCATAAAGCCATATCCTTCCTTTTTTATAAATTTTCAGATACACCTTTATTGTACCCATCCTGCGTGCGGATGTCAAGCAGAAGTTTCGGTGCGGCAAATTGTAAAAAGCGGTTGAAAAACCCCGCAATATCGGCTACAATAAAAATATACGGAAATTTTTGTGAAAAGGTGTGATTGTATGGAAGTGACAGAGGTCCTGTCTGCGGTATTGCTGTTTGTTGCGGGTCTGGTATTCTTTCTCTTCGGTATGAACATTATGTCCGACAGCCTTTCCAAGCTGGCGGGCGGTAAAATGGAAAAAACACTCAAGAAAATGACCTCGAACCCCGTCACCGCGATGGCACTTGGTGCGGGCATCACGGCGATCATTCAGAGTTCCTCGGCGATGACGGTGATGCTGGTCGGTCTTGTCAATTCGGGCATCATGACGCTGGCGCAGTCGATCGGCGTTATCCTCGGCTCCAACATCGGCACGACCGTCACCGCGTGGATCGTGTCGATGCAGAGCATCGACGGCGGCGCATCGCTGTTACTGACGATGCTCAAGCCCAAGAGTTTTTCGCCGGTTCTGGCGCTAATCGGTATTGCGCTGATCATGATGGCGAAAAAGCCGAAAAAGCGCGACATCGGCACCATTCTGGTGGCGTTCGCCGTGCTGATCTTCGGTCTGGAAATGATGGGTGACGCGATCGATGTTGTGCCGCAGGCGACCTTTGAGGCGATGTTCAGCACACTGAACAAACCGCTGGTCGGTCTGCTCATCGGTATTGTGGTCACGGCGATCATTCAAAGCTCGTCCGCTTCGGTCGGTATTCTGCAGACGATCGCACTCGCGCAGGGCAGCACCTTGACATTTGGTATGGCAATCCCGATCATCTTCGGTCAGAACATCGGCACCTGCATCACCGCGCTGATCGCGGCAATCGGTGCAAACAAAAACGGCAAGCGCGTCGTTGCCGTGCATCTGTCGACGAAGGTCATCGGCACCATCGTGTTTATGATCCCGTACTATGTGTTCTATGGCCTGCTCAGCGATTTCTTCGCAATGCGCATCAACGCGGTGGAGATCGCCATCGTCCACACGGCGTTTAACATTCTCAACACCGCGATGCTGTTGCCGTTCTGCAAACAGCTTGAAAAACTCGCCAAATGGTTTGTCAAAGAAAAATCCGACGAGCATCCTGTCGGGTATCTCGACGAGCTGTTGCTTGCCACCCCGTCCGTGGCGGTTGTCGAAAGCAAACGACAGATCGTGAAAATGGCGGAGCTGTCCCGCGATACCCTGATTGATGCGATCACGATGCTCGACAATTATTCCGAAGAGGAAGCGGAGCGAATCGAAAATAACGAGTCGCTCATTGATACTTATGAGGATACGATCGGCTCGTATCTGGTCAAGCTGTCGGCGTGCGAGCTCTCGGAGCATGACGCGGGTGATATCTCCAAGTTGCTTCTCTCCATCGGCGATTTTGAGCGCCTCGGCGACCACGCACTGAACATTCTGTATGCCGCGCGCGAGATGCACGAGAAGGGCCTGTCCTTCTCCGAGCAGGCAAAGAGAGAGCTTGCATCCATCACGGCGGCGATGAAGGACATCATCACCATCACCGTGGATTCATTTGACCGCAGTGATCTGGAGCTTGCCGCGAAAGTCGAGCCGCTCGAGCAGGTGATTGACGGCCTGATCGCGACCGCCAATGCGCGCCACATCGAGCGCCTCAAGAAGGGCAAATGCACCATCGAGCTCGGCTTCGTGCTTGCCGATGTACTCAACAACTGCCAGCGCGCCTCCGACCATTGCTCAAACATTGCGGTGTGCCTCATTCAGACCAAGCGCGACGCGTTTGAGACTCACAGCTACCTCAACAAAGTCAAAAACTCAGACAACAGCGGCTTTGTGGATGCGTTCCATCACTATGCCGAAACCTATGTGTTGCCGGAAGAATAATCGATAAAAAAAGACCGCTCATTTGAGCGGTCTTTTTTTTAGATAATAGATAAGAGATAACAGAGAATAGAAAAGGTGTCCGCTTCGCGGACGGATTGTAAACGCACCTTGCGGTGCGTGAGGGCGGGAGTGTCCGAAACCGGCGCACCAATCAGGAGTAAACAAAAACAAGCCGACCGACATATCCTGTCGGTCGGCTTTGTTGTATATCACAGCTCATCAATTTCTTCGTTGATATATTTGAACAGGCGCATGGCATCGAAAATGTCGGTTTCGCCGTCGCCCGTAACCTCACAGACGGTAAGCTCGTCGATTGTAAGGGTGATTTCTTCGTTGACATATTTAAACAGGCGCATGGCGTCAAAAATATCGACTGTGCCGTTCTGATCGACATCGCCGCGCAGGAAGGGATCCTCCTCGTAGCCGTACCACTCGTCCCCGAGACCGGTCAGCAGACCCATATCTGCAAAGGTGCAGTTTTTACCGACAGTATCTTCGGCAGTGGAGATGTAGAACTCGCGGATCGTGACCGAAGCGCCCACTTGACCGACACAGAAGATTGACAATTGCGGTACGAATGTCTTTTTGATGTGTTTGAGTGCCATTGCATTGACAGAACTTTCCGTGCCGCTTTCGGCGGCGATCTCCGTGAGAGCTTCCTGGTAATTGAACGAGCCTTTGTATGTGCCCGCCGCGCCGTCCGCGTCGGAGTTTGCCACGCCGCTTACACCCACAGCATCGGAGATGATTTTCGACAGCTTGATGTTCAGGCCGTTGATGGAGAGCATTATGTTCCAGGTGGTACCGGGTGCGGCAGTGAAATCAAAATAGACGGTATCGGCGGTCTTCATATCAAACGCGGGAGCGGTTTCCAGCGAAATGGTGCGGATACGCGGCCAGTAGATCCCGCTCGTCAGATCATTGCCGTTGCGGGTGATGGTCAGTGAGCCGTCCTCACCGTACACGGTGTCCAGAAAATTGGAGCGCCCCGTATCTTCGGCGGTTTCGTCAAAGCGCTGACAAAGGCAACCGTCTTTCATGCACTCCACTTCCCACATGTCGTCGTATCGGCGGTTGTCGGGAACGGGAAACCAGCGGATACCCGCGGGCTCGTCGATGTCAGCATATACAAGAGATGGTGTGGCGGCAGTTGCCGACAGAGCAACGCACAGCGCAAGCGAGAGCAGGATGGAAACGATCCTTTTCATAGACAAAAACTCCTTTCGTATTTATACATACTTTTAAAGCTCATCAATTTCTTCGTTGATATATTTGAACAGGCGCATGGCATCGAAAATGTCGGTTTCGTCGTCGCCCGTAACCTCGCAGGCGGCAAGTTCGTCGTCTGTAAGGGTGATTTCTTCGTTGACATATTTAAACAGGCGCATGGCGTCAAAAATATCGACTGTGCCGTTCTGATCGACATCGCCGCGCAACGAGGAGACCGTGATTGTGCCGTTTTCAAAGGTGGGTGTGATATCGAAATCCACACCGTTCACCGCCGCGCCCGTTTCGGGGGCAGACAGTGTGATGGCGGTTGTGCCGTTTTCCGGCATGTTGGCGACTTTGAAAGTGAGGGTAAACATCGTGCCGCCCGCTGTCGTTCCGTTCAGCTCGGGGGAAACAAAGGCAAACTTCAGGCGACCGGGAGCGGAGATGGCGGCATCCCACATATAACTGCTGTCGAAGATGGCGGTGTTGACCTCCGCGATATAGCCGATTTCAAAAGGATCCTGCGGTTCCAGCACGGTCGGGTCATAGTCGATCCACAGCTGTCCGTTGACGAGGTGGTGTCCTTCGGATATGTTGAACGACACTTCCACATAATCCCCGAGTACGACTTCCTGCTGACTGATGCTGACCGAGTAGGTGACGGCAGGCGCCGTCACCGTGGTCGTTGTTGTCGTGGTGGTCGTGGTTGTGGTGGTTGAAGTCGTTGAGGTGGTTGGCTCGTAGGTTTCAATCTCCACGACCGCCAGCTCACGCAGGAGAATGTATCCGCTTGTATCCTGCGCCTTGTTCACGGCAAACACCTTGATATCCGAGATCGGCACCTTGCCGTCCTGCATCAGGGCGGGGTTGCACCCGAGATCGCGGATTTTGATATACCCTTTGAAATTGCCGCCGTTCAGATCAATGATGTCGCCGTTGGCGGCAATATAATTCGGGTGGATCAGCGGGTTGAGCGAAGCGTAGGTGCCTGCGACGGTATTTACGGGATAGGCGCCCGCGAAGTAGACGGCAAGGTGCGTCTGCACGAAACCGCAAACGCTGAAATCGTAGTAGAGGTAGTCATCGGGGTCAGCAAGCACATATCCCTCGCCTGTCTGATAGCGTTTGGTGTAGGCGCAGGGCCAGCCGTTTGTGGAGGTAAAGAGGAATCCTTCGGGGTGTTTGGTGACATTCAGTGCGCCCGTGTCCATGTGACCTTTTGCAAAGTCGGAACCTTTGGAGGGAAGCAGGCTTTGCGAGGTTTTTGCGGTATACGAAGTCTGTGCGATGTCAAGGATATCGTATTTCGCCTCGCCGACCGACAGATCGCGCACCAGCAGAGTCGCACCGTTGACAGCATAGATTTTGATATCCGAAATGGAGAATTTGCCGTCCGTCACCAACGACGGATCGCATCCGAGTGCACCAACATGAACAGACGCGGTGTAGGTGCCGTCCCACATGTCGTAAATCGTGCCGTTTTCGTCCACATAAGCGGGGTCGATCAGGCGGTTGAGGGTGACATAATGCCCTTCCTTGCGCAAATTCACGATATCCATCCCGCCGAAGGCAAGAATGATGTTGGTCGCGCCGCCGTAGACGCTGAAATCAAAGTTCAAATAGGTGTCGGAGAACACATCGACGGTGACATATTCATCGGCGGTGCGGGTGGTATAGGCAGAGGGCCAGCCTCCCGAGCCCTGAAAGGCATAGCCTTTGTCGAGGGGAACGATGCTGATGGTGCCGCCGCCTTCGGACAGAGTGGAAAAGTCACCTCGGAACGCAGGGAGCAGGTCAACGGTGCCGCTGCCGCCTGTGCAGGTGACCTCAGCGGCAAGCAGAGGGTCGTTGAAAGCGGCAACCGAGACCGCTTTCCAGCCTGTTTCACTGCCCGCGAAGGATACGGCAGACAGCGCGTGGCACCCGTGGAAGGCGGAGTAAGCGACCGTCTTTACCGCGCCGACATGGATATCGGTCAAAGCCGCACAGTTCATAAATGCCGCTTCGTCAATCAGTTTTACACTGTCGGGGAGCGTCACGCGCACAAGCGCCTTGTTATTCTCAAACGCACTCGCACCGATGGCGGTCACATTTTTGCCGCCAAGCGTGTCGGGGATGGTCAGGTCGGTGGCGTTGCCGACATAGCCTGTCACCGTCGCGCCGTCGCCGTTTACGGTGTAGAGGATATCCGTGTTCGCCGCGGCGGGCAGTGCCATCCCTGCAAACAGCGTCAGCGTCAGACACAGAGACAAGAAAACGGAAATGGATTTTTTCATAGGGGTTAGCTCCTTTCGTGAGGGGTGCATGGCAGGGTGTGGGTCCTTCATCATTTGCCCGTGAACTCGATCACGCGGGCGTAGCCTGCCAGACACGGCGCGGCGACATATTGTGTCACGCCGTTTTCAAAGCGGTCGATGTGGTCAAAATGCAGATGTCCTGCCAGCACGGCGCGAAGCTGTGTTGCCTCCTCGCGCACAAGACGATTGTAGCGGTCGATGTTGTCACCTTTGTCCGACAGTCCGAACAGGAAGTAGGTGACATCCTCCCAATAGGTAACCGCCGCGGGATGCAGAGTTTCGCAGTCGACGGGAATATGATGTGCCAGAATCACGGGTTTGTCGCCGCGAAGCAGGGTTTCGAGCTTTTCCATCACCTCGTCGCTGACGGTGTGACAGCCGTTGTCAACACCGACAAAGAGCAGTTCGCCGAGATCCACCACCTGCAATGCGGGGTTGCCGCGCGTGGCGGCGGCGAACATCTCAGGATAGCGGATGCCCTGCTCGTGATTACCCGGCACATAGAGATAATTGCCCAGCGCCGCATAGCGCCTGGCGCCTTCGTCGGCGGTGCCGACCGAGGGAAAATCGGTCATATCGCCGCACAGCACGGCAAGATCAACGGCTTCTTCCTTGGCAAGCGCAACGAATGTTGCAAAGTTTTCTTCCTGCGGCACGCCGTTGCCGTGCGCCATCCACACCTCGCGGTGTTTGGCGGCTTTTTCACGCATCTCGTCGCTGTCGAGCGGGGAGTCGGGACTCATGTGGCTGTCGGCAAGCTGCAAAATGCGGTAAGTACGGGACAGTCCGGGGATGATCACGGTTTCGCGGTCAATGCGGAAACGGGGATCGTTTGTCATAGGTAAACCTCCTTGGATATATCCGTTCTTGCGCGTCCTACGGACACGCGACACAAAACAGGACGACCCACTCTTGTTGCAAACGCACCAAGAGTGGGTCGGAAAAATCATTTGATTGCCGCTTGTACGGCTTTGGCGAGCTGATCGGGGCAGGAGGTCGTGCGCATCCCGCAGCGGATGCCGCCAAGACGCTCAACGAGTTCCTTGGCGTCCATGCCTTCGGCAAGGCGGGACAGACCTTGGGTGTTGCCGTTGCAACCGCCGAAAAAGGACACATTGCGCACCTTACCCTCATCGTCGATCTCAAACGAGATCTGCCGTGAGCAGACGCCCTTCGGTTGATAGGTGTGGGTCATAGCAAGGGCTCCTTTCAGCCGCGTTTTTTCTTATCTTTATACGCCAGCAGAGCGGCAACATGCTCCTCAGGGCAGGAGGTGCTGCCCAGCGAGCGGGTGGTGCGGGTATACATACCGTGGAAGTCCGAGCCGCCCGTCATCAGCAGGTTGTGCTTGGTTGCAAAGTCAATGAGCTGTTCGCGCTGTTCCTCCGAGTGCGAGGGATGCCACACCTCGACACCGTCAAGACCGACGGCGGTGAGTTCCTCGAGAAGCGCCTCGTTTTTATACAGATAGGGGTGGGCGAGCACCGCGATGCCACCTGCGCTGTGCACAAGATCCAGCACATCGCGCACATCGGGATAGTCGATCTCGACGCGGGCGCTGCCGTTCTCACCAAACAGCTTTTTGAATACATCGCCGAAAATGGAGTCCGCGTAGCCCGCGTCCATCAGGGCGTGCATAATGTGTTGCTTGAAGAAATTGGTACTGCCCGTAGCGTGGCGCACGACCATTTCGGGGGTGATGGGGTAGTAGCGCATCACGCGGCGCACCATATCGTTTGCCGCTTTTTTGCGGTTTTCGCCGATGCTTTTGCACAAGCCCTCCAGACGGTCGGGCGTGTCGCACATATAACAAAGCAGGTGCGCTTTGCCGTCGCGCTGAGGATCAGCGGTCGACAGCTCAACACCGTGAATGATATTCAGACCTTGTCGTTTGCCGATGATCACGGCACGGGTTGCACCCGCCGTGGTGTCGTGGTCTGTGACAGAAAGAGTGGTGATGCCGCGGCGTTTTGCCATGGCGATCAGGTCGTCGATCCCCATAGATCCGTCGGATATTTTGGTGTGGCAATGCAGATCGCTGGCCATTTTGTATTCCTCCGATCGTAAAGCTGGTTAATAGTAGTTACTGGAAGATAACACTTCTCCACATTTATACAGTATACAACAAAACTTGCCGAAAAACAAGAGAAAAAACGCACAAAAGACAGGCAGTTCATAATTTTTTTAGTTGTATAAACAAACAAAGTATGATATGATACCTTATATATAGCAATATCCGGAAAGGAAGACACGATACCATGGGATTTCTCAAAAAGCTGTTCGGCGATTACAGCACCCGTGAGCTCAAGCGGATCCGTCCGCTGTGCGATAAGGTGCTGTCGCTGGAAGATACCTATAAAACCATGACCGATGAAGAGCTGTCCGCACAGACGGTGCATTTCCGCGAGCGACTGGCGGCGGGTGAAACGCTCGACGACCTGCTTCCCGAGGCGTTCGCGGCGTGCCGCGAGGCGACCCGCCGCGTGCTGGAAACGCCGCACTTTCCCGTGCAGATCCTCGGCGGCATCATCCTGCATCAGGGTCGCATCGCCGAGATGAAAACGGGTGAAGGCAAGACCCAGACGGTGCTGTTGCCCGCGTACCTCAACGCCCTCACGGGTGACGGCGTGCACATTGTCACCGTCAACGAATATCTTGCCGCCCGCGACAGCGAGTGGATGGGTGATGTGTTCCGCTTTATGGGCCTGACGGTGGGACTGATCCTGCACGATATGGATAAGGATGCCCGCCGCGCCGCCTATGCCGCGGATATCACCTACGGCACCAACAACGAATTCGGTTTTGACTATCTGCGTGATAATATGGTGATCGAACTGTCGCACAAAGTACAGCGCGGTCACACCTTTGCCATCGTCGACGAGGTGGACTCCATTCTCATTGACGAGGCGCGTACGCCGCTGATCATTTCGGGACCGGGTGAAAAATCCACCGACTGGTATGAAAAAGCGGATCGTTTTGCCAAAACCCTGCGTGTCAAAAAGATCAAGGAAATGGACACCAAAGAGGATCAGGAAGAGCTTGCCGCCGATGCCGATTACATCGTCGACGAAAAGGCACGCACCGCGACCCTCACCAAAAACGGCATTGAAAAAGCGGAACGCTGGTTCCAGCTGGATGACCTGATGGCGCGTGAGGAAGACGGCGTGACGATGGTGCATCAGACGCTGGTGCATCACATCAATCAGGCCATCAAGGCGAACGGCGTGATGCGTCTGGATATCGATTATGTCGTGCGTGACGACGAGATCGTCATTGTCGATGAACATACGGGTCGTATGATGGAAGGCCGCCGCTATAACGAGGGCCTGCATCAGGCGATCGAAGCCAAAGAAGGTGTGAAGGTGCAGCGCGAAAGCCGCACGCTGGCAACCATCACCTTCCAAAACTATTTCCGTATGTATAAAAAGCTGTCGGGTATGACAGGTACGGCGAAGACCGAGGAGACGGAGTTCCAGCAGATCTACCGCCTCGATGTCATTGAAATTCCCACCAACCGCCCTGTGATCCGTCAGGATCTCAACGACCTGTTCTATGTGTCGGAAAAGGCGAAGCTCGACGCGGTCGTTGAACAGATTGCCGCGTGTCACGAGCGCCGTCAGCCGGTGCTGGTCGGCACGGTGTCGATTGAAAAATCTGAACAACTGTCCGCGATGCTCAAGCGCCGCGGCATCAAGCACGAGGTTTTGAACGCCAAACAGCACGAGCGCGAGGCACAGATCGTTGCGCAGGCAGGCAAACCCGGCGCTGTCACCGTCGCAACCAATATGGCGGGTCGAGGTACCGATATCAAGCTCGGCGGCAACCCCGAATTTATGGCGCAGGCAGAGCTTCGCCGCCTCGGCTACAGCGAGGAGCAGGTGGTGTCTGCCAACGACCACGGCGGCAATCCCGACGAAGAAACCCTCGCCCTGCGCAAGCTGTTTGCAGAGCTGGAAGCGAAATATAAAGAGGAAATCAAAGACGATGTGCAGGCGGTCGTGGACGCGGGCGGTTTGTGCATCATCGGCACGGAACGCCACGAATCCCGCCGCATTGATAATCAGCTTCGCGGCCGTTCGGGCCGTCAGGGCGACCCCGGCACCAGCCGCTTCTATCTGTCGGCGGAGGACGACCTCATCCGTTTGTTCGGCGGTGACCGCTTCCGCAATGTGATGGCGACGCTGATGGGTACGGCCGGCACCGAGGCGCTCGAGAGCAAAATGCTCACCGACGCAGTGGAGACTGCTCAGCGCAATGTGGAGGAACGCCACTTTGCCACCCGCCGCGATGTTATCAAGTTTGACGATGTCATCAACACCCAGCGCGAAGCGATTTACAGCCAGCGTGATATGGTGCTTCGCGGCGAAAATGTCCGCGGCAGTATCATGAAGATGATCCACGAGTCCATCGAAAACACGGTCGCGCGTTTCACCGCCGATCTCGAGGAGCACGAAAACTGGAATATGGCGGGACTTCGCCAGTATTATCTGGGTTGGCTGTGCACGGAGGAGGATTTCCACTACTCCGCGCAGGAGCTGGAGGATATGGAGCGCGCCGATCTTGTCAACCTGCTCATCGACCGCGCCGAAGCACGCTATGAGGAGAAAGAGGCGCGCTACGGCGACATCATGCGTGAACTGGAGCGCATTGTCCTGCTCACGACGGTGGACCGCCATTGGATGGATCATATTGACAGTATGGACGAACTCAAGCGCGGTATTCATCTGCGTTCGTATGCCCAGCACGATCCCGTGGTGATGTACCGCATCGAGGGCTTTGAGATGTACGACCAGATGATCGATCAGATCCGTGAGGAGACGGCAAAAACAATTCTGGTCGCTGAGATCCGCACGGGCGAGGAACTGCAGCGCAAGCAGGTTGCCAAGGAACAGCAGGCACAGGTCGGCGGGGATAACACCCGCGAGAAGCGTCCCGTGCGCAAAACGACGGCGGAAAAAGTCGGCAGAAACGATCCCTGCCCCTGCGGCAGCGGCAAGAAATATAAAAAATGCTGCGGCGCGGAAGAAGAATAAAAATCGGCAACTTCGCGCACGATGCGCAAACTTACGGTAACACCAAACCTAAACATAAAGGAGAAAAAACCATATGAAACTCGGTATCGTCGGATTGCCCAATGTCGGCAAATCCACCCTGTTTAATGCCATCACCAACGCGGGCGCGCAAAGTGCGAACTACCCGTTTTGCACCATCGACCCGAATGTCGGTGTCGTGGCGGTGCCCGATAAGCGCCTCGACGCGCTGGCAAAGCTGTACAACCCCCAGAAAATCACGCCTGCCGTGATCGAATTTGTGGATATCGCGGGTCTTGTCAAGGGCGCTTCCAAAGGCGAAGGTCTCGGCAACAAATTCCTGTCGAACATCCGCGAAGTCGACGCGATTGTGCATGTGGTGCGTTGCTTTGAGAACGACGATATCATCCATGTCGAGGGTTCGATCGATCCGCTTCGCGATATCGAGACCATCGATCTCGAATTGATTTTCTCGGATATGGAGCTTCTCCAGCGCCGTCTCGACCGCGACCGCAAAGCGCTCAAGGGCGATCGCTCGCTTGCCGCGCAGATCAGCTTCTATGAGCGCGTGATGGCGGTGCTCGAGGAGGGCAAGGCGGCGCGTACCGTCGATTGCACCGAGGAAGAAGCGGCGATGCTTGCCGATGTGGCACTGCTGACCAAAAAGCCGATCATCTATGCGGCGAACCTGTCTGAGGAGGATTTCACCTCGGGCGATCTGGACGGCAACCCCTATTTCCAGAAGGTCAAAGCGCTTGCCGAGGCGGAAAACGCCGAGGTGCTTCCCATCTGTGCGCAGCTGGAAGCGGATATTGCTGATATGGATGCCGAGGAAAAAGAGCTGTTCCTTGCTGAACTCGGACTGGAGCAGGGCGGTCTTGACCGTCTCATTCAGAAGAGCTATCACCTGCTCGGCCTGATCTCCTACCTCACCGCGGGTACGCCCGAGGTGCGCGCGTGGACGATTACCCGCGGCACCAAAGCACCGCAGGCGGCGGGCAAAATCCACTCGGATTTCGAGCGTGGCTTCATCCGCGCGGAGGTCATCCCGTACGATCAGCTGATCGAGACCGGCTCGCGTGCCGCGGCAAAGGAGAAAGGTCTTCTGCGTTCCGAAGGCAAGGAATATGTGATGCAGGACGGCGATGTGGTGCTGTTCCGTTTTAATGTGTAAGTTCCCCAAATTTACTTCTTGCATCTGTCGGAAGTTTGTGATATACTGTACATACGGACGAATATCCGATAAGGAAAAGAATGAAAGGATGGATTCCAATGAAAAAGATTCTGGCGATCGTGCTGTCGGTCGCAATGATGATGACTGCATTTGCTGTGGGTGCATCTGCTGAGGGCGCTGTGCCCATCACCTTCACGGCGGAGTCGGTTACTGCCAACAAGGGCGACATTATCACGGTTGATATTTCCGTTTCCGAGAATCACTACATGGTCAACGGCCAGATCTGGGTGCAGTACAATCCCGATTGCCTCGAGATCGTCGAGGTGTGGGACGATCCCGATTGCCCCTATTTTGAAGAGATCAACACCAAGATTTTCCGCAGCTCCTATATGTGGATGTTTGCAGTGCCCGTAGCCGGCACGGCGAAGTTTGCATTTGCGTCGTCCGCTTCTGCGGGTACGACCGCGGGTGGCGCGATGTTCACGCTGACCTTCAAGGTGCTGGAGGATGCGTACACCTCCGAGATCAATGTGGTGGTTCCCGATGGCGATATGAATGCCAACGACGGTTCTTCCGCAGAGGATCAGGCTGTGGAGCTGACCTATGTCGCGGGTGTTGTTACTGTGGAAGGCACCACGCCTCCCGCACCTCCTGTTGAGGATGTTGAAGGCGATGTGAACATCGACGGTAAGTTGGATGTACAGGATGCAAGATGGCTGTTCTTCTATGTCAACCGCGCACAACCGTATCCTCCTGTTGAGCAACAGCTTGCTAAGGCGGATATCAACGGTGACGGCGAGATCAACCTGTTTGACGCGGCTCGCCTGTTCTACATCGTTAACGACCTTTTGTAATTGTTAAAATAACCAAAAAAGGAGACACTCAATCGAGTGTCTCCTTTTTGTTATTTGGGGTGTTGTAGGGGAGGGCCTCTGCGGGAGTATTCCGAAGCGGCGGACAATCATTGTCCCCCTCTGAGAGGGGGATGTCAGCGAAGCTGACAGGGGGAGTTTATAAGACAACCGATTTCGGGCGAAACTCTCTCCGTTTTTCGGCTGCGCCAAATCCGGCACCTTTGTAGGTGTCGGCGTATTGTTTTATGCGGACCACCGAGGATGGTGGTCCCTACACGCTTGTTCAAAAATCCTGCGTAGGGACCGTCGTCCCCGACGGTCCGTTATTACATGAAATCCCGGATATAGCGGTGTCGTCACTCCAGCAACCCAAGCAGGTCGTCGGCGGTCATACCCGACAGCAAGCCTTCGCCTTCGTGCACGATGGCATCTGCAAGCGCCTGCTTGCGCGATTGCATTGCAAGGATCTTTTCCTCGATCGTATCCGAGGCAATCAGCTTATACACCTGCACGGTGCGGGTCTGACCGATGCGGTGCGCACGGTCGGTCGCCTGATTCTGTGCCGAGAGATTCCACCACGGGTCAAAGTGGATGACCACATCCGCACCCGTGAGGTTGAGGCCTGTGCCACCCGCTTTGAGCGAGATGAGGAACAGCGGCACATCGTTCTGGTTGAAGGCGTCGACCATAGCACCGCGTTGCTCCTTCGGGGTAGAGCCGCGAAGCTCATAAAACGGCACACCTTCTTCGTCGAGCCGTGCCTTGAGCAGATCAAGCAGGGCGGTGAACTGTGAGAACAGCAGGATCTTATGTCCGCCGTCGATCGCTTCGCGGATCAGTTCAAGACATGCGTCCGTTTTGGCGGATTCGCCGCGGTAATGCTCATAACACAGTGCGGGGGAACAGCAGATCTGGCGAAGTCTTGTCAGCATCGACAGCACGGTGATATGATTTCGGGTCAACCCCTTTTGCGTCAGTTCTTCGCGCAGGAGCTGTACATTGGCGGCGTACAGCGCGCGTTGCTCGCCTGCGAGGGGTACGCGCACAACCGCTTCGTGCTTGTCGGGAAGCTCCGTCAGCACATCCTTTTTCAGACGGCGCAGGATAAACGGTGACACCAGCTTGTCGAGGCGGGCAAGAGCCATATCGTCGTGTTCGGTGACGATGGGGCGTTCAAAGCGCTCGCGGAAGCGCGGGTAGCTGAACAGGAAACCCGGCATCAGGAAATCAAAAATGCTCCACAGCTCGCTCAGGCGATTTTCGATGGGTGTACCCGTCAGCGCAAAGCGGTGGCGGCTTTGGATCGACTTATTCACGCGTGCACTGAGGGTGGATGCGTTTTTGATATATTGTGCCTCGTCAATGATGTGGAACGCAAACGAATGTGAGGTGTACAGCTCATGATCGCGTTTGAGCAGGTCATATGAGGTGATCAGTACATCGACATCCGTAAGATCGCGCAAAAGCTGTTCGCGCGTCTCTTTATCCCCTGCGACGGGGCGGGTGCGGAGCGTCGGTGCAAAGCGCGCCAGCTCATCCTGCCAGTTGTACACAAGTGAGGCGGGGCAGACGACCAGTGAAGGAAGCGTCTCGCCCTGTTCGTTCGCGTCCAGCAACAGCGAGATCATCTGCACGGTTTTACCAAGACCCATATCGTCGGCAAGAATGCCGCCAAAGCCGTATTGCTGCATCGTTTTCAGCCAGCGGAAGCCCGTTTTCTGATAATTGCGAAGCACCTTATCCAGGCTTTTGGGCGGGGAAAATTCGTTGTCGGCAACCGCGTTGATATCGCGGATGAGACGGCGCACATGCTCGTCGCGACGCAGGTGGATAGAGGGGGTGTCGCGCAGAACGCGGTCGAGATACAGTGCGCGGTAGGCGGGGACGGAAACATTGCCCGCGCGCAAAGCGGTGCGGCTGATGGACAATCCCTCGGTCAGCGCGTGAAGTCCCTGCAACGACGGATCATCCAGCCGCAGGAAACTGCCGTTTTTCAGGCGGTGATATGCGCGTTTTTCGCGGTAGGAGGCAAGCACGCCTTCGAGTTCGCCGCGGTCGAGATCTTCTGCCGACAGCGAGAGGTTGAGCAGGTCGCTTTGCATCCGCACGCCGACAGCGATGCGCGGTGCGGGTGCCACACCGATCGCCTTGATGCGGTCGGTGACATAAATCGCGGCGTGTTGCTGAAGCGCCGCGAGGCCTTCGGTCATAAAGTGGTAGATCGCGTCGTCGTCCGCTTGCAGGAACAGGCGACCGTCCTGCTCGTCGACGCGCTGAAAATGCTTTTTCACAAGGAAGCACACGCGGTATTCCGCCAGCGTGTCGCGGTTGACACTGTCAAGCTCCTCACCTGTGAACGCGGTGACACGGCGGTCGCCGTAGCAGAACAGGAGCTTGGCGGCAATCGTGTCGGGTGCAGGCGCATCCAGATACAGCTCCGCTTCATACGCGGCGGGGCGGTAGGCGTCCAGCGCCTGTGTATCGCCCGTGAGGGTGATATAGTCATCGATGGCGCGCAGAGTGCCGCTGCAGAAGGCAGGCATGTCCTTGTCGGCGATGAACAGACTGCCGTGTGATGCCTGCAACGCATCCAGCAGACCGCCCATATAATCGCTGAAGGCGGAAGAACAGCCATACAGCACATTTCCCGCCAGCACATAGCGGCGACGGGTGCCGATCAGGGTGACAAGCCGGTCGTCGCTTTCCAGACGGCATCCACCCTGCGTATGCGTCACGCGCACCGACAGCGACGGATCGCCGCGGTGCAGGGTAATCGGAAATTCTTTGCCGTGACAGCGGCATGTAACGGTGCGCTCGCGCATCAGCGAGAAAAACGCATCCAGTGCAACAGGGGCAAGCGTCAGTTCCCGCATCGCATGACCGCCGACCGTGCCGCGCGGCACCGTCGGAATCTGCCCGATCAGGAATCGCAACAGCGCGCGATCCTCGGGAACAAAACTGTCGGGATGATGGAAAAAGGTCAGTTCCTTGCCGTAGGAAACGGTTTCGTTGCACAGCACCGCCTGCGTAAAGGCGCGCAGGTCGCGCAAAATATACTCGCGGTGACTGCCGATGGAGAAGGCAAGTCGTGCGCTTTGTCCGCTGACACACAGCTCGGGCATCAGCCGCACAAGCTCATCGGCGGCATCGGTCTGTGCGGCAAAGCGGGCGGATTCGCGTTCGTTATACGAGCGGATCATGTTCGCGGCGATATCGTCGGTGGTCTCTTTCGGGGTATCGACGCGTACCTCCTGCACCGCGGCGGGGACGCCGCTGACCATATCCGCGTAATACTTATGTGCCAGTACCGCCACCAGATGCTTGCACGCACCGCTGGCGGGATGGAACACGGGACAGTCGCACTCCATATGAACGGGTGCGCCGTCGTAGTCGAAGCACAGCTCGCAGTGGTAGCGGTCAGCGCCTTTGTCGGCGTTGACCTCGGCGCTGACGATCTCGGCATAGGCATCGCCCGACTTGCGCTCCAGCGAGCGGACAAATCCGCCGTTATAGCACGCAATGCCGCGCAGGTATGTCTGTTGCCCCGCGGCGACGGCGGCGATTTTACGAAGGTTGAACAGTGCCATCGGGCAACAACTCCTTTTTTAAAATCTTTTGGACATATAAGTATATCACAAAGGGCGTTTTCCGTAAAGGGGAAAAATGTATTTTCACTGCTTTTGGGTGTTGAAACATTACATTTTTGTAAAAATGCCCCAAAGAAATACGCAAAACACTTGACAAGAAGTGGTGAAAAGTTATATAGTATACTAGAAGTAAAAGTATGTCCTTGGGACACAACTTACTCTGAAAAGAACCAATTTCCATTTTCGTTTTTTTCAACGGGGAGCGTTAACCGTTCAGCCTGTAAACGGTCGCGTAAAGCTCTTCTGTATGTTTGACGCCGTGCGGCGGATAGATTTGTCCGACCAAGACCGCTTGATGAGGCGGCCCGCCGAAACGCGTTTTCGTGCAATTTGCATTTACAATTGAACAAAGGTTAACCCCCCGAACACACTGTTCAGGAGGTGCAAACAACGATGAACTTGCCCATATGGGTTGCTGTGGTTGTCGGTGTCGTCGCGTTGATCGTGGGTGCCGCCGTAGCATGGTCGATCGCCTTCAAAAAAGGCATCGAGCATCGTCGCCGTGAGGCGGAGGCTGTGATCGGCTCTGCGGAAGCAGAGGCGGAGCGTATCCGCAAAGAGGCAGATGATGCTGCATCCCGCCGCAAGAAGGAGGTCCTTCTCGAGGCAAAGGATGAGATCCATCGCCTGCGTACCGAAGCGGAGCGCGAGAATAAGGAGCGCCGCAAGGAGATCCAACGCCAGGAAAACCGACTCCAGCAAAAGGAAGAAACCCTCGATCGCAAGATCGAAAACTACGAAAAGAAAGAAGAGCAGATCGCCAAGAAGCAAAAGGAGATCGAAGCTCGTCTGGAAGATGTGGAAGCTCTGAAAAAGGGTCAGTTTGAAATGCTTGAGCGCATTTCGGGCTACACCGCGGAGCAGGCGAAGGAGT
>JAZRTC010000091.1:0-9611 GCA_045651865.1 Acutalibacteraceae bacterium
TCAAAGAACACCTCAAAGATGCCCCACATACCTTGCTTGACAGGCTCTTTTACATCGGAGTTGGAGTGCACCATCACGGACGAGCCGAGACCCGCCTCATTGGAGAACACGCCGCGCTTGAAGCCTTGTGTCATCGTCACCTTAATAAGCACACCAATGCCGCCACCAAGGAATGCCGCGGGCTGGAAAGCATACTTGAACATCGCCGCAAACATCGCGCCGACCTGACCGATGTTGAGCGCAAAGATGATGAGTGCACCGATCACATAGATGACCGCCATAAACGGCACCACGATCTCCGCAAACTTCGCAATACGCTTCAGACCACCGATAATGATGAGCGCCGCGATGATCAGCAGACCGATACCGAGGAACAGATGGATCAGGTCAACATTGGTGTTGCCAAGCGTGCCGAGCGACACATTCTTAAAGAACGCATCATCCATATTCAGCACGATCTTGTTGATCTGCGTCATATTACCGATACCAAACGATGCGAGGATCGCAAAGCATGCAAACAGCACTGCAAGGATCTTGGCAACCACGCCGCAACCCTTTTTCTTGCCCAGGCCGTCAGTGAGATAATACATCGCGCCACCCGACCACTCGCCCGCCTTGTTCTTGCGGCGGTAATAGATGCCGAGCACATTTTCCGAGAAGTTGGTCATCATACCGAAAAATGCCGCAACCCACATCCAGAACACAGCGCCAGGGCCGCCCGTCACGATCGCCGCGGACACACCGGCGATATTACCCGTACCGATGGTTGCCGCCAGCGCCGCACACAGCGCCTGAAACTGCGAGATGTTTTTCTTGTCCGCCGTTTTGGTGGACTTGCTGTCCTTTTTAAACACGGTAGCAATGGTGTTTTTCCACCAATGGCCCACGCGTGTCACCTGAAAACCCTTTGTCAGCGCCGTCATCAAAATGCCCGTGCCGATGAGCAGGATCAGTCCGGGCAGACCCCACACAGCACTGTTGATCACGCCGTTTACTTTTTCAATCCAAGCAATCATAATTTCTTCCTCCTTACTTCCATCGCAACAAAAAACAGACCGCGTGTTTCACGCGATCCGTCACAAAAAAAGCACAAAAAGACCCCTGCCGAAAAAGCAGAGAAGCCGCTTTGTCCTTTTGCCTGAGAGATTCGCGCTGATAAAACGCTTTCACCTTCGGCACCCGCTCGAGACGGGATTCTCCAAAGCCTCGTCCGCTTGCAGTCCTTGTTTCCTGAGAGTGTTACTCCTTCGGCAGCGCCGCACGCACTTTTCTGCAAGCTTCATCCGAAATATGCGATTGCCGCTTATTATACTCTCTTCCTCCGCGTTATGCAAGTGTTTTTTGCAATATTTTTCTCTTTTTTCAAAAAAACACGCAAAAACAAGTGAACTGTCGCTTGTCATCGTGTATGAAGTATGATATAGTAGATTATATATATCTATATGATAAGGAGTTTTATATATGTCATCTTCTGCTTTTATTGCAATCGTCGGTTGCCCGAATGTCGGCAAATCCTCGCTTTTAAACCGTATGGTCGGCCAGAAAGTCGCCATCGTTTCAGACAAACCGCAGACTACCCGCACCCGCATTATGGGTGTGCTGACAAAAGACGAGACTCAGCTGGTGTTTCTGGACACCCCCGGTCTGCATCGCCCGCGCACCCGCCTTGGTGATTTTATGGTCAAGTCCATCGGCGAAGCGGTCAGCAGTGTGGATGCCGCAATGCTCGTTGTAGAACCGAACGCGCACATCCGCGAGGAAGAGATGGAGCTGATCGCTCAGATGAAGCAAAGCCGTATGCCCGCGCTTCTCGTCATCAACAAGATCGATCTGGTCGAAGATAAGACGGCACTTCTTGAGACCATCGTCGCCTACAAGGATCTGTACGATTTTGAAGCCATCCTGCCCGTCAGCGCCGTCTCGGGTGACGGTGTTGCCGATCTCGAGCAGGAGTTGATGAAATTTGCGTTTGAAAGCCCGCACTTCTTCCCCGACGATATGGTCAGCGACCAGCCCGAGCGCGTGCTCGCATCGGAGCTGATCCGCGAGCAGATCCTGCGCGTGATGCGCGATGAAGTACCGCACGGCGTTGCCGTTGTGACCGAGAGCTTCAAGGAAGGTACCACAACAGCGGGCGAGCCTATTGTGCATATCGACTGCGTGATCTACTGCGAGCGCGACTCGCACAAGGGCATGCTCATCGGCAAAGGCGGTGCGCGCCTCAAGGCAGTGTCCTCCGCCGCCCGTCGTGAGATGGAAGAACTGTTTGACACCAAGGTTGATCTCAAAACCTGGATCAAGGTCAAAGAAGACTGGCGCAACCGCCAAGGTCTGCTGACAGGCTTCGGCTATCAGCTGTAAAGTATAATCACAGCCGCTTTTGTACACACTGTATGTACCCGATGAGAGGGTCGGGATGAGTGTAAAGGCGGCGATACAATGGATCAGCACGAATTATGGGAAGTGTTTGCACACACGGGTCGCGTGGAGGATTATCTGCGCTATCGCCAGGCGGTGATGCAAGCCGCTCAACCCCCGCAAGAGGAGCAACACGATGGCACTGACGGCAAAGGGACTGATCGTCCGCGAATTTCATATCGGTGAAGCGGATCGCTTCGTCACGGTGCTGACGGATGCCTTTGGCGTCATCCGCGCATCGGTGCGCGGCGCGCGGCGTGTAAACAGCCGCAGCGGCGCTTCGACACGCTTGTTGTCCTATGCGACCCTGTCTCTCGTCAAAGGGCGGGAGAAGTACATCGTTGACACCGCCGTTCCCGAACGGGTGTTTTTTGCCGCGAACGGCGATGTGGAACAAATCGCGCTTGCACAGTATTTCTGTGAGCTGTTTGCCGCCGTTTCCCCGCAGGAAGAAGCCGCTCCCGCGTACTTACAATTGCTTCTCAATTCGTTGCATTTACTGGAAAAGGGTGAGGATCGCGACCGCATCAAAGCAACCGCGGAACTGCGCCTGCTGTCGCTGGCAGGTTACACACCGGCTCTGTCGGATTGCCGATGCGGCACGCATCGGGCGCCGTTCACCTTCGATCCGATGAGCGGCACGCTCGCCTGCGCCGCGTGCGCACGCGGCGGCATCCCCGTATCCCCCACGGTACTGGATGCGATGCGGCATATCGTCAGCGCTGAGCCTACGCGCGTGTTTTCGTTCCGCTTGCCAGCCGATGCCACTTTGCAACTTGCCGATCTCTGCGAGCGCTTCGTGCAATGCCAGCTGTCGCGCTCTTTTAAAACGCTGGAATTTTATCACAGCCTGTCCCACATAGGAGAAATATTATGATGACCAATTCTGCCCCTGCGCTGGAACTTCAGAAAGTTCTGGCGCTTCTTTCGGAGAAAACCTCCACCGCCGATGCCGCGCAGGCGGCACTGGCACTCGCTCCCTCCCCCTATCTGCAGGAGGTGGAGCGCCTGCTGACCGAAACCGACGATGCCTCCCGCCTGATTGCGGGGTACGGCTCGCCGTCTTTCGGTCATGTCAAAAATATGAAAAACGCGCTCCACCGCGGCGCGGCAGGTGCCATGCTGTCGCTTCGCGAATGTTTGGACATTGCCACCCTGCTCCGCACGGTGCGCGCATTATCGGAATGGCGCGCGAAATGTGCGAATGTAGAAACGGTACTCGATGACCGTTTTGATGCACTGTCCCCCAACCGCTACTTAGAAGACCGCATCACGATGACGGTGACCCCCGAGGAGGAGATCGCCGACACCGCCTCCCTTGAGCTTGCGACCATCCGCCGCAAAATGCGCGCCGCCGCACAGCGTGTGCGCGACCAGCTGGACAAAATGGTGCGTTCCCCTGCCTATCAGAAGTTGTTGCAGGATCCCATTGTCACCATCCGCGGCGGACGCTTTGTCGTTCCCGTCAAAGCCGAACACCGCGCCGAAGTGCCGGGACTTGTGCACGATACCTCTGCGTCGGGTGCGACGGTGTTCGTTGAGCCGATGGGTGCTGTGGAAGCAAACAACGAGATCAAGGTGTTGCAATCCAAGGAAGAAGCGGAGATTGAACGCATCCTCTTTGCGCTGTCTGCCGACATCGGCAACTTTGCGCAGGCACTGTCGGCGCAATACGACATCCTTGTGGAGCTGGATCTGATTTTCGCCAAGGCAGCACTGGGCTACCAGATGCAGGCCGCCAAACCCACCGTCGGCAACGACGGTGTGACCGTTCTCAAAGCGGCGCGCCACCCCCTCATTGATAAAGATAAGGTCGTACCGATCGATGTCACGCTCGGCGATACCTTTGATACACTGGTCATTACCGGCCCGAATACGGGCGGTAAAACCGTCACGCTCAAAACCATCGGTCTGCTGACCCAGATGGTGGGATGCGGACTGTTGCCGCCTTGCTCAAGCGGCAGTCGTTTGTCGGTGTTTGACAACATCCTTGTGGATATCGGTGACGAGCAATCCATTGAACAGAACCTTTCGACATTTTCAGCACACATGACCAATGTGGTGCGGATTTTGTCAATTGCGGACAGCCGCTCGCTGGTGCTTCTTGATGAGCTCGGCTCGGGCACCGACCCTGTCGAAGGCGCGGCGCTCGCAACCGCGATTCTCGAACAGCTCCGCACGCAAGGTGCGCGCATCGCCGCGACTACGCACTACGCCGAGCTCAAAGCCTATGCCATCCACACCGATGGCGTGGAAAACGGCAGTTGCGAATTTGATGTGCAATCCCTGCGCCCGACCTATCGGCTGATGCTGGGTACACCGGGTCGCTCCAACGCATTTGCCATCTGCGGCAGACTGGGCATTGACCCCGCCGTGATCGACCGCGCGAAAACACTGGTCAGCGGCGATGATCGCCGACTTGAGGATGTAGTGGTGCGTCTGGAGGAACGCCGTCAGGCGTTGGAAGAAGAATTGCGCACCGCACGCGACAAACGCCGCGAAGCGGAAGACGAGGGTCGCCGCACGCGCGAACAGCTCGCCAAAATGCGGATGGAGCAGGATAAGCTCCTCGAAGATGCCCGCGCTCACGCTGCCCGCATCACCGAAAAAGCCCGCTACGAAGCCGAACAACTACTCAGCGAACTCGAAGCAATGCGCAAACAAAGCCGTCAGGGTGCCGCCGCGGCACAGTCGGCAAAGACCGATCTGCGCCAGCGTCTGAAAGCACTGGATGAAGCACACGACCCCGTGCAGAAAGCACCGCAGAACAGCGGCTACCGTCTGCCCCGTCCGCTGAAAATCGGCGACGAAGTGCTGATCTTTGATATTGATAAAAAAGCGACCGTGCTCGCCCTGCCCGATAAAGGCGGACAAGTGGAGGTGCAGGCAGGCATCATCCGCACGCGTGTGCCGCAATCGAACCTGCGCCTGATTGAGCAAAAGAAAGCACCCGCTCCGCGCGGCACGGTGAAAAACCAGACTGCCTCGCGCGCTCAGCGTTCTGCCGAGACCGATCTGGATCTGCGCGGGTTTGCATCGGATGAAGGTCTGCTGGAAGTCGACCGCTTTATCGACAACGCGGTAATGGCGGGCCTTCCCCAGATCACGGTTATCCACGGCAAGGGTACGGGTGTGCTCCGCGCCGCCGTTCAACAACACCTGCGCCGTCATCCGTCGGTCAAGTCGTTCCGCCTTGGCACCTTCGGCGAGGGCGAAAGCGGTGTGACGATTGTTGAGTTGAAATAAACACAACCAATGGTTGCTTGACCGTGTACGCCGCGCGGCGTATACTGGTAACACAAACTTTATTTTTACAAAACAGCAAACCTTTCGGTCACTTTTTCGACTATATATCCGAAAGGAGCTTTGCCAACGGAAGGGATGTGAAACGCTTGGCAAAAAGTAAAGAGAAAAAAGAAAAAATCCCCGTGTACCGTAACTTGCGGTACATTCTCGGTATCGTCTGGAAGCACGAACCGTTTTTCCTCATCGGTAACATTCTGACAACCGCCATCCACGCCTTTTTCTGGTCGTTTTTCTCAGTCGTCTTTATGCGGTATCTGTTCGGCGACACGGGTATCGACCGCACCTTTACACAAGCGGCAACTTTTGTGTGGGTCGTGGCAATCGGCGAATGTATACTGGTCGCCTTTCAGGAATGGTTCCGTGAGGTTCACGCACCTTTAGCCCGTATACGCCTGCAATACACCTTGAACCGTATGTTGTTTGACAAAGCGGCAAATGTGGACATTGCATGCTACGAAACGCCGTCCTTTTACGGCACCTACACGATGGCGGCAAACGAAACCGGCGACCGTGTTCAGCAGATCGTACATCAGGTCAGCGTGTGCTTGTGCTTTTCTGTTTCAGCGGTCTTTACCATTGGCTCAATGATCTCGATGGCGTGGTGGTCGATCTTATTCGTGCTGTTGCCGCTTGTGGGTAACTGGCTGTTCGGTCCGCGCGTCAATCGTTTGTTTTACGAACGCGAGCAACAGCACATCCCGTTCCAACGACGCTACGATTATGTCAACCGCACCTCCTTTTTGCAAAAGTATGCAGGTGAAATGCGGCTGACCTCGCTGTTTTCCCTGCTGACCGGTACATACGGCGACGCCTATGACGGCGCCTGCCGCAACATTGACGATACCTCGAAAAAGATCGTGTTCTGGGCACGCATCCGCAATATGATCCTCTACCCGATCGCATTTGAAGGAATGCTCCTGGTCGTCTCGTATATGACCATCGTCCACAAGGCAATTCCGCTGGGTGATTTCGTGGTGCTCAGTTCCGCCATTATGACGGCGGGTACGATGATCCGCTTTGTGACAGACAACGCCACAAGCCTGAACAAAAACGGGCTGTTCATTGAAAACCTTAAGAAATTCCTGAGCTATGAGCCGACGATCCCCGAAGATCAGACGGGACTGTCCGTCCGTTTGCCTGTGCAGACAATTGAACTGCGGGATGTCAGTTTCCGCTATGTCGGGCAGGAGCGCGACGCGCTGTCCCACATCAATATGACGCTGAGAAGCGGCGAAAAAGTCGCCATCGTCGGTTTCAACGGCAGCGGTAAATCGACGCTTGTTAAACTGATCATGCGCTTGTATGACCCGACCGAGGGTGTTATCCTGCTCAACGGCGTGGATATCCGCGAATACGATCTCAAGGAATACCGCCGATTGATCGGTGCGGCATTTCAGGATTTTGCGATGTTCTCGGCATCGGTGCTGGAAAATGTGATGCTGTCGCGCGTTCCCGAGGATAAGCGCGAGGCGGCGATCGCCGCTTTGAACGAAAGCGGTGTGCTGGATAAGATCGAGACTCTTGAACACGGTGTCGACACCCGCCTTACCCGCGAGTTTGACGAAAAAGGCGCGGTGCTGTCGGGCGGTGAGCAACAAAAGATCGCGGTTGCCCGCGCGTTTGCCAAGGCAAGCCCCGTTGTCATCCTTGACGAGCCGTCCTCGGCGCTCGACCCCATCGCCGAATACCGCATGTACGAAACGATCATGCGCCTTTGCGGTGAATGTGATCCCACAAAGGGCAAGATCGCAATCATCATCTCCCACCGCCTGTCCTCGGCGGCGCTGTCCGACCGCGTGTTTATGCTCGCAGACGGCAAGCTGATCGAGCACGGCACGCACAAAGATCTGCTGGCGCAAAACGGCGAATACGCCGAAATGTTCCGCAAGCAGGCAAAGGCCTATCTCGTTGCCGACGAGGAGGTGAACGCTCATGCCTAGACATCGTCCGTACATCCCGAAGGATCAACGCCCTCCCGCGCGTAAAACGCTGGCGGACAGCTGGTTCTCACTTTGCTGGATGTTCCGCATCAGCAAACCGTATTTCTTCTTCAAGATCTTCTTTGCAATTGACTCGAGCGTGATCCTGATTTTGGAAAAAACATTCCTGATCTCGTACATTATCAAAATCGTGGAAGAAGGCAGACCCTTTACCGATATCTTCCCGATGTTCATTCCTGTCACGGCGGTCGTTATCTTCAATATGCTGTTCACCTCGTGGATGGAAGTGAAAGTGATGCCGAAATGGGAAGAAAAAATCAACAAAGAGATCCGTTTGACGCTGTATGAAAAAGCGGCGAAAATGGATATGGCGAAATACGACGATCCCACCTTCTACAACGACTTCGTGTGGGCGATGCAGGAAGCGCCGCCGCATATGTTTGCGGCACTCAATTCGTTCTGCACGCTTTGTTCGACCGTTTCGGTCATTTTGATGATGGGCGGTTATGTCATCGCCAAAGATCCCGTGGGACTGATTTTCCTCGGCGTAACCCTTCTCATCACGGTGATACTCGGTTTTAAGAGCAACGAGCATATGATGAAACGCGAAGAGGAACGCATCCCTCACAACCGCCGTGCAGGCTACATCAAACGCGTGTTTTACCTGGCGGACTATGCCAAAGACCTGCGCATGGGCGACATGCAGGAGATGCTGTATGACGATTACGACGAGTCTGAAGAACTCGAAACTGCCGTCACCAAAAAGCACAGCCGCCCGCTGTTTTTCATCCGCTATCTGCGCAATATTTTCTGGGATGTCATCCCGTTTGACTGCGCATATATGACCTATCTGCTGTATCAGACGCTGGTCGCGGATGCACTGGCGTACAGTGAGCTGTTTGCGTTGTATCGTTCGGTGAGCAGCCTGCAATACGATCTGACCTGGATGACGAACCTGCTTCCCGAATTCCAGCAACACGCAATGTATATCGGCAAGATCCGCACCTTCCTTGAGACGGATAACACTCTGCCCGATAACGGCAAGCAAGCAGTTCCCAAAGCAGGCGCGATTGAGATTGACCGTCTCGATTTTGCATACCCGAATGTGGAGGAACTGACACTTCGCGATGTGTCGCTCCAAATCCCGCACGGGGCAAAGATCGCATTTGTCGGCTACAACGGCGCGGGCAAATCGACGCTTGTCAAGCTGTTGATGCGGTTGTATGACCCGACGGCAGGCACCATCTTCTACGGTGGCAACGCGTTGCCCGACTACCCGCTTGCTCAATACCGTGAACGCGTTGCCGTGCTGTTCCAGGATTATCAGATCATCGCCGCGACGCTGGCAGAAAATGTCACGATGGGTGCCGAGGTCGATGAAGCGCGTGTGCTGGATGTGCTTCACAAGGTCGGCTTTGACGAGATGCTCCAAAAGCTCCCGCTGGGTATCCACACCCCGCTGACCAAGGAATTTGACGACGAGGGTGTGAACCTGTCGGGTGGCGAAGCGCAAAAGATCGCCATTGCCCGTGTGCTGTACAGCAACGCGCAGGTGCTCATTCTCGACGAGCCGTCCTCGGCGCTTGACCCGCTTTCGGAATACCGTCTCAACGAAACGATCCGTGAGCTCGCTTCCGACAAAACGGTTATTTTCATCTCGCACCGCCTGTCCACTACCCGTATGGCGGACACCATCTTTATGCTGGAAAACGGCACGATCATCGAGCAGGGTTCGCACGATGAACTGATGGCGCAGGGTGGGAAATACGCCGAGATGTTCAACCTGCAGGCAGAAAAATATCGCTAAGCCTCCTCTGTGTGAAGGAAAGCCATTCAAGGTGGTGCTTTTCTTCATTCCCATACAAAAAGGACTGTCACTTTTCGTGACAGTCCTTTTTTCTGTTTGTCAGCCAACCATACAATGGATAATGGTATACGATAAATTTT
>JAZRTC010000092.1:0-10840 GCA_045651865.1 Acutalibacteraceae bacterium
GGTTCGAGTCCTTCTGCCCCTGCCAAAACGATGGACATCGCATTTGCGATGTCCATCGTTTTTTGTATTGGTGGGAAGATTCAAATCTCGGCACGCGCGCGTGTCGGGCAACGAGTGCGACCGCCGCCGGTGGCGGATGCAGGGAGCACGAGTTGGCGCCGCGGTCAAAACGGCGTAAAATGGCTTCAAATCGCCGTTTTGGGCACCGCAAGAGGGGTCGCGAAGCGACTTCGAGTCCGTCCGATTCGACCTCCATTTTGTAGGGCACGACCTATGTGTCGTGCCGCTCTGACAATGCAAAAGGAACGTCACACAGGGCGTTCCCTACACGCAAATATCACGTTTCGTGCAACGGGTCAGTCACAATCGGCGACACGCGGTTCTTCCGTCTTTTCACGCCTTATATGCGCACTGCAGCATCATTAGTGCAGCACTAGTGCAGCGGAATATGATCGTTCAAATATTGACCCGCATATAACAAGACGGATAAATAGATAGTAATTAGTGATTATAAAGCAATTAGATGTAAGCTAAATATATTAACAGAAAGAGAAAGTATAAACTAGTTGTAAGCTAAACAACACGGCTGAAGCAACCGCTTCAGCCGTGTTTTCCTTTCTGCAATTATGAATCGTGATTGGGATCAAGCTCATTCATGGCATCGACCATCAACCGTGTGGCAAGGGCGAAGCCGTAACGGAACATCTCGCGTTCACACAGACACAGCAGTTCGTCCTGACAATCCTTGAATTTGATGAACGTTTCCTTCTGCTTGTCCGTAAGCGTGGCGGTGAGCGCTTCATCGTGTCGGCAACTGTAAAGCTGCAATTGTCGCATTGCCGGTGTCGCATCCCGCTCACACGGGTGAATATTGCCGTAGTAGAGGTCATCGAGTATGGTCATGTGTCGCATCTCCTTTCTTTGCAACACAAACACATACCACAAGATGAGCCATAAGTCCAGCAGAAAGATACATGGAATATAGTTGTTCTTGACATTTTGACGTATTATGCTAATATTGTTATAGAGGCAATGTAAAGGAGATGTTTCCAATGGTTAATATAGTTTGAAAATACTATTGCATCATTTACAGATGATTTTACTATTTTAAATTATACAAAATCGTGTGCGCTGAATTGTCCTGTGGGAGATGTAAATTACGATAGTGTGCTGACGCAAGCGGATGCGACGCTGATATTACGGTTTCTCAGCGGCACTCCCTATTCGTATTTTCAAGAGTATCTTGCAGATTACAATGGTGATGGCATTATAAACACTGCTGATTCTAGAGCGCTGCTACAGGCAGTTGAATAATGGTTTGGTATTTAAAGAGAAGGTGATCATATGAAGAAGCGTTTAGCTGTAGCACTATTGTTAAGTTTGACTGTCTTTTTATTACTACTGCCAACTACCGTATCGGCAGATTCCCCCTCTGTGACAGTGTGTATTGAGATTACAGAAGAAAACGCTGATAAGGCGTGGACTGCTCAGGATTTGGAAGAAGCTGGTGTAACTGGTATCTTTAACCAAAGCATTATAGAAGGGATTGATGGAACGCAATATTGGGAATTGGATGTCTACGCAGACAGAGGGCCCGCGACTATGGCGATGCTGTTTTATCGTTATAATATAAGCTATTGTGAGTATTTTGTCGGTCGTCATCCGATACCCCAAATACCGGAATATGCACGGGAATTGGGGGAGAACGGAGAGGTTTTTCGTAAAGATGAAATTGTTTTGCTTTTTAAAGAGGACACCTATACGAAAAGAACGAAAGATGATTTTTCGTTTTTGAACACGTCTGTATCTTCGGGCAGAAATGAAGCGCTTGGCATTACATGGGTAATATTACATTCGGGTGAAGACTGGGGTGTATCGATGACAACCGCATCCATCGCCGATATGCTGTATGATATAGAAGGTGTCGTGTTCAGCCAACCGTCAATCTGGATGTATTCTGCGTACGGTGAAGTCGAACAGGGGGATGTTAATTTTGATGGAATGCGTGACACAAGCGATGCAAGAAATCTATTGCTATATGTTGTGCAAGATGAGACGGTTTTTCTGAAGGTTGGTGATCTGGACAGCGATGGAAGTTTAAGCACCACAGATGCACGAATTATGTTGATATCTCTAATTACACAATAAAACGCAATACCCCCACCGTTGCGGTGGGGGTATTGCATTGATACATCATATCCTCACATCTCAAATCCGTCCGTGATTCCGTTTAATCTCGACAAATCGCGTTTGACATAGTATCGTTCGGTGATCTCGGATGTGGTATGCCCGAGAAGGTCGGCGACTTCGCGTGGGGTGAGCTGCCGAACGGTACCGTCTGGTTGTCTGACGCCGTTTATTAGCGTGGTTGCGAAGGTGTGGCGAAGTGTGTGCAATCCTTTTGTTTCGATCCCCGCTGCTTCGAGAATACGATAGTAACGTTTGCGGAAATTCACGGGGCGTGTGACATCGCCGTTACTGTCCGGCACAAGCGGCGTATTTTCGCCGAAATATGCTTCCTCGCGCAACTTATGCACCATCTCAATTGCTGTGTTATTGAGCGGGACAACGCGGCGACTGGTGGCACTTTTCGGGTTGCCGACGATCACTTCTCTGCCTGATGTCGCATCCTTCCCGTCGCGCCGAGCCACCTCTTTCACTCCGCGCACGATCTGCACTGTACGGTTTTCGAGGTCGATGTCGCTGTTGAGCAGACCGAGCATTTCGCCCGTGCGAAGTCCCGTGTTCAGCATGAAGATGTATGCCGCCGATTGCTGATACAGCGGCTTGCCCGTACCCCATGTGCGGAAGCATTCCGCTTTGAAACGTTCCAGTTCATCGGGTGTGAATACCGTCACCGTTTCACACGTCGGCTTGTATTCCTTGCCCTGAGCGGCGAGGAAATTTGTTTTCTTGACCATTGGCACACCGAGCATCGGGTTCTTCGGAATCTGTTCATCCTCGGCAAGGTGGCGGAAATACTCCCCGAGCAGATCGTGCGTTTTCTTGACGGTGGTGTAGGCATAGCCATCGTGCATCTGTTTGTTCAGCAGTGTCCGCAGATCGGCGGATACGATCGACAACACCAACCGTTTGCCAAGCGAGGGGTATATATGTATTTTCGCGGTACATTCCAGACGATCGTATGTGGTGCGCTCGACGGAGGGGAACTTGAATAGTTCCAGCCATGATTGCATCCCGTCCTGAAGCGTTGTGTTGGCAATATCATACACAGGGGCAGGTTCATCGTAGAATGCGGTGATATAGGCGGTGATCTTCTCCTGAACGGCAGTTTTGGTTTTGCCGGAGAAGGAGCGGCGTTGACGTTCACCGCTCTCGTCCATATACCACACAACACCACACCAACGCCCGTCCGTGCGTTTGAAGATATTACCGTTTGTCAGCAGTTTCTTTTGCATATTATCACGCCCCTTTCTTCAAGCACAACACAATATCACAGGAGGTTTCATAAGTCCAGATAAATATTGAATTAACCCGGATATTCCTCCTCGCCCTGATACCACATGGCATCTTCGAAACAGATGCGGCCGTCGACCGAGTGCACATACTCCGTGCTTATCCTGCGCAGATGATCAAGCCATTGCTCATCCACGCTCCATCTTGTTGCTATCAGTTTTGACAATACCGCCGTTTCCACTGCCAGATGATACAGCATCGCACATACGTTACGTTCAAAAGGTCGGAACGATTTCGCCACACTGCTGTCAACCGCACGGGTGACTTGTTGCTCGGTTATGCCGGGCGAAGCGGAATTCGTTGCATATTTTGCTTGTTCTTTGGTGGCAATGTGTGCCGTGTAAAACAATATCGCTTTCTCAATGTATTCTGCACGGCTGGAACAACCGTCCGTTTTATAATATTCATCCACCGCATCCCGTGTTTCGGGATGCATCCACAATGCAAATTTGATCTTATCCTTTGCCATATCTTTCACTCCTTCTTTACAAGCCGAAATTGTCATAAACCTGTGCATAATACCGAAGCGCTTTTCGAGCATCCCACCTCAAAAACCGCATTGCACCGCCGTTTGTCGGCATTTTTGCAGAACAACAGCGCCAACCTCGAAAAAACCGCCGTTTTGCAACCCACCAATTGACCCCTGCCCAAAACCGCGACGCGGTCGGCATTGCCGTCCGCTGTGAACCGAGCTGACGCCGTAAACGGTGTCGGCGCTTATTCCTGCAATGTCTTGTGGCAAAAAATACTACACAACAAATCACCCGTCTTGCTGATCGAGCTGATCCTGTATACGGAGCCGTTCTTTCAAAAGTTTCAGCCGCGCGAGCTGTTCCTGATGGAAGTGATTCACTGCCATTTGGATGGGCAGGATCGTATACAGCAGATTACCGTTGTATTTTCTCCCGCCGCGCCAGATGACATCGGTCGGCTCGGTTCGGATCAACTGTTTTTCCTCAAGCTGCCGTACATATTTCTTGACGGAGTTTCTGCTCAGCCCAATGGCTTTGCCGATGGTGCGATAACTCGGGTAACATTGGAAGGTTTTCCGGTTCTCGCAATACAGCAGATAGTTGTAGACGGCGATCTCACCTGGGCATAGGTGAAGGTTCATCAACACATTCGGCACCATATAGAATTTCCCTTCTGACATCGGCAACACCTCCCAAAAGATAAAACGAACAGATGTTCGGATTATAGTGTAACATGAGCAAAACGGGATGTCAATAGAGCCAAAATGAGGTGTCGCATTTTTGCGACACCTGCCGTATTTTGTCTTGTGCTTGTCTTTAGTATATGCTATAATGACCGTGGAATTTGTCGGATTTTCGGGGACGGTTTATGTGCGTTTCCAAACGCCGCGACAAACGCCCCAAAACGCGTTTTGTATCGCAGGTGGCGTCTGTATCCGTCTGCCGCCCGTAACCGCCCAAAACCGCCGAACACGCGCGAACAACGGCGGGAGAGCGTATGGTTGTCGCAGAGCAAAGAAATAACCGCCGCACGCACCGTCGCTTGGCGCGACAGCGGCATGAGGCGGTGTGGGTGGCGTTGCCTGATACACACAAGAAGGATCATCAAAAAAGCACCGTGGCGGAGCCCACCACTCGTTAGCGGGCTAATCTTTGATTAATGCGGGTCAATTTTTGACACCCCTGAAACCGAGCATCAAAATCCGCAACGACAGCACATAGCATCAAACAGAGCATCAAATCGGCAAATCCGCCGTACACGAAAACGACAACAACCGCGACACACCGCGAACAACGCGGAGAGCATCGGCACGGTTCTTTATCCACTCCAAAACCGCGTGCCGAGGGTTCGAGTCCTTCTGCCCCTGCCATCGAAAAACGGCTTAAACACTGGGTTTAAGCCGTTTTTGCTTTGTATTCAGACCGTGTCGCACGGTCTGTTTTTTGCATTTTGATGCTTTTTTGATGCTCAAAAAAGCATCAATCGTGCCAACAAATCCAACGCATCCGTCCCGTACAGCATCAAAATAGCATCAATGAGTTTCTACCTTAAACCGAATGTTGGAAAATCTTGGCGGAATTGATTTTAAAGCAGTGCTCCCCATTGATCAAGAGTATGATGCTTTGTAAGTTTATGGTATGCTTCTGATACTGTGCTGTACATTTGTTGATTTATTCTAGAATTCGTTGGCACATCAAAACCAAAAGCTGCTGCTTCTTTTATGCTAGGCGAAAAAACATACATATACAAGTTGCTACCCTTGTGATTTCTAACTAAATTGAGATAGTCAGCATCTTCCCGCAACTCCGTTTTTAACACTCGGTATTCTTCTTTAATTCTTTCGGATGGAATATAGCCATGGTCTTGACCATCAAGGTAGTTGGCAATAATTCTTCTTAGATGATCCACCCTGCTAATGTAGTTTATCATTACCTGGGCGAGTTCGGAATCGGTCATGTTTTTGTAATTCATATATATCCTCCTTAGTTCGAACTAGATATTGAATTAGATAATCACGGATTATTTATAATGCTGTTATAAACGGCATCCTGAAAGCAATACTAAATATTGATTGCCATAAATATGATGTACTTCTTGCAGGACGGTTCCGTGATATAATTCTGTCCACGCCCCTGAAATCAATTGTTTTTGGGCGGCTAAATCTAATTGCACCGGGCATGTTTTTGGGATTGCTTGTGCAAAAAGATTTTTACTTGCGGATTTATACCATTTTAGTTTTTGTGAATCATAACACAAAAGGATTTCGGTTTCATCATTCGACGCTGTAACCGTTTGGATGGCAGCATGGGTAATAGAAATATCAAAAGTGGTCGCAACATCTAAAATATTCGATAATTTAACAGGGCCGACAGGAATATGTTCAGATAATGCTATTTTAGGAATAAGCAACTCATTTGCGAATTGATTTGCTTCTATCTCTTGAAGCGGGGAATTTACATTTTTTTCGATCGTATCTGAAATTCGATCACACGAATATAGTTGGTCTCGGTGTAATAAATAATGACCCAGCTCATGTGCTATGATAAAACGTTGTCTGTGACGATTTGTGATTTTTCCGTTAATTAAAATGATTTTTTTATTTCGGTGACATATTAGATACCCATCTTTATTTAGCGGTTGATTATTAATGACGGTTATATCAAGCTTTTGGCATATATTGTGAATGTTAACAGGATAACGAGTATCCAAAAATGATGAAGCAATATCAATTGCGACCTCTATTTTATGAGGAATCAATTCAATCATCTTCTTCCGCTAAAGCTGCTTGTATGATTACAGCATCATGACTGCTAATTTGACCTCCTTTTGCAGCCATAGATACAAAGTCCTCATTAGATGATGCATTCATATATGCTACAATATCAGCCATTAAAAATCTCCATTCGCGTCCCACTTTATAAGCCTTGATTCTGCCGTCTCGGATCATATTATAAACCGTTTGATTACTTACACGCAAGTATTGTGCGGTTTCTTCTAAGTTAAGGACATCGATTTTTGGGACTTCGATTTTACTAAGAGCATTTATAATATTTTCAATCATTTTAACTTCTTGCGAGGTATACACAATTTCACCGCAATGTGGGCAAAGATAGGCGCTAATTCCTTTGATTTCTATTTCTTTCCCTTGAAACCTCAATGTTTTAGAAGTTATTGATAGTTTCATTTGGTTGCCGCACATGAAACAAGTTTTCTCTCTAATCCTTTCCATAAAACTCCTCCAAAATATTGTTGATTGCTTTTATTGCAAATATGAGTGGATATAGCAATTAATTAAAATCAATAATCAGTAGTATAATAATAGAGTAACGCTGAATGACGCTGTTACTTTCTCACAAGCCAGGGGTTGTCGGCTCTTGATTTTTCCCATTTTTCGTTTGTGGCTTCTTCAACTGTAATTATGACCAACTCTGGCGAACTAGGATTTGATAGGTTTATAGCAAAGACGATTGCTGTATCTGGCATAAACAAGGGATCGGAAACGACACCTCTTTCGTGAGGGTGCTTTGCGTTAGGTGATTGAGTCTCTATGAATTGAGTGGTTGGACTTGTTAGTATTTTCTCCACATCGCTAGTAGTATATCCTCGCTCTATCATACGCTCAACGCCGTGGTCTGTATATACAATCTGGCCGTTAGCGGCAAGTTGTCTCATTGCGGGTAAATCGTTCTTGGTCATTTAGCTCCTCCTGTTTTATAATAATTTATAATAGTTTATAATAAGTATATAACATGCCAAAGCGGTTGTCAACAATATAATTGTTAAAATTTGGTTACGATTAACGCCAACAAAAATCCCCGTCATCGTGGTCCAGACGATGGCGGGGATTTTTAATCACCTTAGATAGTTCTTTCTTCCTTGCTGTCAGGTGGCAACCCCTACTGACATGGTGCAGGGGTCACACATCAAATCCATCGGTGATACCTTCCAGAGCGGTCGGGTCATTGCGGATATAGTACATCTCCGTGACTTCGGATGTGCTGTGTCCGAGCAGGTTGGCAATCTGCTTGGGTGACAATCGCAGGATCGTGCCATCGGGTTGTTTCACACCATTGCCGAGGCGCGTGGCGTAGGTGTGTCGGAAGGAATGCAAGCTGAGGTATTCCGGCAGGTGTGCCGCTTTGATGATACGCTCAAACCGTTTGCGAAAGTTGAGCGGGTGGGTGAACCCACCGTGCTTATCACATACAAGCGGAGCATCCTCGCCAAAGTAGAACTCCTTACGCAGATCTTCCACCATCGCGATCGCCGCATTGTTCAGCGGCACATTGCGCTTGCTTGACGCGGTTTTGAGTTTGCCGACCACGATCTCGCGACCTTTGATTGCTTTGGTGCCTTTGCGTTTGGCGATTTCTTTCACACCGCGACGTACATGCAGAACACGTTTTTCGAGGTCGATGTCGCTGTTGATCACGCCCAGCATCTCACTCGGGCGAAGTCCGGTGTTGACCATGAACATATACGCCGCCGCTTGCTGATACATCCGCTTGCCGTCCTTGAAGGTGCGGAAGCATTCGGCTTTGAATGCTTGCAATTCGTCCTCGGTGAAGACGGTGATGGTTTCACTCGGCGGTTTGCATTCCTTGCCTTGTGCCGCCATAAAATTGGCTTTCTTCATCATCGGCACGCTCAGCATCGGGTTCTTTTGCAGGAACTCCTGCTCGACCATGTAACGGAAGTATTCACCGAACAGATCGTGAATCTTCTTGACGGTGGTGAAAGCGTATCCGCGTTCCATACGATCGTTCAGAATCTTTTTGATATCGGCGGCGGTGATGGTGCCGACAACGCGTTCGCCGAGATCGGGATACGCGTGATGGCGAGCGGTGCATTCAAGACGGTCGTATGTGGTGTGTTCCACCATTGGATACTTGAACACCTCCAGCCAGTTCTGCATACTGACGAACAAGGTTTTCTTGCTTTCGTCCGCTTCTTCGACCAACTTGTCGAAGTCGGAAATGTATTCGGTGATCTTCTTTTTGACTTCCATCTTGGTTGTGCCTGAGAACGATTTGCGCTTGCGTTCGCCGCTCTCATCCATAAACCACACGACGCCACCCCAGCGCTTGTCAGTGTTGCGATAAAATATATTGCCGTTCGTCAGCAGTTTCTTTTCCATGACATCACATCCTTTCTTCAAGCACAACACAATACCACAGGAGGTTTTATAAGTCCAGCGAAAGATTGAACTTTTATGCAAACAGTGATATAATCAGTTCGTAAATCAAGAATTTGACCGAGGTGCCACAATGAAAAAGCGAATCGTGAAGTATAACCTTGAAATACTCACCGTGATATTGGCGGTTGTATGCATCGCAAGTCTGTTCTTTTGGAACAGTCTGCCTCTCGCAGGCAAAGCATTGCTCGGCTTTATGGTCTTATACACGCTTCACGAATGGGAAGAATCGAAATTTCCCGGTGGATTTTATGATTTGTTTTTCGGTGGGTTCGGCATCAACATCCAGGTGAGTGAAGCGAGAATGCACCTTCCTGTGGCAGTATATATTTTGATTATGCTGCTTGTTCCGTTTGCTTTACAGCATATTACGTTTCTTGTGCTGATTCCGCTCGGACTTGGACTTTTTGAAGGCGTTATCCATGTTGCGGGCATCAAAATACACAAGCTGAAGAAACCGTATACACCCGGTATGATCACAGGACTTCTCTTGTTTGCCTATTCCGTGTTTATGATCGTGCAAATCAACAAAGCGGGCGGCTTACCGATCTGGCAATGGATCGTCGGTTTTGTGCTTGCCTTTGTCGGCTTTGCTGTTATGGAACAATTCTTCCTGAGAACCGTCGGGCTGACATTCGGCGATTTCAGAAAAATGGCAATGGCTCGAGTGTTGGGTAAAAAGAAATAATTAAATTCCAATTTGTCGGTGAGATTGAAACCGCAACCTTGATTGATCAAGGTTGCGGTATTCTTTTATCCGCCGCGCTGATAACGCAAGGTTTCTTCAAACGTAACCCGACCGCGCGATTGTTTCAGAAGAGTGACACACCTTCCGCGCAGACGTTGAAGTGTATATTCGTCGACGTCCAGTTCCGCCGCGAGAATGTGCATCACCATGGACAGCTCCACCGCATATTTGAATGTGAGCGTTGCGATGCGATCTTCGAACGGTTTTAACGATTCTTTGACGGCGCTTGCTAAATATTCCGAGTGATCTTCCGCAAGAAGATATTGGGTGTAGAACGTAATCGCTTTCTCAATGTATTCGGATTGACTGGAACAACCGTGCTGTTTGTAATTTTCCTTGACTGCTTTCATGGTTTCGGGATGTACCCAAAGCGCAAATTTCGTTTTTTCTTTTGGTGCAGGCATTCGTTTCACTCCTTTTTCATTACAGCTCAAAATCGGCCCAAATTTGTGCATAATGCCAGGTCGAAAATTTCAAAACTCCTCTTAAAACCGCGACGCATGGCGGTTTTCTCGGCAAATGACCCTTTTTGCGATTTAAAACGGAGAAAGCATCCCACCCAGTCAAAACCCTTCAAAACCGCTTAACGGTCGGCATTGCCGTCCGATGTAAAGGGCGGAAACGGGGTCAACAGACCCGCCGCTTATTCCTGCAATCACTTGTGCCAAAAAAATATACACAAAGCCGCCCGTTCGAAACGCCCTCACCAATCGCCTGTGTCGCGTTTTATTCTGAGTCGCATCTGTTCTCGTACTTCAAATGCAATCGCGTTACACGCCATCCTCGCGTGCATTACGGCGTGTTTCGGTCACATCAGAAATCAATATCATCATCTTCCATCCGATTCGCTTCGGCTTCGCGTTCCTTGTGTTCAAAGAAATGATACCGCCACGGGATTTCAAAATCATTCACGATGTAATGATTGTTGAATGTCATCGGCACACCGC
>JAZRTC010000093.1:0-9007 GCA_045651865.1 Acutalibacteraceae bacterium
GCCCTGCTACCGTAAATTTAACGGGTTGGTTTGTTTCGTTTCTTTGCTGTATTGTTTAATTTTCAAAGGTCTGCTGCCGTTCTTTCAGGTTTCCGTTCGGTCTCCCGCGAGACAGCTTCGATATAATACCATGCCTCCCGCCAAATGTCAATACCTTTTTTCAACTTTTTTAAAGTTTTTTTGAAGTATTTCGTCCTTTGTTTATATTGCATATTTATTCTGTTTTTGATATAATAATTATATTCCTATTTTAAAGGAGTCTGAACACAATGCCGATTAAAATTGCTGACAATCTGCCTGCCGCCAAAACGCTGGAGGCAGAAAACATCTTCGTTATGACCGAAGACCGTGCCAGCCATCAAGATATCCGTCCGCTTCACATCCTGATTCTGAACCTGATGCCGACAAAAGAAGTTACGGAAACCCAGCTTCTCCGTCTGCTTGGTAACACCCCGCTTCAGGTAAAAGTGGATCTGATGCAAACCGTGACACACACTTCCAAAAACACTTCCAAAGAATATCTACTTGAATTTTATCAAAGTTTTGATGCACTCAGGAACAACCACTACGATGGTCTTATCATAACAGGCGCTCCCGTGGAACAAATGGACTTTGAAGAAGTGGATTACTGGGATGAACTGTGTGAAATCATTGACTGGGCACACACGCATGTATATTCTACATTATATATATGTTGGGGTGCGCAGGCGGCTCTTTATCATTTGCATGGCATTCACAAGCATCAGATGCCCGATAAACTGTCCGGTGTGTTCCGCCACCGTCCGCTGTATGCCAACCACCCGCTGACGCGCGGTTTTGACGAAACATTCTTTATGCCTCATTCCCGCCACACCGAGATTTTGCAGGAAGATGTGGAAAAGGTGGAGTCGCTTCGTGTGATCGCCACTTCCGACGCGGCAGGTCCCGCCATTATCGCCTCCAATGACGGTCGCGAAGTGTATGTCACGGGCCATTGCGAATATGACCGTCTGACTCTGGCGGGCGAATACGAACGCGATCTCGGTCGTGGACTCAATCCCATCATCCCCCGCAATTATTTCCCCAACGACGATCCGACCGCGGTGCCGCCGATGACCTGGTGCAGCCACGCACATCTGCTTTTCTCCAACTGGCTGAACTATTTTGTGTACCAGCAGACACCGTACGATCTGGAACTGATCGAAACTTTGTAAACATGCGAAAAGGGCTGTCAAATCGACAGCCCTTTTCTTATTTATTACCCTTGCAGGATGCGGACGGGAAAAACTCTTCAATCGGGAAGGTCATTTTACGGAACAGTTCGCACGGTGTTTCCTCATCGCACGCACATTCCTTGCACGGGATGCAATATTCATAGGCCGGAACAAGCAGTTGCGTATGACGGACCATTTGTACAATCGTAAACAACCCGAGTGTGACCGTCACCGTCTTGCCACCCGTCTGAGAAAAACCGCCGCCAAACCGTGACACGACCGACGAAGGCATGGCTTCGCATCCACAGCACACAACACAGCAGGTGCATTGTGCGGTTTCTGCCAGCACGGCATCCAGCACAACAGGTTCGGCAACCTGCACACTGCAACGCGGCATATTGGTGCTTTCCATTTCCGAGCGGACATAATTACGCGACGAACGAAGTTCGCCCGAGAACACCTGTACAGACCCCTCGCCGCCATATAACACGACCTTCTTGTCATAAGATGTTACACCGCGAACCATGGTGCCGTCACCGCAACCGTCACGCGCCTCAAATTCAATCTCCACAAAGAAGGTCAGATGACAGGAATAACATCCCTCTTTGAAGGGTAATTCATCCACATCAATACAAGTGGATATAACTTTGGCTTTTTTGGCGCGAACCACGGATGCGTTGTCAATCGTTTGTTGGTCACACGGTGCAAACCACACTTTGAGATCTTCCACACAATCACGATCGGAACAGCTGTCAAAAACCTGCCCCGCATCGATACAAGCGGTTTTGCCACTGTGGTTGACAGGCCGCGACGCATTGCGCATACGGTCGTCATGTAAAGACTTGTTGGACATACTTTCATCCCCCGTTTATCTCGTTATGCCCACGACCGTCGGTCGCGGTGTCACTATCATTGTATGAAACACGAGGAAAACGGTGCAAAAAAGGCTGTCGCGAAGACAGCCTTTTTTCTTTATATTCCTTATAATTTTTCCAGCTTTGCAAAGTTTGCCATCAGTTTCTTCGTACCTGCTGTTTCAAAATCAATCGTCAGAAGGCAGTCGTTGCCCATCGGTGAAGCGACTGTCACAACACCGGTACCGAACACTTTATGCGATACCTTATCGCCGACTGCAAAGGATGCCGAAGTGTTCTGTGCGCCGATCTCGCGGGCGGCAATCTTCTGTCGATCCATAGCACTTGCCGCGGTAGACGGTTTTTGAGGAATCGTGGAGCGCGACTGTGCACTTTGCGTTGCCTTGGAAATGATCTCCGAAGCAGAGCGGCGATACGACGAACCGTCGGATTTCGACGGTGAGTAGCTGTAATCGCCGTAGGTGGAAAGATTGTGTTCATCAAGCAGATGTTCAGGGATATCCTTCAGAAAACGGGATACAGAATTGCGGTTGGTGACACCGAACATCATACGGCTTTTGGCACAGCTGATGTACAGCTTTTCCTCCGCACGGGTGATGCCGACATAGCAAAGGCGGCGTTCTTCTTCCATCTCCTCGGGGCTGAACAGACTGGTTCGACCCGGGAAAATGCCATCCTCAAAACCGGGCAGAAATACCACAGGAAACTCCAGACCTTTTGCTGCGTGCATCGTCATCAGGACAATCGTTTCGGAGGAACCGTCATAATTATCCACATCGGTCATCAGTGCGGCTTCTTCCAGAAAGCCTGCCAGTGACGGCAGATCCTCGGGACTGTTTTCCTCATAGTCACGAATGGAGGATTCCAGTTCGCGTAGGTTTTCGACGCGGTCGGCTTCTGCCTCTCCCATCATCTCCCACATCGCAAGATATCCCGTGCGATCAAGCATTTCACTGTACAATGTGTGCGGAAGTGTCTCACCGTCGGAGGTCATAGAGCGCAGGGCGTCCAGCAGTTCCACAACCGAGCGGAGTTTTGCCGCGGCACGCGACAAAGCGGGGTAATCTTCCGCGTGAGAAATGACCTCATACACCGTGATACCGAGTCCTTCGGCGATTTCTGCCGCGTGATCCATCGTTGTTTCGCCGATGCCGCGTTTCGGGACATTGATAATACGGCGCAAGGACACGCTGTCGGCGGGATTGTTGATAACGCGCAGATACGCCATGGCATCGCGCACTTCCTGCGTATCGTAGAAGCGGTGACCGCCGATGACGCGATACGGCACGCCGCTTTTGACAAGGGCGCGTTCAATGGCGTTGGATTGCACACGCGCACGGAACAGCACCGCATAATCACGATAACGCCGTCCTGTTGCCACGCCGTTTTGCACTGTCTCGGCGATAAAGCGCGCTTCCTCATCCTCATTATCCAGCGTATAATAGCCGATGGGGTCGCCTTCTTTGTTGTCCGTCCACAGGGTTTTACCTTTTCTGCCGCGGTTTTGTGCGATCACGCGGTTCGCGGCATCCAGGATCACCTTGGTTGAGCGGTAATTCTGCTCCAGACGAATGACGGTGCTTTGCGGAAATTCATCCTCAAAATTCAGAATATTCTCAATGGTTGCACCACGGAATTTATAAATACTCTGGTCATCGTCACCGACCACACAAAGGTTGCCGTTTTTACCTGCAAGCAAACTGACGAGACGATACTGTGCGTGGTTGGTATCCTGATACTCGTCCACCATAATATAACGGTAACGGCGGCGGTATTTATCGAGGATTTCGGGGTGGGTCTCAAACAGCTCCACAGTTTTACAAAGCAGATCGTCAAAATCCATCGCATCGGCTTTGGCAAGCTGTTTTTCGTACAGTTCATAGCACTGCGCTACTTTTTTGAGGCGGAAATCCGCACCGACCTGCGCGGTATAGTCCTCAGGCGATAAAAGCGAGTCTTTTGCACGACTGATCTCACCCAAAATGGCTTTGTGCGTAAGCGTCTTTTCGTCAATATTCAGCTGCTTCATGCAGTCCTTCATCAGACGCTGGCTGTCCTGTGTATCATAGATCGTGAAATGAGAGGAAAAACCGAGTGCTTCACCTTCACGGCGCATAATGCGTGCGCAGAATGAGTGGAAGGTGCTGGCTGTAACCTCTTCCCCTTCGGTATCGCCGAGCATACGGCACAAGCGTTCCTTGAGCTCGCCTGCCGCTTTATTGGTGAAGGTGATCGTCAGGATTTTCCACGCAGGACACGGGTCAACGGCGCAAAGACGGCGAAGGTCATCGTCAATCTCAATCTCGCCATTTGCCGCGGCACGAAGTCGGGCGGCATCATCATCGGACATATAAGACGGCATTTGTTCACTGTTGTAGGCTTTGCCGTAACGGATCAGCGACGCGGCGCGGTTGACAAGCACCGTGGTTTTACCGCTTCCCGCTCCCGCAAGGATGAGCAACGCACCGTCGGCGTGGAACACCGCTTCGCGCTGGCGATTATTCATGCGCGAGAAGTCGCGGCGCATCATCGCCTGACGGAGAGTGTGAAATTCATTGGGAGTCATATTCCATACAGTCCTTTTCTTAATATACAAATCGAATCATTTTGTATGCTCTTAATAGAACAGAAAGAAGGACGGACGATTTTTCGTCCGTCCTTCGTGAATTTTGGATTAGCCGAACAGCGTAAGCAGAACACCTGCCGCAACCGCCGAACCGATAACACCCGCAACATTGGGACCCATTGCGTGCATCAAAAGGAAGTTGCTGGGGTTCTCTTCCTGACCAACCTTCTGAGCAATACGCGCCGCCATCGGAACTGCCGACACACCTGCCGAACCGATAAGGGGATTGACTTTACCGCCGGTAGCATAGTACATGCCCTTACCGAAGAGGATGCCGCCTGCCGTACCAAACGCAAACGCCACCAGACCAAGACCGAGGATGAGCAGGGTCTTGAGGTTCAGGAATGCCTGCGCACTCGCTGTTGCGCCGACCGTCGTGCCGAGGAAGATGGTGATAATGTTCATCAGCTCGTTCTGTGCCGTCTTGGCGATACGGTCGACAACACCGCACTCACGCAGGAGATTGCCCATCATCAGCATACCGACAAGCGGAGCTGCATCAGGCAGAAGCAGGACGCAAAGAACGGTAACAAAGATCGGGAACAGGATCTTCTCCAAACGGGACACGGGACGAAGCTGCTCCATCTTGACCGAGCGCTCTTTTTTGGTGGTCAATGCGCGCATAATCGGCGGCTGAATAACGGGAACAAGCGCCATGTAGGAATATGCCGCAACCGCGATTGCACTGAGCAGGTGCGGAGCAAGCTTAGAAGTCAGATAGATTGCCGTCGGGCCGTCTGCACCGCCGATGATGGCGATGGATGCCGCTTCTTGCTGCGTGAAGGTGATATCCTCAATGCCCGTCAAACCAAGCGCACGCGCGCCAAAGAAGGTAATGAAGATACCGAGCTGAGCCGCCGCGCCGAGCAGGAAGCTCTTGGGGTTGGAGATCAGAGGACCGAAGTCGGTCATACAACCGATGCCGAGGAAGATCAGCGGCGGGTAGATGCCGAACTTAACACCCTGATAGAGATACCACAGCAGGCCGCCTGCCTCGAAATGCTGCCAGTAATACTGACCTTCGCCCATTTCAAAGACGGGATAGACCTGATCCATGATACCCATTTTAAAGTGTTCAAGCTCTGCCGCTGTGAGCGGAACCAAGCTGTTTTGCTGAGGATCCATAATGCCCGAAAGCGGGAGGTTTGCAAGCAACATACCAAATGCGATCGGAAGCAGAACGAGCGGTTCAAACTCTTTAGCAATCGCCAGATAAATCAACACGCAAGCGATGCCGATCATAATGAGGTTTTTCCAACCGCCGTTTTCAAAATTCAGAAGCTGATAGAAGCCCGAGTTGAGCCAGATATCAACAATTGCATTCCACAAAGCAGACATACTTCAGTTACCTTCCTTTCAACTCAAATCAGAACGGGCGCGTATTGTCCGCGATACCGGCCGACGCCCATGCCGAACGACCGCCTGCATCTTTGCGGGAAACACTCTTGAGTGCGTAACGCTTGCCTTCGGGTGCCATCATCGCGACGGCCGCAGCAATTGCCGCCACAACCTCGCCGGGGATGCCGTCCTGCACAGCAGGTGCAGGAGCGCTCGGCACTGCCGCGGGAGCAGCTGCAGGAGCAGCCGCTTTGGCTTTTTCCTTTGCTTTCTTTGCTTTACGATCGGCACTGCCCATAATAAAGCCGAACAAATAGAAGATGCCCGTCAACAGCAACAAGGTGCCGATGACGACGACCAGACCGATCAGAACGGTCATACCGGCGCTTCCGAGAAGCTGACCGACAGACATCGCCTCTTCCACGACCTCACCGGCATTGCCGACCTCGCCGTGAGAACCGCTCAAATATTGATTGAGAAAATCGGTAAATACTTCTTTTGGAATATCAAAAAACTGTTCCATTGTCATCGTCCTTTCGTTCAGCTTATTCTGCGAAAGAGGAAAACTCCATTCTCGCCCATATTACTGTCTGCTATTATAACCCATCTTCCCAAAAATTGCAATGGATAAACCGCAAATTTTTGACGAAATTTTAACAAAGTGTCTTCCCTTTTTTTCGTTTTTCTGCTATACTGATGCGCATACTGAACTTTTCAATGAAAGGAAGTCCTGTTCATGAAATATGTTGTATTGCTGTGCGACGGTATGGCGGATACGCCGTTTGAGGCACTCGGCGGCAAAACCCCGATGGAAGCGGCACACAAGCCGACAATGGATGCCCTCGCCGCCAAAGCGGAGCTGGGTCTTGTCAAGACGGTTCCCGAAGGTTTGTCCCCCGGCAGTGATGTGGCAAATCTTGCTGTGCTCGGTTACAATGCCGCCGACTGCTACACAGGGCGTTCTCCGCTGGAAGCTGCCAACATCGGCATTGCGATGACTGACACGGATGTGGCGATGCGTTGCAACCTTGTGACACTGTCGGATGAGAGCAATTATGCAGAGAAAACGATCCTTGACTACTGTGCAGGTGATATCCATACTGCGGAAGCAGATGAGATCATCAAGACGGTGCAGGAAGCCTTCGGCGGCGGTGAGTTTGATGTGTACACCGGCACCGCATACCGCCATTGTCTGGTGTGGCACGACGGCAAAACGGACATCGGCAAACTGACCCCACCCCACGATATCACCGGTCGCGTGATCGGCGAGTATCTCCCGCTTCATGAAGATGCGGCACCGCTTCTCGCGATGATGGAAAAGAGCTACGATCTGCTGAAAGATCACCCCGTGAACAAGTCGCGCATCGAGCGCGGTCTTGCACCCGCGAACGCCATCTGGCTGTGGGGTCACGGTACCAAGCCGCAACTGAAAGATTTTGAGGCGACCTACGGCGTCAAGGGTGCGATGGTATCGGCGGTTGACCTGCTCAAAGGCATTGCCCGTCTCAACGGCATGACCGTTTGTGAAGTGGAGGGTGCCACGGGTTATATTGATACCAATTTTGAAGGTAAGCGTGATGCGGCGATCGACGCGCTGAAAAACGGTCACGATCTGGTGTATATCCATCTGGAAGCGCCCGATGAATGCGGCCACCGCGGCGAGGCGGCAAACAAAGTGAAATCGCTTGAGGAAATCGACAGCCGCGTGCTGGCACCGCTTCTCAAGGAATTGGACAACATGGGTGAGTATACGCTTCTCATCTGCCCGGATCACCCCACTCCGCTTGCTGTCAAGACGCACACAAGCGATCCTGTCCCCTATCTGCTGTACCGCAACACGAAAGAGACCGACAGCGGCATTGACTGCTTCACCGAAGCGACCGCCACCTCCACCGGTGTGATGGTGGAAAAAGGTTACACCCTGATGAACAAGGTTCTCGGAAAGTAATAAAAGTCCTCTTGTACCAAAAGTACAAGAGGACTTTTTATGTTTGGGTATTTTCCATTTTACGCCAGTTGTAAAAGCCGTACAGATCGTTTGCAAGAAACATCACAAAGCACGCAACCATGGGAATATAGGATATATCGGTAAACGACGCCATAGTCCACAGTACGATCAGTACCACATCGTTCGCGGCATAGAACAGTGCATAATACGGACTGCGCAAAAAGGTCAGATACGCCGCCGCAAAGCTCGTTGTAACCGAAAAGGTGCTGACAAGTAAATTGGCATTGCCAAGCATACGGAGGATCCCATAAAACAGCACTGTCGCCAGGATACTGAACAGAATCACCCTACCCCAGTCGCGACGGCTTATCTGCCGCACCTCCACCTCGGAAGATTGCTTGTAAGGATGGCGGATCCATTCGATGGCGGCTAATACCGCCATCGGCGCTGTCATCCCGAGATAGGTGATCATTTCGCCGTAGTATGCAAAAAAGAAGGAAATGATGCCGTACATCACCGAGAAAGCGATCATCAGGAATTGCCCGATCACATAGCCTTTTGCGAGAAATATCAAGGATGTAGCCCCGATCAGCGAAGCAATCAGATTGAGCACATCGCCGTTGCCGAACAGTGTGTATGACAGAACCATCAGCGCGACAGACGAAAGCCACAACCCGCGTTCAAAACCTGTCAGCTGTTTGATAAGCTTCATAAAGATCCTCCTTATACAAAAAAGCATTCGCGGCGTATCTTCTAAGACCTAACGATACGCGACGAATGCTTTTGATTTCAGCATTACCCTACCCGGTGGCAGTTACTGTTTGAAATTGTGAGGATAGAATAGCATATAGATCATGTTTTGTCAACCGTCTTTCGGATACCATATCTTTTTCAAAAAGAATCCGTAGATTCTCCAAAACTCTATATTGACAAACAGAGCTTTATCTGCTATAATGCTCCTTGTTCAAATTCGCTGGTTTAGCTCAGTTGGTAGAGCAGCTGATTTGTAATCAGCAGGTCGGGGGTT
>JAZRTC010000094.1:0-5692 GCA_045651865.1 Acutalibacteraceae bacterium
ATGGATAATGGTATACGATAAATTTTCAGCATTCACAATCGCCTCGACATCCACGCCGGTATGATCGTTGAGCCGTATTTTGACCGTAACCGAATAGGTATCGTTATCCATCGGTTTTTCTACAATGCTCACGAGATAGCCGTCATCATTTTTGAAGCGATACCAACTGCCGTCGTCATCGTATTCATAAAAGGACAGCGCTTTTATCTCTTCATGAGTGCCATAGTAAAAGTCCATACCCTTTCCCGCCGCAAACACCGACAGGGCATCCGCAAATCCTTGATAATCCGCATCTAAACCATCCGTTTCAAACACAAGACGGGATTCGGGAACATTCAGCCAAGGGTATCCGATCTCAAACAGTTCCATATAAATATCCGAAAAATCGGGGTGCGGCGGACTGTCCGCAGATGTTGTATACACCGGCACAAAGCAAGCCGCGATCACCGCCGCCAGCACCATTGCAAGACTAACAAATCGTATAACTTTTTTCATAAAATCTCCTTCTTTACATATGCCGCATACACCGACAGATCCGGTAACGGCGGAACCAGACCTCCGTATTGTTCCATATACTGTTTCATTTGCGGACGCACTTCGGCTTTGCTGACATACCATTTCTGATCGTTCGTTTCCGACACGGTGATGCACAGCAGGTTTTCTTCGTAAAACTCCAACTTGGCATTCGGCAACTTGATATAGCAATACGGTGTGGCGGTTGACGCAAAAAGCGTTCGTTTCCAACAGGAAGGATTCAGGATGTCGGTCAGTTCTTCCGACATCTCCACTGTGATATAAGCCTTTCCCGAAAACTGAGCATAACACTGCTCGCTGTTTTCAACGGTTTCGCACACCGATGTATACGCCGTCTGAAGCGCGCTTTCACGACACCCGCCGAGCAAACAACACAAACACACAAGCACGCCGATCGCCGTCATTCGTCTTGCCTTTTTCATACTGTCACCTCCTGCATTATATTTCGGGACGCAAGATCGCCACCCTGCAACAGATTGATCGGCAGCCTATCTGCAAACTGCTACAAAATCTATTACCTCGGGAGCTACATAGATTCCGTGCCGTTGCTTATATTGTTCCAGTTGTGCGTGCACATCGGTTTTGCCGACATACCATTCCTGCTCATTCGTTTCCGACATGGTGACACACAGCAGATTCCCTTCATAAAATTCCAGTATGGCAATCGGCAATGTGACAGAGCAATACTGCGTGGCGGTTGCCGCCGCGGTTGTTCGTTTCCAATCGGAAGGATTCAGAATTTCGGTCAGTTCTTTTGAAACCTTCACCGCGATATAGCGGGATCCAACAAAAACGGCACTGCATTCTTCACCGTTTTCAAGCATCTCACACGCGGATGTATGCACTGTTTGCAACACACTTTCCCGACATCCGCTCAGTAAGCAACACAGGCATAGAAGCACACAGATCATCGCCGTTCGTCTTGCCTTTCCCATACCGTCACCCTTCCCCTTTTACACGAAGCTCCTCATCCATTTTTGAGATCATATCATCACCGCTGTTCCATATATCTCCAAAGCAATATCCGTAGTCTTTATTCAATATATCCTCATTCAGCTTACAGACAATGGATGTGCCGAAGCCTTGCTCATCGTTTGCCACAAAATCACACAATTCTTCAAACATAAAAACACCCACGATCTCATGATTGCATTGATATTGTGTGGATGGCTTTTCATATATGGCGTATCCCAGCGAAGCCAGACGGACACATTCCTCCATCGTTTTTTCCTGAGAAAGCGGGTTTCCGTGTTGATCATACACATAAAAACTGATCAGAAATTGATCGTGTTTCGTACGAATCTCATTCAAAAGCCCCTTGAAATAAGGCCGATAAAACACTTCTCCCGCACGGGGCGATCTTGACATTGAGGTAAAAAAAGAGGTTGTTTCATCAATTACAATCGCGTGCGGATCCCGAATCAACTCCCGTATCTCTTTTAAGGATTTCGGTTCGGGATCCCACAGCATCATCGACGGTTTATAGTCTTTCGGATACTTCTCGTTATACAGCATTGACCAATGATATTTGCCGTCAGCATTGTAAAAGAATTTACCGACTGATCCAAATAACGCATAGGACACCTGCCCGTTTTCACTCTTATGCGGTTCTTGTGATTTGAGCAAAAACAACAACACGCGGTTACCTTTTTTCAAAAGCGGATCGCCGTACAATGTCACAATCTGATACTGCCCATGCTCATCTTTACGACCGCCTGCGGTATCCTCCACAAGCAATGTATCGCCCGCCTGTACATCCCCTTTGAGTGTTTCACGCACCTTGATCTTCGCATATACAAGATATCCTTTATCGGTTTCCTCGCGGTATTCCTGCAACACATCGGCGCAGACGACAACTTGTGACCTTTTCGCTAAATCAACATAATTGATATAGGATGTTACTGCCATCTGCACACCGACTTGTCCTGCCACAAATTCGGGAAGGGTAATCTCACCGTCATTCGACGACGGTCGTGTTTTCAGCACGATCCCCGTAAGCAACACCGCCAGACACGCGGCAACGGCGATCCATCGAAACGCTGTACTGTGACGGTGCACAGTCGTGGGACAATTGCCCTCGGCAAACGCACCGTGCTGTTCCCCCACTTCACCAATCAGGCGAAGCAGGCGCATCTCCTGTGTCATAGCGTGATTCCCTCCTTTTCCAGTGCAACTTTCAGTTTCTTCCGTGTGCGATGTAGTGTCACGCACACCGCGTTCTCGCGCATCTTCGCCGCGCGCGCCAGCTCCTCCACCGAGTCGGCATACCAATAGCGCCGCAAAAACAACCACCGCTCTCTCGGGGGAAGCTGTGTGAGAAACCGATCGAGCGTGTCGCGTATAACGATGGTATCCGTCTGTGTGTCGCCGTTTTCCGCCGTCGGCACACAGTCGACCAGCTCATCCAGTAAGAGCGGCACTTCACCCGCTCCGCGTTTTTGCGTCATCCGCTTTTCGTAACGATCCAGCGACAAGCGGCGCGTGATCGTACCCAGAAAGACACGCAAACAAGAAGGCATCTGCGGCGGTATAACCGACCACGCGTGCCACCAGGTATCGCTGACACATTCCTCAGCGTCGAGCTCATTATGTAAAATGCGCATTGCAATACAACGGCAGTAGTCACCGTATTGCTCGTCCGTTGCGAGAATAGCATCTTCTGAGCGCGCGGTATACAGCGCAATAATCTCCCGATCCTCCACAGCATCGCCTCCTCTCACCTATATAGACGGGAATGATGAAATCCTATTACAACGAAGTGTAAAATATTTTATGCGAAGCGTCGGGTCGTCGCCTCCTGCAATGTTACCTCAAGTTTACAATGCAACAGCCCCGACAGGTGTCGGGGCTGTCAATTTTTATTATTGGATCGTTGATTCCATACGGGCGGCAAGCTCCGCCGCTTTTTCATAGCTGTCAATATTACCGCCGGAAATCATCATCACACCATCCGTGATCGGTTCATTCACAGTAGAGCGCACCACTTCCTGACCGTCAAGCAAAAACACCAATTCATACCCGCGATATCTCATCGTAGCATCGGCAAATTTCTTGGCACCGCCCGCGTTGAATGTGACATGCACAGCCGGAATCGGATCCTCGTTGTAATTCATACTATACCACATCGCTTCGGCTTTTTCCAGATCTGCCTGCGTCAGTAAAACGGTACCGTCCGCGTCAGTGATCTCAAAGCGCTCGGCAGATTGCAGATTTTCCAGAATCTCCTGCTCAAATCTCTCGTTCTCGGCAAGAATCATTTTCTCCTGCAACCAATCCATTACATGACATCCTGTCATTGTCAGAAGCATGCCTGCTGCCAGAATCAATGCCAATACCCGTTTCATTGTCATTTCTCCGTTTCTTTCGCGACGACCGTCTCAACAACAGGCGGGGCGGGATATTGCGGCTCACCCGTGTTCTCATCGATATCGATCAGTCCGTTGAACGCTTCGGTATCGTCGGGGATGCTCTTTTGACGCAAACGGTTTTTCACCGCTTGCGAGATCAACGAATACACAATTGCAAAGGTCGGCACACCGAGGATCATGCCCCACAAGCCGAACAGACCGCCGCCGACCACGATCGCAAAGATGACCCAAAAACCCGACAGACCCGTCTGATCACCAAGGATCTTCGGGGCGATGACATTGCCGTCAAGCTGACCGAGTACCAGAATGAACACCAAAAAGATCAGTGCTTTGACGGGACTTTCCAGCAGTACAAAGAAGGTGCCGACCACGCCCGATACGAGCGGGCCGAAGATCGGGACAACATTAAACAGGCCGACAATCACCGAAATGAGCAGTGCATAGGGCATGCGCAAAATCGACATACCGATAAAGCACAGCACACCGAGCAACGCCGAGTCGATCAGAATACCGTTGATGAATTTGCCAAAGGTCTGATCAACATAGCGCGTCATACCGATCATATAATTCGCAGTGGGAACCTTGAACAGCGAATAGGTCAGCTTTTTTGCCTGTGCGGCAAACAGTTCCTTGCTGTTGAGAGTATACACACAAATGATGACGCCGACAAACATATCGGTCACCGTGCCGACCACGCCGATCAGCCCCGTCGAAACATTCTTCGCAATGTTGCCGAGATTGGGGAGCAGGTCATTTTGCACCCAACTCATCACCGTGGAGGTCACCCAGGCAATGCCGTCGGAGAGCCAGCCCGCCAGCGCATCGCCTTTGCCGAGTTTATCGGCAGTTTCATTGACCCAGCTGAGCACCGCATTGCTTTTTTCGGGCAAGGTAATAATCAGATTGGAGATGCTCTGATACGCCTGCGGGATCACCATACTCAGCAAACCGCCGACAATCACCAACAGCAACAGCACCGAAGCGACCGTGGCAATCACCTTTGCCCCGCTCTTTGCAAAGCGGCGCGGCGTCGCCTTTTTGCCTGCCAGAAGCGGCTCAACGAGTTTGCGGATCCAATCATAAAACGGCGACAGCAGATACGCCAGTGCCAGACCGACGATAAACGGCAACAGAATATCCGCAACCGTCGACAGCGCCGCGCCGATGCCCGACAGATTGGAAATCAGGCGATAAAACACCATCAGCGCCGCCACCACAAGAAAGGCAGTCAGTCCGATGCCGATATATGGATTTTTCTTCCAGTTTACTTTCATAGCCACACCTCAGAACCATAGTATACTCAGTATAGCAATAACCTACCGAAAAATCAACCTTTCGCAAAAAACGCCGCATAAATCCGCACGGCAGATGGCACGCTATACACAAGTATACCAAAGGAGAGATCGGACTATGCCAAACACCGCACGCAAACCGCTTGACAGCGTGGAGCGATTGTATGAGTCGCTTGTGCGACTGCGAGACGCACAGCGTCTGTTTGCCACCTATACACAAGAGCAGGTCGATGCCATCTTCCGCGCCGCCGCCACAGCGGCAAACCGCGCCCGTATTCCGCTGGCGGTTGCCGCCGTAGAGGAAACGGGCATGGGCGTTGCGGAAGACAAGGTCATTAAAAACCATTTTGCCGGCGAATATATCTACAACGCCTACAAGGACGAAAAAACCTGCGGCGTTATCGAAGATGACCCCGTCTACGGCATCCGCCGCATCGCTGAGCCGGTCGGCGTGATCGCCGCCGTCATCCCGACGACTAATCCCACCTCCACCGCCAT
>JAZRTC010000095.1:0-3038 GCA_045651865.1 Acutalibacteraceae bacterium
ATCCGCATCACCCACCTGCCGACAGGACTTGTGGTGGAATGTCAGGATGAGCGATCCCAACATAAAAACCGTGAAAAAGCGATGCGTGTGCTTCGCGCGCGAGTGCTCGAGCGCGAGCAGTCTGCCGCCGCCGAAGCGACTGCCGAAGACCGCCGCCGTCAGGTCGGCAGCGGCGACCGCAGTGAACGCATCCGCACCTACAATTTCCCGCAAAGTCGCGTGACCGATCACCGCATCGGACTGACGCTGTACAAGCTCGACGCCGTGATGAACGGCGCGCTCGACGAGATCATCGACGCGCTTATCACCGCCGACCAGGCGGCAAAACTGGCAGGAGAATGATGAAACCGATGTTGCCGTAGGTTTGTGCAAAATCCTGCGGCAATCTGCCGCCCGCGGGCAAACACTGCAATCGCATTTCAAATCCCCTCCGTCGGCTTCGCCGACACCTCCCCTTACATCTTTAAGGGGAGGCAAGATGGAGCGCGCCGATTTCGGATGCTCCCGATACGGCGGGTTGGTACTCCATCCCTGCTTACAATCCGTCCGCGAAGCGGACACCTTTTCTATTCTCTTTTATCTCTTATCTATTCACTGCCCTTAACGAGGTTGTTATGAACACTCTTCATTTACACAACACAATCGAAGACATCGCCAAAGCGGGGCAACTGCTCCGCGACGGTGAGCTGGTGGCCATCCCGACCGAAACGGTGTACGGATTGGCGGCAAATGCGCTGGATGCGGAGGCGGTCGCGGGAATTTTCGCCGCGAAGGAACGCCCTGCGGACAACCCGCTCATCGTGCATATTGATGACAAAGACACCGTATACTCCCTTTGCGCCGAGGTGAACGATCAGGCAAAAGCCCTGATGGATGCCTTCTGGCCGGGCCCGCTGACGATCATTCTGCCGCGCGCACCCATCGTTCCCGATATTGTGTCGGCAGGGTTGCCGACCGTTGCTGTGCGTATGCCGTCTCACGAAACGGCACGCGCGATCATCCGCGCGGCGGGTGTGCCGCTGGCGGCACCCTCAGCCAACCGATCGGGCAGTCCGTCGCCGACAACGGCGGCGCGCGTTGCCGCGGATATGGACGGACGCATTGCCGCGATCGTCGACGGCGGCGACTGTGAAGTCGGGGTGGAATCCACCGTCATCTCGCTGTGCGGGGATATCCCGCTTTTGCTCCGTCCGGGCGGCATCACACCGGCACAGCTTGAGAGCGTGCTGGGCGAGATTGCCGTCGCCGACTCCATCACCCGCCCGCTCAAGGAAGGCGAAACCGTCGCCTCCCCCGGTATGAAATACAAACACTACGCCCCCCGCGCACAAGTCACCATCGTCAAAGGTGACGCGGCGGCGTTTACCGCATTTGTCAATGCCCACGCTGACGACGGCGTGATGGCGATGGCGTTTGACGGTGAGACCGATGCTCTCACCGTACCCTTTGTGACCTACGGCGCCCGCGATGACCGCGATGCGCAGGCCCGCGAGCTGTTTGAAGCATTGCGCCTTGCCGACGATCGCGGCGCGAAGGTGCTGTATGCCGCTTGCCCGCCCGTTTCAGGCGTGGGACTGGCGGTGTACAATCGCCTGCTTCGCGCGGCGGCTTTTCGGGTGGTGAGCGCATGAGGATTTTAGGACTGACAGGCCCGACGGGTGCGGGCAAGGGTGCTGTGGGCGCTCTGCTTAGCGAGCGCGGCGCGTTCATCGTCGACACCGATCGCCTTGCGCGCGAGGTAGTCGCCAAAGGTGAACCTTGTCTTGCGGCACTCGCGGCACACTTCGGGACAGATATTCTGCTTGACGACGGCTCGCTCGACCGCGCCGCCCTGGCGGCAAAAGCGTTTGCCGACCCGAACGAAAAAGCGGCGCTCGAAGCGATCACCCACCCCGCGATCATCGCCCGCTCGCAGGATCTTCTTCGTGACTGCAATGCACCGCTCGCGGTGATTGATGCGCCGCTTCTGTTTGAAAGCGGGATGGATGCCATCTGCCACACGACACTGGCGGTGCTTGCACCCGCCGAGGTGCGGCTTGCCCGCATCTGCGCGCGCGACGGCATCGACGAAACGGCGGCATTGCGGCGGATGAACGCCCAGCCCGCTGACGCGTTCTACCGCGACCGCGCGGATCATATTTTGAACAATGACGGGGATGAAGCACAGCTCGAAGCACAGCTTCTCGCCCTTTTACCATTGCTTTGGGAGGAATGATATGGCAACCAAAACCTCCAGACGCCGCCGAAAACGCCAGAAGCGCACGGGACTGATCGTTATAAGCCTCCTGCTGTTGTCGGTGATCGCCATACTTGTGTTTTTCGGACTGCGACGCGGCTACGACACCTACATCCGCTCAACTTTTGAGCTGGAGCATTACGACACGGTGATGCAGGCGTGCAACGATTTCGGCATGACCCCCTCACTTGTGTACGGCATCATCCGCACCGAAAGCAGCTTTGACGAACGCGCTCACTCCCACGCGGATGCGATGGGACTGATGCAGGTGACTCAGACGGGACTTGAGTGGGCGCAGATCCGCACCGATGAATTTGATGAGGTGACGGTCAAAGACCTGTATGACCCCGATGTCAACATCCGCTGCGGTGTGTATCTGCTGTCGCTGTTGTTTGAACAGTTTGACAGCGAGCAAGCCGTCATCGCCGCCTACAACGCGGGCATCGGCAATGTCGAGGGCTGGCTGGAAGATACCGCCTATTCCCACGACGGCACAACCTTGCATACCATTCCGTTTGAAGAAACACGCAACTATCTTGACCGCGTGACATCCTCGAAACGGATTTATCAAAACTTTTATCAAATTGACAATCTGAAAGGAGATATCTGATCATGGAAGAAAAAACTCTGGCACAGGAACTGCGCGAATCCCTTTGCTACAAACCGACCGACGCGACGGTGGCGATGACCGCCGACGAAATCGCGACGGCTGACCGCTACTGCGAAGATTACAAGGTGTTCCTCGATGCCGCCAAAACCAAGTCGGAGGCCAAGCGGGCTTAGGAAGACAATGTCATAAATC
>JAZRTC010000096.1:0-10457 GCA_045651865.1 Acutalibacteraceae bacterium
AAACCTTCCGCGTCGTCACCCCCGACGGCAAGAAAGCGTTTGACCATCGTCCGGGTCAATGTGCGATGCTGTCCATCCCCGGTGTGGGTGAGGCGATGTTCTCCATCACCTCCTCGCCGACAAACGAAGAGTATATGGAATTTTCCATCAAAAAGTGCGGTTGCGTCACCGACTGGCTCCATCAGGCAGAGGTCGGTCAGCAGATCACCATCCGCGGCCCGTACGGCAGACCCTTGCCCGTGGACGACGAGTTTGCGGGCAAGAATATGCTGTTCATCGCGGGCGGCGTCGGTCTTGCACCGCTTCGCTCCGTGATCAACTACTGCCGTCATTACCGTGACCGCTACGGCGAGATCGACATCGTCTACGGTTCGCGCAGTAAAGACGATCTGCTCGATTACGAAGAGATCATCAACGAGTGGGCAAACGATGCGGGTGTGAATGTGCACCTGACCATCGACAACCCGCAGGAAGGCTGGGACGGCCATGTCGGCTTCGTGCCGAACTTCGTCAAAGAACTCGGCTTCTCCACGGACAAAACCGCGGTGCTGTGCGGCCCGCCCATCATGATCAAGTTCACGCTCGAAGGACTGATCGCGCTCGGCTTTGACAAGACGCAGGTGTATACGACGCTCGAGCTTCGTATGAAGTGCGGTGTCGGCAAATGCGGCCGTTGCAATGTCGGTGCGAAGTATGTCTGCAAGGACGGTCCCGTGTTCCGTTGCGATGAACTCGACGAACTGCCCAGTGAGTATTAAGGAGGGAAACCAAAGTGGAAAATATGGTGAATATTTACCTGTTCGGTAAGAAATATACCGTTCCTGCCAATCTGACCATTATGACCGCGATGGAATACGCGGGCTATCAGCTGGTGCGCGGTTGCGGTTGCCGCAACGGTTTCTGCGGCGCTTGCGCAACCATCTATCGCATCAAGGGTCAGAATGAGCTGAAGACCTGCCTCGCGTGCCAGACGACCGTCGAGGACAATATGTACATCGCGACTCTGCCGTACTTCCCGCTTGTCAAGCAGGTGTACGACATTGAGAAGATCCCCACCACCGAAACGGTGATGATGCAGCTTTATCCCGAAATTTACGCGTGCGTCGGTTGCAACGCCTGCACCAAGGCCTGCACCCAGAAGCTGAATGTGATGCAGTACATCGCTTACGCACAGCGCGGCGATTTCGAGAAGTGCGCGGAAGAGTCGTTTGACTGCGTGATGTGCGGTATGTGCTCGTCGCGTTGCCCCGCCGGCATTTCGCATCCGCAGGTGGCGATGCTTGCGCGCCGCATCAACGGCAAATACCTCGCTCCCGAGTGCGGTCACCTTGAGGACCGCGTGCGTGAGATCAAGGACGGTACTTTCACCGAGCTGATCGAAGCGCTGATGGGCAAACCCATCGAAGAGATGAAAGAACTCTACAACACCCGCGAGATTGAGAAGTAAGGAGGAGAGCGTAACTATGTATTCGGAATATTATCAGGAATCCCTGGCGGCTGTGGAAGCGGCGCGTGCGAAGAATATCGCAATGGAACCCGACCGTATGACCGCTGAGCAAAAGTCGACTCTTCTCGCTACCTATCACCCCGACTACAAAGAAGAAGAGTTTTCCGTTCTGCAGATCGGCCCGAACAAGGGCGATAAAGTGCCCCACGAGCTGGCTGAAATGCTGCAGGCACACAGCCGCATCACAGCAAGTGATGTGGATCTGACCGCACCCGCTTACGATGTCGATGTCCTTGTGATCGGCGGCGGCGGCGCAGGTACTTCTGCGGCGATCGAGGCGCACGAAGCAGGCGCTTCCGTGATGATCGTCACGAAGCTCCGTATGGGTGACGCCAACACCATGATGGCAGAGGGCGGCATTCAGGCGGCAGATAAGCCCAACGATTCGCCCGCAATCCACTTTGTGGATGCATTCGGCGGCGGTCACTTCGCTGCAAAGCGCGACCTGCTTGCAAAGCTCGTCTGCGACGCTCCCGAGGCCATTCAGTGGCTGTCGAACCTTGGCGTCGAGTTCGATAAGGAAGCCGACGGCACGATGGTGACCACCCACGGCGGCGGTACTTCCCGCAAGCGTATGCACGCGGCGAAGGACTACTCGGGTGCGGAAATCATGCGCACCCTGCGTGACGAGGTTCTCAACCGTCAGATCCCCGTGGTGGATTTCACCGCGGCGATCGAGCTGATCCTCGACGAAAACGGCAAGGCGGCAGGCGCAGTCCTCATGAATATGGAGACCAAGGAGCTGTTTGTTGCCAAGGCAAAGACGGTCATCATCGCCACGGGCGGTGCGGGTCGTATGCACTATCAGGGCTTCCCGACCTCCAACCACTACGGCGCTACTGCCGACGGTCTGGTGCTCGGCTACCGCGCAGGCGCAAAACTGCTTTACGCGGAGACCCTGCAGTATCACCCGACGGGTGCGGCACATCCGACGCAGATCTTCGGTGCGCTCGTGACCGAAAAGGTGCGCTCGCTCGGTGCAAAGCTCATCAACAAAAACGGCGAAGTGTTTATGCACCCGCTGGAGACCCGCGATGTCACGGCGGCATCCATCATCCGTGAGTGCTCCGACCGTGACAACGGTCTGGAAACTGCCAACGGCACGGCTGTGTGGCTGGACACCCCGATGATCGAAGCCATCGGCGGCGAAGGCACGATCGAAAAGCGCATCCCCGCGATGATGCGTATGTTTATGGAGTACGGCATCGACATCCGCAAGGAGCCGATTCTCGTTTACCCGACCCTGCACTATCAGAACGGCGGTCTGGATATTACCCCCGACGGCATGACCACCAACATCGAAAACCTGTTTGTCGCAGGCGAAGCGGTTGGCGGCATCCACGGCAAGAACCGCTTGATGGGCAACTCGTTGCTGGATATCATCGTCTTCGGCAGAAGCGCGGGCATCCACGCGGCTGCGGCGGCGAAGAACGCAACGGTCGGCGCTCTGTCGCTCGACCATGTGGCGGCATTCGAGAACGAAATTGCCGCGGCAGGCATTGATACTCAGGCAGTCTCTCCGAAGCTCCTGCCCAACTACACCAAGCTCAAGAGCATCTGACGGAGGGATTCGGTATGAATTTATTTGGCGGTGTTCTCCCTGTAACGGGAACATCTTTCCTGCTTTTCTGCATTCTGGCGATCCTGTTTGTTGGTTATGCGCTGGGTCGCATCACCATTAAAGGTGTGTCGCTGGGCGATGCAGGCGTGTTTATCATCGCGCTGTTGTTTGGTGCGTTGTTCTATGCGCCGCTTGCGGATCAGCTTGTGCTGAAAGGTCAGGCAGAAAACCTTGTATATGTGGATCAGGCGCTCGGCATTGTCGAGAAGCTCGGTCTGATCTTCTTCGTGACGGCAGTCGGCTTCATTGCAGGCCCGAAATTCTTTGGCAACATGAAGCGCAATTTCAAGTCCTATGTCCTGCTTGGTCTGATCATCATTCTGGCGGGCGGACTGGCGGCTGTCGGTTGCATCGGTCTGGGTCAGGTCGTCGGCTACGGCTCGACGATTGAGACCTCCGAAGGCTTCACGGCGATGATTGTCGGTCTGCTGTCCGGCTCGCTGACCTCCACCCCCGCGTTTGCGGCGGCGAAGGCAACGGTTGCTGAGGAGTATGTCGGTCTTGTGTCGGTTGGTCACGGTATCGCCTACATCTTCGGTGTGCTTGGCGTGGTGCTGTTTGTCCAGCTTGTGCCGAAGTTCCTGAAGGCAAATATGGACGAAGAGCGTGCCAAGATCGAAACCGTCAGCGGCGGCGAAGCAAAGGCGGCGAAAAAAGGTTTGTTCCAGCTCGACGGACATGGCTTTGCGGCATTCTGCCTCGCGGCGATGCTCGGCTCGCTCGTCGGCGCGATCAAGATCCCGCTGTCGGGCGAAGGCCTCTCCGGCACCTGCTTCTCGCTGACCACCACGGGCGGTTGCTTGCTCGTGTCGCTGATTTTCGGTCACTTCGGCAACTTCGGTAAGATCGATGTGATGCCCGATTCGCACACGCTCAAGCTCCTTCGTGAGATGGGTCTTGTCCTCTTCCTCGTCGGCGCGGGTATCCCCGGCGGCGCCGAGTTCGTGGAAAACTTTGATGTGATGTACTTCGTGTACGGCGCGATCATGACGCTTGTGCCGATGCTCATCGGCTTCTTCTTTGCGAAGTATGTCCTCAAGCTCAGCCTGCTGAACAACCTCGGCTCGCTGACAGGCGGTATGACCTCGACTCCCGCTCTCGGCACGCTGATCGGTGTGTCCAAGACGGAGGCGGTTGCGTCTGCGTATGCGGCGACCTACCCGATCGCTCTGATTGCGGTCGTGTTCGTCTCGCAGTTCCTGATTATCCTGTTTTAAATAAAAATCCCCGAGACACCGTCTCGGGGATTTTTTTGTTGAACACTGTGGGCAATGCGGATATCGTCCTCTGCGGAATCATTGGTAATTTGTGTGCTTGCTCCCGCCAATTTTGTTTTCTGTGGAATTTCGCAGAAAACAAAGCCGTGCTCTACGAAAAAAAGCAAATTCCATTGTTTTTGTTTGCAGATAAAGAGATTTTACTTTTTTATGCGGGTATGATACACTATTCAATAAGAATACATCAAAGGATAAGCAAAGGAGCGGGGGAATTATGGATCGAACAAGCAAAGAAGCATTTGAATATTGGGTGCTTTCGGACGCCAAAGAAGCTCAATTTTCACGATGCCGCGGAGAGTTTCCTTTCGAGACGATCTGTGATGTGTCCGATGAAGACATCGACTGGATTTGTTCAAGTATTCGGGAAAGACTTGAGAACGGTAATTATTATCGGATTTATGTTTCCATCTTAGCGTTTTTTCACGATCGGAATGCAATCGCTGTTTTGACAAAAAGCATACACGATTTCAAGGAAAAATGCCGTTTTACCGACCATGCCCGCAAAAGCTTTACGGCGGAAATACGCTATCTGAAACACGCGATCCGCTACATAAAACGCGGCAACAAACACGATAGTGAGGATGCTATGCAACATTGGAAAGAGACGGTTGAATACTTGAACCGAAGATTCTGAGAGTCACCATGGTTTATAGACCATACGAAAGCAAGGGACGCAAAGCCTCATACGGCGGGAGCCCCTAAAGGGATTTCCTTCGGTCACAAGCCCCCGCCCTGCGATCATCTCTGCAAAAGGGATATCCTTCACTCCAACAAAAAGCGGCAAGGATTGCTCCTTGCCGCTTTTTAACATATTTTACAGCAACGACAATGCGTCGCCAATGGTCTTTTCCAGCGCCTCGCGGCCGTATTCGTCGACCTGTGCCTTGTTTTTCGGGCCGTGGGTCAGCCAGCCTGCGCCGCCGATACAACCGCCCATACACGCCATACCTTCAATGAAGTTGGCATCCAGCACATTCTTGCTCAGCTTGAGCAGTGCCGTGCGGCATTCTTCGATGCCGTCACACGCCACCGCTTTCAGATCAAAGTCGATGTTCTGCTCGGTGAGTGCCTGCGTCACGGCATCGGACAGACCGCCGACGCGTGCGAAGATACGGCCGTAATACGATGCGTTATCCAACACACCTTCTTCGAGGGTCATAATGTCGAGATCGCGGCTGTCAAAGAGTGCCTGCAGTTCCTCAAAGGTCAGTACCGCGTCCACATACGGCTTCACGCTGTCAAGCTGTTGCTCGGCTTTCTTGGCGGTGCAAGGGCCGATAAACACAACTTTTGCGTTTTCGGTGGTGTCCTTAATGTACTTCGCAAGCGCCGCCATCGGCGACAGATTGTGCGATACATAGGGGAGAAGCTGCGGAAATGCCGACTTCACATACTGCACAAACGCGGGGCAGCAGGAGCTGGTCAGCTTGCCTTTTTCGGCAAGCTCGCGCGATTCGGAGTATGCCACCATATCCGCACCCAGTGCCGCTTCGACAACGGTGTAGAAGCCGAGTTCTTTGAGACCGGTGATGACCTGACCGAGCTTTGCGTAGGTGAACTGGCTGGAAATGGACGGTGCCACCAGCGCATACACCTTGTGCTTCTGATTGCCGTCGCTGTCCTTAATCATACGGATGACATCAAGAATATACGACTTGTCGGAAATCGCGCCGAACGGGCATTGATACACACACGCACCGCACTGAATACATTTCTCGTTATCAATGGCGGCGGCGTTGTTGTCGTTGATGGAGATCGCCTTGACTTTGCACGCGACCTGACACGGACGGCTGTGGTTGATGATCGCCGAATAGGGGCAAACTTTCGCGCACAGACCGCATTCCACACATTTGGATTTGTCAATGTGTGCCACATGGTTGTGGTCAAACGAGATCGCGCCGCGCTTGCACACATCCTCACAGCGGTGTGCCAAACAGCCGCGGCAGGAGGCGGTCACTTCGTAACCCGCCGCAGGACACTCGTCACACGCGATGTCGATCACTTCGATGATATTGGGGTTATCGCGGTCGCCGCCCATGGCAATTTTGACGCGTTCACCGAGGATGGCGCGCTCTTTGTATACACAGCAACGCATGGTCGGGATATTACCGGGGACAATGGTTTTGGGAATATCCATCACATTGTCAAGCAAGGTGCCGTTCCATTCCTGACGGGCAACTTCGCGCAACACCTTATATTTCAGGTGCTGTACTTTGGTATCAAACTTTCTCATAAGGCTTGTCTCCTTAGAAATAACTGACTTTGATGCGCTTTCCCATTTGTCTGAGGCAAGCGGACAATTCCTCCACCAGATTCATTTTAATGCTGAAATTGATCGGCAGATCGGGGTTCTGGTGGGCAGGGTTGATCGCTCGTCCGACATAGAAATTGATATCGGTCGCTTCCTCAAACAACAGCTGGCTGATGAGCGAAGCACCGTCTTTTTTATAGCTCCAATGCTCATAAAAGGTGTTGTCACCGAGATAATCCTTCGCATATTCCACAACGCGGTTGACCGTGATGACACCTTCGGTGACAAGATCGACGCCTTCGATATGGGCAATCGGCGGAATATCCGACTGCTCAAACGACAGCGACGCACGAAGCGGCTTGCGCAGGTATTTTGCCGCAATCGACGAGGTCGTACCGCCGCAGATGATGTGCTTGCCTTCTTTGCCGAAAAACAGCGCCATCATACGGTCGGCATCGTCGCGGTTGGAGGGCGGGCCGAACAGCATATTCATCGGCACGCGCTTGCGGATTTTCACCACACACGCGGTGGCGTCGTCGCCGGGTTTGTTGCCGTACAGCTTGTTACATTCGTCAACGAGCATCGTCGACAGCGTCTTGGCAGTGTACCCCACCGACGCAATGCCTTCCACAAACTTAATGATTTCTTCACGCTTCCAGCCGAAGTTGTAGGCGATGCCGATGCCCGCGTGGGGACAGCCGTCGCTCATCGCAACAAAAATATCGTTCTCCTGCAACGACACGGTGGATTTAAAAATCTTCTTACCGCCGATGGTCATTTCCGTGCGGGCATATTCGTAATTGTCGCCGTTGCGGAGCATGATCACATGCGGGTTGTCATACTGGATGATTTCCATCGTCTGGTTGCTGAGCAGATGCAGGATGGAAAAGGTGGAATACGCCACCCCGCGAAGCGAACATACGGGAAGCGTCGCGGCGATGGTTTCCACACATTCTTCAATCGGCAGACCTTCCGCCATCATCGTCGAAATGATCTTCGAGGTCAGGGTGGAGAGGATGCTCGCTTTCACGCCGCTTCCGAGTCCGTCCGCCAGCACGATCACGGTATCGTTTTCATTGCGGTCGACGACATCCACATGGTCGCCGCAAAGCTCTTCGCCGTAGTGGTTGATGCTTTTGTAGCCGATATCTGCACACAAATCATTCATCTGCAATCGACTCCTTCAGCTTGCTGAGCGCAATTTTCGTCTCGGCGGCGGTTTCGCCGAGCAGAGATGCAATCTCCTGCACAATGCGCATCTGTTTTTCGACCACCGCGTCCGCCACTTCAATCGTCTGGCGGCTGATGCTCTCTTTCTTCTCGCGCTCGGATTCCTCGTCGGTCACATCGCGCATAATGCAGATAAGCAGGTGCGAATCGCGCACATACACAATCGTCTGCTCCACATAACGGGCATACTCTGCCAGATAAATGCGCTGGTTGTGAATGTTGCGACCCGTGTGAAGCACGGTGGCGAACGGCGTAGGATCCAGAATACGGATGATCTGATCGCCGAGAATATCGGATGCCGCGCGGATGTTCATAATGCGTCGTGCGGCGTTGTTGATCTGTTGTACCTCAAGGTTTTCGTTGAGAACGAATAAGCCGTTGGGGGTGTTCTGCACGATGGTGTCCGAGAAGTTTTCCGCCTTGTCCTTCAGGAACGGCAGACACATCGAAATATCCGCCTTGCCCTGATAGATGGCGATTGCTTTTTCACGGCAGGTGTTGTAGCCACACGAACCGCAGTTGAGTTCGTGTGCGGGTTTGAATTTACCCATCTGGCGGAGGATGTTCTGAATGTCGGTCTCCGACGGTACGGGCGATTTTTGCTCAATATACGCAAAGGTCTTGCGCAGCTCTGTGGCGGTGGGTTGCTCCACTTCAAAATCGTGCTGACCCGCATATGCCGCCACGGCCATAAAGTCCTGAATGGGCGAGCGGTGATACTTTTCCATGATCGGCCCGCCGACACAGCTGCCCACGCATGCCGACATTTCGATGAAGCATTTATGAATGTTGCCGTTTTCGATTTCTCTGAGCGCGGCAATGCAGTTTTCCACGCCGTCAATGGCGAAATAGGAATATCCCGGCAGATCCTGCGCCATCGTCTTGAGCACACCGCCCGTTGTCGGGAAGAATCTTGCGCGGCTGTTGTCGTCATGATCCATCGTTTTGTCAATGTCGATGCGCTCTTCGAGAAGCCATTTTGTCAGCTCCTCAAAAGTCAGCACCGCGTCGACAATGCCCGCGTAATGCTCGGCCTCGTCCTTTTTGGCAACGCATGGGCCGACAAACACGGTTTTGGCATTCGGAATGCGCTTTTTGATATCCAGACAATGCGCCTGCATCGGGGATGCCACATCGGCAAGATATTCAAGTGCCGACGGAAAATATTTCTGAATCAGCAGGTTGACCGAATGACAGCACGAGCTGATGAGGATGTCGTGATCTTCGTCGCGAAGCATCCGCTCGTATTCGTTTTTCACAACGGTGGCACCCAGCGCGGTTTCTTCCACATCGTAAAACCCGAGCTTTTTGATGGCATCGCGCATCGCGGCAATGCCGACACCGTTGTAGTTCGCGACGAACGACGGCGCCAGACTCACCACGACAGGATCACCGCTTTGCAGCAGCACCTTGACCTTTTCGGTCTCGTTGACGATTTCTTTGGCATTCTGCGGACACACAACAAAGCACTGTCCGCACAAAATACATTCATTGCCGATGATGTGTGCCTGATCGCCCGAAAAACGGATGGCTTTCACAGGGCAATGACGGATACATTTATAGCAATTCTTACAATTGGATTTTTTCAGTGTTAAACAGTTAGGCATACCGAGTTCTGTCCTTTCATTGTCCGAGCACTTTCAGCACATGTTCCGAGAAAAACTCCTTGAAATTCTCTTTTGTGATCCCGATGTGCACGGTATCATCCACCTGAACGGTCACACCCTCGCGGTTGCATCTTCCGACACAAAAGCTACCCGCTAGGGTAACACGATCGGCAATGCCGTGTTCTTCCACGGCGGCCTGCATCAGGGCAACGATTTCGGGAGACCCCTTCAGATGGCAGGAGCTTCCCACGCAAATCTGAATGATCATTCCTGCACCTCGGCAAGTACAACGGTTTCAAAAAATTCCACCACATTGTCGGGCGTGACGGAGTGAAATGCCCCATCCACCGAAACGCAGACACCCTGCTGGCATTTGTTCATACAAAATGTTCCGGCAAGCTCCACTTTCTCTTCCAGACCGTGGTCTGCAATCATATTCTGTAACGCTTCTACAACTTTTTTGGAACCCTTGATATGGCAGGAACTGCCGATGCAAACAGTGATTTTCATAGTTTTCTCTCCTTTTTTTGAGGGAATCCCTCGAAATCGGTCTGAACACCTTTCATTATACCATTGATCCTTATAATATGCAAGACAGGCAAAGGGGAAATATTCGCAGGGAGGAGGGGACAAAAAAGAGAGCGCAGTCCGATGGACTACACTCTCTCTTTTTGGTGGAGGCGACGGGTGTTTGTGCGAGCGGGTAGTTTTTATCTCGTCTTTTGGCGTGTTTGAAAGGCGGCAGACTCATCAACTCCACGCCCTAAAAACAGTCCACCGGACTGTTTTCTTAACGGGCTTTCGATTCCCGTCGCAAAGAAAAAGAGAGCGCAGTCCGATGGACTACACTCTCTCTTTTTGGTGGAGGCGACGGGAATCCAACCCGTGTCCGAAAATCCATTCACACAGCTTTCTCCGGGTGGAGTTTGTCGTTTGGGATTCCCCTCAGCGCACGCCGACAAAC
>JAZRTC010000097.1:0-9916 GCA_045651865.1 Acutalibacteraceae bacterium
GTTTTCAACACAGCGTTTTTTTATCCTTTTACAGCACCGGCGATGACGCCTTTGATGATATATTTCTGACAGGACAGATAGAATATGACAATGGGGAAAGTCGGAGGCCAAGCGGTCTTAGGAAGACAATGTCATAAATCAACTCCTTGGCTCACAGAACGACATGGCTACGATCCGACTTGTTTTCAACACAGCGTTTTTTTATCCTTTTACAGCACCGGCGATGACGCCTTTGATGATATATTTCTGACAGGACAGATAGAATATGACAATGGGGATGATTGCCAGCACCAGCATTGCCATAAAACCACCCCAATCCACCGAACCGTAGGCTCCCTGCATGGTGATCTGTATGGTGACGGGTAGTGTTTTGTATTTTTCCGTCCCGAGTACAAGATAGGGAAGAAGGTAATCGTTCCAGATCCACATGGCATTGAGAACGGCAACCGTAATCGCTGTCGGACGCATCACAGGGAATACTACATGATAGAAAAGCTCCAGCGGTTTACATCCGTCGATGGTTGCTGCTTCCTCCAGTTCAAGCGGGATTGATTTTACAAATCCGCTGAATATAAACACCGAGAGTCCCGCGCCGAACCCGAGATACAGTACAAGCGCACCAATGGGGTTGTTCAGCTGTAAGCGGTCGGCGGTGAATACCATGGTGTACATCACCATCTGAAACGGTACGATCATGCTGAAAATGAACAGTGTATAGAGCAGCTTTGTCCAGACGGTTTTGATGCGCGTGATATACCACGCGGTCATAGAGGTGCCGAATACAATGAGAAGTACCGATCCGACGGTGATGAACAGTGAGCGTCCGAGTGCACCGAAGAAGTCGGAGGTAGCAATTCCTTTGAGATAGTTTTCAAATCCCACAAAGGTTTCGGCATTCGGGAGTACAAACGGTTCGCTGATAATGGTGAATTTGGATTTAAAGGAATTGACCAGCACCAGAATCAGCGGTATAAAAAACACGACACTCAAAACAATCAGCAACGCTGTCAGGATGCGGTCGGTTTTTAATGTGGACTTATTCATGCGTCCACCTCCTTGGAGCGGGTCAGACGGAGTTGAACAAATGCGATCAATGCTACAATCAGGAAGAAAACAACCGCTTTCGCCTGACCGACTCCTTGCCAGGAGAGATTGCGCCCGTAAAAGGTGTCGTAGATATCCAGCGCCAGCATTGCCGTTGACCGTCCGGGTGCGCCTGCTGTCAACGCCAGATTCTGATCAAACAGCTTAAAGGAGTTTGTCAGCGTCAGGAATGTGCAGATTGTCACCGATGGCATGACCATTGGTATCGTGATGTGGCGAAGTGTTTGCAAGGGAGAGGCACCGTCGATGGAGGCTGCTTCGTTCATCTCATGCGGGATGTTCTGCAATCCGGCGATATAAATAATCATCATATACCCGATCAGTTGCCAATTTATCAACAGCACCAGACCCCAGAAGCCGTAATCGGCAGAGTAGGTGATATCAACACCGAAAAAACCAAGCACACCGTTGATCAGCAGGTTCCAGATATAGCCAAGCACAATACCGCCGATCAGATTGGGCATGAAAAAGACGGTGCGAAAAAGGTTGGTGCCTTTGATGCCACGGGTCAGAGCAAGCGCAAGAAGGAAGGCAAACAGATTGACTGTAACAACGGAGACAATTGTAAACGCTGCGGTAAAGGTCAGTGAGTTTAAAAAGTTCTGATCGACAGTAAAAGCGCGGATATAGTTGTTCAGTCCCACGAATTCAGCGTCGGTCACGGTTGCAAACTCTGTAAAAGAGAGATACAACCCCATCACAAACGGCAGTAAAAAGGCGATCACAAAGGCGATCAGCGTCGGCATCACAAAGATGGGGAAATAGCGCTTGATGGATGAATACACCTTGCCGCCTCCTTTCGGTGATCAGGTTTACAGTAGTGCAGTTTCCTCTTTCCAGCGTGTGATAACCGTGTTTTTGACCTCTTCCCACGATTTGGTGCCTTGTGCATATTGAAGCAATGCAGCTCCGAAGTCATCTTTGAATGTTTGACTGGGGAATACGGTGAAATGCCAGGGGATAGTGACGGTGTTTTCGCTGTTCATATAACGGAGAATCTCTTTTGCGAGCGGGTCATCGGGGATTTCATTTTCCGAGAATGTGTCAAACGGTGTGATATAACCAAGTTCCTCTGTGACAAATCGTTTTCCTGATTCGCTGGTATACAACCAGTTCAAAAAGTCCTCTGCCGCTTGTTGTGCGGCATCGCTTGCCTTCGCGTTGATACACAGATAATTTTCCGTGCCGATGCAAAGCCCTTGTTTCTCTTCGCCGTCAATGCCTGTATAAATGGGCAAATATTGAATGTCATCTTCATTCACGGTGTTGCCGCTGACCGACTTGATCTGATTCCATGCCCAGTTGCCGTTTTGCACCATGGCGCATTGCCCGAGTGCGAATTCGGTCATTGATTCGTCTACGATCTTACTGCCGAGGGTTTTGGGATCTGCGGTGGAATTGTTCAGATAGAGATCGAAAATATTTTTAAAGTTCTCCGCGTAGCGGAATTCAATTTCATCTGTGCCGTTTCCGGTCAGATCCACATTGTTGTTTTGGAATTCGTAGTAGATCGGAACATTGGCAAGATGCGTCTGCCAGCGCCAGTCTTCTCCGGGTTTCAGGGAGGTGGCGGCAAAAACGCCGTTGATGCCGAGTTCTTCTTTGTGTGCCTGCATATCCTCCACAAGGGCTTTAAGGGTATCGAAATTGATGATATCACTCATGGATGTGAATTCGGTTTCGCGGTTTTCGAGTGCAAAATAACGGTCGGTGATCGCGCGGTTGTAAATGATGCCGTATCCTTCGACGGTGTTCGGAATACCGTAAACGGCATCCCCCACGGTCAGCGCCAGAGAGGGGTCGGTCAGGTGTTTGTACAATTCTGTGTCACCGAGTTCTGCGCAGTAACGCGCCCAGTTTTGATATCCGCGCGGACCGTTCACCTGAAAAATTGTCGGTGCATCCGAGGTTGCCATTTTGGCGGTCAGGGTTTGTTCATAGGTGTTGTTCGCGGCGGTTTCTACGATTACCTTACGGCCGGTTTCCTGTTCGTAAGCCGCGGTAATTCGTTGGTAAACGGATGCAACTTCGGGTTTAAAGTTCAGGTAACGGACCGTGACAGTGTCCACGGTTTCGTTGGTGTTGCCATTGCCCGACATCTGTCGACATCCTGTCAGCGTCAGACACAGACAGCAAAAAACTGTTAAAATCGATAGTAAGCGTTTCATACATCGGTCATCCTCTCGTTTTCAGACTTGTATGAAAAGTGTGCGCGGATTTTTGAAAAATATGTGAGAGGGAAAAAGAAAAAGACACCCGAAGGTATCTTTCAAATGTGATTGTTTTTATAACAGGCTTTCGATCCTCTTTTCCACAAAAAGAAAGAACAGATAACCAAAAGGTTATCTGTTCTTTCTGGTGGAGACGAAGAGGATCGAACTCTCGACCTTACGGATGCGAACCGTACGCTCTCCCAGCTGAGCTACGCCCCCAAATATGTTGTGCACTCGTTGGTGCTTGTATATATTAGTGCAAAAATATGGATTTGTCAACCCCAAAACCGAAAAAATTTCACTTTTCTTGTAAAAACTTTCGTTGGTAAGATTTACAATACCGTTTTTATATGGTATACTACAAGGTATAATTGGTCAGTTATGCGCTGATGTTAATGTAAAGGAGTACGGGGATATGAAAAAATGCTTATCGCTGATCTTGTCCGTTCTGCTTATGCTGTCTTGTTGCACGCTTGCTCTTGCAGAAGAGGAGATTGTGGAGCTGTATATCGACATGACCGTCACGATGGAAGATGGTGTGATTTATGCCGATCTTGTAGATGATCAGGGCGGCACGGTCAGCACCTGGCCTGTTTCTCTTGAAATTGACGGCGTGCAGGTGGATACGGAGACGACCGATGAATACGGCACGGCAACTTTCTATTATGCTATTCCTGAAAACACACAGGAGATCGCGTGCGTTGCCAAAGACGGTCAGTTTGAAAACTACCATTTCATTGGCTGTACTGTGTATCTGGAGTATGCCCCGACTACGGATGTGACGGAGCCCGAGGAAGAGGAGACGGAGCCCACAGAGGAAACCGATGCTCCGACAGAGGATGATCAGGATGAAACCACCACGACTCCCGAAACAACAACCAAGGTTGTCGTGGCAACGACCACAACCGAGAAAAAGTCTGCCAATACCACCCCGATGACTACGGCGGTCAGCGGTGACCGCGTGGCAATCGGTGTCAGTGTTGACAATGCATTGCTGATGGCTTCGGAGTCCACCCAGGCGGAGTTTCACTCGCGTGCCCGTATGTGGATGGATCACAATCTGTACCGTTCGCTGGTACCGTCCTCGTCGTCTACGCTTCATCTTCAGCTGACGCTGAATGCGCAGGCGGGGGATATCAATCGCTTGATCGCGGCGAAAAATGCTGATGCTGCGTATGCTTCGTTTGCAGACGAAGAGGTGAAAGGCTTTGCAATGGACCTGGCCATTGCATATGTAGATGAGAATACGACCGTTCCTCTTGATATCGAGGATGGCACCTATATTGTGGAGATTCCGGTTCCTGCATCCCTGCGTTCCTGTGAAAAGCTCGCGGTGGCAGTGTCTACCTCCGAAGGACTTGCACAATTGATCGAAGTGAAGCCTTCGGGTGGTATGTTGAATTTCACCATCCAGCGTTTCCAGACCTTGGCGCTGGTTGGTTTCGGCAACAGTTCTGTTTCACTGGATGCACTTTCCAACACACCTTGGCTGTTGGTGCTGGCTATCATTCTCGGCATTGTTATGATTGCAGGCGGTATTGTGTTGTTGGTGTTTGTTGCGTTCCGCAAAAAGCCTGTTGCAACGGCAACCGATGCTGTTGCGGAGGATGAGGTGTCTGTGTCGTTTGAGGTGCAGGAAGAGGATGATGAGGTTGTCGTTGCGCCTGCTGAAGAGAAACCGGCACAACCTGTTCCTGTTGCGCAACCCGAACAACCCAAAGCAGATGTTCCTGTGAAACCTGTTCAAGAAACCGTGCCGGCGTCGAAGCCTGCGGTTACAACATCGGCAGATGAGCTTGATGATCTGCTTGATGAAGTGCTTAATGACTTAGAATCCATTTAAAGGAGATCAATGTATGCGCATACTCTGTATAGGGGATGTGGTGGCAACGGCAGGATGCCAGCTCCTTGAGCGTGTATTACCTGCTGTCAAGCGGCAATATGGCGTGGATGTCTGTATTGTCAACGGCGAAAATGCTGCGGACGGTAACGGACTGACCCCAACCGCATTCCGCTCGATTATGGACAGCGGAGCCGATGTTGTCACAGGCGGCAATCATATTTACCGTCGCCGTGAGTTGTACGATGTGCTGGACGAGCATCCGTTTTTGCTTCGTCCCGCCAATTATCCTGCATCAGCTCCCGGTAAAGGCGCGTGTGTGATTGACCGCGGTCGCTATCAGGTGGCAGTTGTGAATCTGATGGGGCTTGTGTATATGGAGCCGCTTGCCTGCCCGTTTGAAACGCTTGATAGCGTGCTTCAACAGCTTGGAAATCCGCGCTTTTGTATTGTGGATTTTCATGCGGAAGCCAGTGCGGAGAAAAAAGCGCTTGCTTATTACGCGGACGGTCGTATTTCGGCATTGTTCGGCACACACACACATGTGCAGACGGCGGATGAACAGATTCTGCCAAACGGTACGGGTTTTATCACCGATGTCGGTATGACAGGGCCCACGCAGTCCGTACTCGGTGTGTGTCCTGAACAGTCGATTGCTAAAATGAAAGGAAAGCTACCTGTTCGTTTTACAGCGGCGCCGGGACCGACTGCTTTGAATGCGGTGTTATTCACGCTGGACGATAAAACAGGTAAAACAACCGAGGTTGAACGCCTGGTTATTGCATAATAATTTTTAGTGTATGAAAGGAATACAATTATGGATGAGCAACAGATGCGGGTGAATATGGCTGATCGGATTCCTGAGGAGGAAGTGAAGCCTGCTCAAAAGCCCAACAATACCTTGAATATCGTTATGCTGGTGCTTCTCGGTGTCGTTTTTGCGGCGGTAGCGGTGATGATCTATCTGATCGCGAAAGAAGCGCCGACGCTGTCGACAGATCTCCAGAAGCTTCTGTATCCTGTGTTGTCCGGCGTGCTGATCGGTGGTCTGACAGTGTTTTGGCTGTATTATCAGACCACTCCGAGCGCTGAGCTCCACAAAGAACCTAAGGTGTGGTATTTCCCGGTTCTCGGCGGCGGCCTGACACTGATTCTTGCTTCGCTTGCCTATATGTGCATTGGTATGTGGCCGATCGGCGAGGAAAGTGCTATGATCGTCGACATGCACCATCAGTATGCACCGATGCTGTCCCAGCTTCGTGACATGCTTCTCAACGGCGGCAGCGTATTGTATACCTTTGAAGTCGGATCGGGTACAAGCTTTATTCCGCTGTTTGCCTACTATCTGGCAAGCCCCTTCAATCTGATCCTGGTACTGTTCCCGCAGGCGTTTCTTGCAGAAGGCATCCTGATCATCACGCTGATGAAAATGGCGTTGACGGGTGCGTTTATGACCCTTTGCGTGCAGTATATCTTCAAGCGTCGCAACTATTCGTCGGTCGCCATCGGTATGATGTACGCGCTGATGATGTATATGCTCGCGTATTCCTGGGATGTGATGTGGCTGGACTGCGTGATGGTTCTGCCGCTGTGCGTGATGGGCTTTGAGAAGATGATGCGTACGGGCAAATATCTGCAGTATGTGCTTTCGCTTGCCTATATTTTGTATTCCAACTATTATATCGGCTTTATGGTCTGCATCTTTTTGGTGCTGTACTATGCCGTGTTTTATTTCCGTGCCAACCGCAACGGTATTCAGCAATCGGTGGGTTTTGCCCGTTTTGCAATCGGTTCGCTTCTCGGCGGCGGCTTGGCGGCATTCATTCTGGTGCCCGCGTTCCTGTCGCTGAGTGCAACCTCGGCGGCAGGCGGCACTCTGCCGCAGTTTGCTACCAACTTTAATGTGTTTGAGCTGTTTGGCAGAGGCTTGTTCGGCGTAGAGCCGACCATCCGCTCGGGTAATCTCCCGAATACCTATTGCGGTGTGCTGGCGATTCTGGCATTACCGATTTTTGCAACGATGAGCTCGATCTCGATGCGTCGCCGTCTGGCGTATATCGGTTTGTTCCTGGCGATGTCAATCAGCATGGTGATCAACCAGCTTGACCTTGTGTGGCATGGTCTTCACTCCCCGAATGACCTGCCGTACCGTTATTCGTTCCTGTACAGTTTTGCACTGTTGCTGATTGCGGCAGAGGTGCTGTACCGTATCGAAGACATCAAACCCATTCAGATCGGCGGTTCGCTTTTTGGTATTGCGGCATATCTGGTGCTGGAAGAAAACTTTGGTTCCGAGGAATATTCTTACGCATCGTTGTATCTGAGTTTTGCTCTGATTGCGGTGTACGGTATTGTGATGTTCCTTGTTTCCCAAAAGAAATTGGCGAAATCACTTGCGTACCTGTTGCTGACTGTCCTCATCACAGCGGAACTGCTGTTCAATGCGGGTGAGACTCTGCGTCAGATGAACAACAACGAACATTATACCAACCACGCCGACTACCTTGACAATGATACAACTCTTGCGGTGCAGGCGGCTGTCGACCGTATGGAAGAACTGGGTGATGCACAGTCAAACGGCGATTTTTACCGCATCGAATTCCTGCCGCGTCGTACGACAACCGATACCGCGTTGTTTGATTATCGCGGCGTGACCATCTTTGCTTCGAGTGGTTCGTACAATATGACCCGCTTTATGGGCAGTATGGGTTACGATGTCAACGGCGTCAACAGTGTGTTGTACAAAAGCTATGTCCCGACGGCGGATTCGCTTGTCGGTATCAAGTATATTGCGATGGAAGCGGATCTGAACAACCATCCTCAGCTCAAGAAGATTGAGAAGGTGGAGGTTGGCTCCAAGGCATACTATATCTATGAGAATCCCTATGCACTGTCGGTCGGCTATATGGTTGACGAAGCGGTCAAGGATTGGAATTATTCCTATTACGACCCGATGTCCAGTCAGAATTCTTTCTTTAAGACGATGACGGCGACAGACGGCAATGTAATGGAGTGTGCGCAGATTACAGCGGCAAACCCCAACATTGCATCGGTGAACGGTGTGAGTGCCTTCAGCATCTCGGGCTCGAACACAGCTGTGTTTAAGGCGAAAACGACCAAGAGCGGTCAGGTCTTTATCCATGTGGATTGCCGTGCTGCAAAGAGCATCAATGTCAGCGCGTCGGGCAATTCGTGGGGCGTGACGACCTATGAGCCGTATATTATTGATGCCGGTTACCTTGCTGCGGACACAGAAGTGACGGTGACGGTGTCAACGGAGAATTCCTGCGCAGGTAATGTGTATATTGCGTCGCTTAATGAGGAAGTCTTTAAGAATGATATGCAGATTTTGTCCGAAAACCCGCTTGTGATCGATTCGTTCGGCGACAGCTACTTGCACGGCACGATTCACGCGGATCAAAGTGGTACGATGATGACTTCCATCGAATACGACAAGGGATGGACCGTTAAGGTCGATGGCAAAGAGGTCGAGACATATCCTGTCGGCGGCGCTCTTCTGGCGATTGATCTGGAAGAAGGCGACCATGAGATCGAAATGAGCTTTATGCCCAGAGGTTTCCTCCCGGGTGTGATGCTTTCGGTGATTTCTTTGGTTGCGCTGGTGTTCCTGCTTGATTTTATCAAGCGTCGTGATAACGGAAAAGGATTTCTTCCGTTTTTGAATAAGAAAGTCGCAAAAGGAGCCAATGTACAATGATCACGGTTATTATGCCTGTTTATAACGAGGGCGAGTTTATCTACCAGAATGTTTGTACAGTCGACCGTGTGTTGGCAGAAGCAAACATTGAACACCAATTTTTGCTGGTTGATGACGGCTCCAAGGATCACAGTTGGGATGAAATGTGCCGCCTTGCTGACGATTTCGAGCAAGTGTCGGTTATTCGCCTGTCCCGCAATTTCGGCAAGGAGCTGGCACTGTGCGCAGCACTTGAAAACGCAGGCGGCGATGCAGTAGTGGTGATGGATTCCGATCTTCAGCACCCGCCGCAGTATATTCCCGAAATGGTGCGTCTGTGGCAGGAGGAAGGTTACGATGTTGTCGAGGGTGTGAAAGCCGATCGCGGCAAGGAATCGCTCGGCGGCAAGATTGCGGCAATGACCTTCTACAAGCTGTTCAAGCAATCCACCAAGATTGACATTGGCGTTGCATCGGATTTCAAACTGATGAACCGTGCATCTCTGGAAGCTTGGAAGCAGATGCCTGAGCGAAACACATTCTTCCGTGGACTTTCTGCCTGGGTCGGCTTCAAGCGCTATGCATTGCCGTTTGAGGTTGCCGAGCGCGCAGGAGGCGATACCAAATGGACATTGAAGGGCCTTGTGAAACTGGCCGTTAATTCCATTACCTCTTATACGACAGCACCGCTGTTTTTGGTGTTCTGGCTCGGCGTAATCATGTTGCTTGCGGCTTTTGTGCTGGGAATCCAGACGCTTGTCAATTTCTTCCTTGGTGCAGCCGGCGGCTTCTCGACGGTTATTCTTCTTCAGCTGTTTATCGGCAGCTGTACGATGATCAGTCTGAGTATTATCGGTTTGTATATTTCCAAGATCTACGAAGAGGTGAAAGCCCGTCCGCGATATCTGATCAAAGATAAACGCGGGAATGCGATCATCCCCGATCAAAAACCCGTCAGATAAAAAATGCCTGTGATGAGTTCATCACAGGCATTTTTTTGCAGAAACATCATTGCCGCAGTTTTGCCGAATTTGTGTTGACAATGCAACAATTTGCGTGGTA
>JAZRTC010000098.1:0-13525 GCA_045651865.1 Acutalibacteraceae bacterium
CGTGTGGCATTTGGAATTTTTCTTTTTGGTTTGGTTTTGTTTCTTGCAGGATCGACAGGATGACTTCGGGTCTCAACTGCCTCATCTGCGACAATTTTCGCATTTTGATTGCTTGTGCGTGTGATGGTGTGCATTCCTCCAATTCAATAAGTTCAAACAAGTCTTGCTGTTCTTTTTCAGTAAGGTATGACAGCTCCACCGCAGGTCGCATGGCCATCCTGCCATCGTCCACCAGTTGCAACAATTCGGGTGTTAAATTAGTAAGACGAATGTAGCGTTGGATTTGTGTGGTGCTGTCAGGAGAGTTGTCTGCGAGTAGTTCTCTTGATGTGATTCCGAAATTCTGTCCCACTGGGACAGAATTAATTTGGGATGGTCGCCCTGCTTGCCGTCGCATCGCATCCAGTTTCATTTTATATGCAAAGGCTTTCTCCGACGGTAAGATCGTTTCGCGTTGTAAATTGGAGTCTACCATAATAATGGTGGCTTCTTCGTCGGTCAGATTGCGTACAATACACGGCAAATGCGTTTTGCTTGCGGTTCTTGCGGCGGCTTTTCGTCGGTGTCCCGCGATCATTTCATACCCGCCGTCTGCTTTCGGTCGCACAAGGGCGGGTACCATCACCCCGTATTCGGTGATACTTTCCACCATACGGGTCATATCCTCGTCCATACGCACTTGAAACGGATGATCGGGAAAGTCGCTGATTTCGGCAATCGGGATATCCCGTACCGCTTCGCGCTGTGCTTCGTCGCGTTCGGCTTGCGTGGTAAACAGTTCATTGACCGACATCAAAAGGCTTCCTGCGTTGTTTTTCGCCAATACTTTGCACCTCCTTTACAAGATCGGCATACTCCTGCATCGATGTTGTACATGCTTGTGCTTTTTCCTACACCTCCTTTCTGATTCGCAATCGGGATGTCTTTGGGTTTCATAGAACTTCCTCCTTTCAATAAAATAAGCCACCCATTCGTTTGAATGAGCGGCCTAAAAGTTATGTACTGTCAACGAGAAACTTATAGTATATGTACGCATTATCAGCCGATGGCTTTCTAACACTTTTCTAACAAATATCCGATTTTTGAGAACAATCCTGCTCGCTTGCTACACCGCGGTTTCTCCCCTTTCTGCTTATCAAAATACCTCTAAACCGTTGGTACTAAAGGATTTTAGAAAGTTTTAGGAGAGACAACGAGTGATGAATTAAAACACATCTTGAAGCGCTCGTAATGAGCAGGTCGTCCGTTCGAATCGGATCAGTAGCTCCAGCATAAAAACCGCGTAACCGCAAGGTTTCGCGGTTTTTTGTTTTTCTGCGCTCGCCCTCAAAACAAGTGCTGATCATGCACATAAACGAACAACCGTGGGAGGACTTCTCCCACGGCTGTTTTAATATATTTTTGTATGCGCCTTGCGGTTATTCGCAAAACAAATGTTGCACTTCTTCAATGCTGTAAAACTGCCCTTCATAGCGGTTGTGGAGATTTTTGCCTTTTGTCGGATCCACAACAAATATCTGACGCTTTGTGGGAAGAACCGCAAGTTTGACGGTGGCATGCACCTTTTGGGTGAAATATTTTTTGGCCCGCTTATAAAGCGAATTCCGATTTTTAAAACCGGCGGGGATTTGTGCCGACGAGGAACAACAAAGCAAGTCGCAGAGAATGGTATCCCGTAACACATCCTTGTCGCATCGGTCGCAAAAGAAATTGTAAAACATTTCCGCATAGTCGGAAAGCGACACTCTGTTCCCGTCCACGGCATTGCCGAAATCGCTGAAAAGGTCAAACGGTGACAGTCCGGCTTCTTCTGTAAGATAGGCAAGAGAATACAAGAATCGCCCGCTGTTATAAAGCCGGTCAAGAGCATCTTCACAGTTTTTCAGCACGCGAATCTCCTCTGCCGACAGACACGCGGTTGAGGTGACCTCATAAGGCGGTTCATCTGCAAATGTGCAGGGATATTTCTCGGGATTTTCACGCATATCGGCGCCGTGAAGAAGCTTTAAAAATCCCATCTGGAACATATGCGCTTTAAGCGAATACGCTATATTGAAGCTGTTTTGAAAGCTTTTAAAATCTTCGCCCGTCAGCCCCGCAATCAGGTCGATGTGAATGTGCATATTCCGAAAGCTCATGAGTTTTTTGATGTTTTCGATGAGTTTTTTGGTGTCGGTTTTTCGGTTGACCGTCCTTAACACCTCTTCGTTAAAGGACTGCATGCCGATTTCCAGTTGCACCGCACCGCAGGGCATCGACGATAAAATCCTAAGTGTGCTTTCTTTCAAAATATCTCCCGCGATTTCAAAATGGAAGCAAACATTCGCAGGGATTTCCTTTCCGTAATGTTCTTTGATGAACAGGAGAATATCGTTTGCCCGCTGAGCATTGGCATTGAATGTACGGTCGACAAATTTCACCGTCTGCGTGCCGCTGGAAGCCAGTCGGAGAATGTCTTGTTTCACTCTTGAAAGTTCAAAGAAACGAAGCGACGAGCATCGTCCCGACAAGCAGAACGCACAGCGATACGGACATCCTCGGGTGGTTTCAATATAGGTGATTCTGCCGTTCAGATTTTCAAAAAATTCATCACAGTACGGTGACGGCGGCGTATCCGTATATTCCTGTTCGGGGTTTGTGAGGATCACGCCGTTTTGGCGGTATGTCAATCCCGCTACACAAGATTTGTCTGCATTCATGTGATCGAGAAAATACGGGAATGCCCATTCCCCTTCGCCCGAAAGCACAAAATCGATAAACGCATGGGTTTCCAGAATATCGTTCGGGCGATACGCCACCTCAGGGCCGCCAAGGACAATTTTACAATCGCTGTGTTGCTTTATGATCCGGCAGATATCCAGTGTTTTGGTGATGTTCCATATATAGCAAGAAAACGCGACAACATCGGGATGTTCGCCGATGATTTCGCGGGCAAAGCTTTCGGAGTCGCCGTTGATGGTGCTTTCTAAAACCAGCGCATCATAGGACTTTTCGGAAAACTCACGCAGTCCCGCCAGCAAACACCAGGGCGAGAGCGACGCATGCACAAATTTGGAATTCAAACAAGCAATAACAACCTTCATAACCGACTCCTTTCAAAGAGATGTTTGGCAGTGGATTAACCAAAAACAGCATAGCATAATCGATCGATAAAATCAACCGATTTGAACAAGCGGATTGCCTTTTCACCACAAACCGCTTTTCCTCATAAACTTTACCGTGTAAAGCATTGACTTTATTGATTTAAACTGATATACTGTTAAATCGTATGCTGATATTCTGAAAACATCCAGGAGGACATCGTATGGCATGGTATGATGAAGCCGTATTTTATCACATTTACCCGCTCGGAATGACAGGGGCACCCAAGCAAAACCCTTACAGTGAACCTGTGCATCGACTGAACACCTTACTGCCGTGGATTGCCCATATTAAAGACATCGGCTGTAATGCGATCTACATCGGCCCGCTTTTTGAATCGGTCGGTCACGGTTATGAAACCACCGATTACAAAAAGCTGGACAGCCGTCTGGGCACCAACGAAGATCTGACGAATTTTGTGTCGGAATGTCACAAGCAAGGTGTACGCGTGATTCTGGACGGTGTTTTCAATCACACCGGTCGTGATTTCTTTGCATTCCAAGACATTAAACAAAACCGCGAAAACTCCGCCTACAAAGACTGGTATTGCCATGTCAACTTTTGGGGCAACAACTCGTTCAACGATGGATTTTCTTATGAAAACTGGGGTGGCTATGACCTCCTTGCCAAGCTCAATCAGCACAACCCTGCCGTCAAAGAGTATATTTGCGATGTGATCCGTTTCTGGGTGAGTGAATTTGACATCGACGGCATCCGCCTTGACGCCGCGGATGTGATGGATTTTGAATATATGAAGGCGCTTCGTCAGGTGGCAAATGAAGTGAAACCCGACTTCTGGCTGATGGGTGAAGTGATCCACGGCAATTACGCGCGGTGGGCAAACGACGGCACGCTTCACTCGGTCACCAACTATATGCTGCATAAAGCCCTGTACTCGGCGCACAACGATCACAACTATTTTGAAATCGCGCATACGATCAAGTATGTCGACGATATGATCGGTAATCGCCTGAAGCTGTACACCTTTGTCGATAACCACGATGTGGAGCGGATCTATACCAAGCTCACAAACAAAGCGCATTTCGTGCCTGTCCATGTGATGCTGTATACATTGCCCGGTATCCCCTCGCTGTATTACGGCTCGGAATTCGGTATAGAAGGGCGCAAAGAGCGCCACTCTGACGATTCGTTGCGTCCGGCACTCTGCTTTGAGGATTACAAAGATGCCGTCATAACCAACCCCTGTACAGCGCTGATCGCTACTCTGGGTAAAATCCGTCAAAACACGCCTGCGCTTTGCTACGGCGACTATAAAGAGCTGGAACTGCAAACCACCCATTTTGCTTATGAAAGAACGCTTAACGGCAAGTCGGTGATCGTGACGGTCAACAACAGCGATCACGATGTGCAGATGGATCTTCCCTGCGCAAACGCATCGGCGTATGTCGGGGTACTGACAGGTGAAAAGACCGCCATGAACGGAGGCCGTTTGCGCGTGCGTGTTCCTGCCAACTACGGCGAAATCTGGATTTGTGACGAGCTGTGCACGGAAAGCTATGCACCGATCCAATCGGTGGAAATTTCGAAAGCACCAGCTCCCGCAAAATCACCCGAACCCGTGAAAGTGCCTGAAACACCGCAACCTCCCGCTCCCACTGTTACGGAAATGCCCAAGGAAGTGCCTGCCAAGCCTGCCGCGACACCTGTCGCCGCACCTGCGGTTGCCGTGGATCTTAACAAGCCGTATGAGGAGATGACGGTAGAGGAGCTGCAGGGAGCGATTCTTGATAAAATGAGACAAAACGGCCCTGTGACCGAGTATATGCTCGGTACCGTGCGTGAGAATACCCACCACGGTTCCTTGGTAACATGGGTGAAAAGCTTTCGTTGATTAAAAAAAACGCACAACCATGAGGTTGTGCGTTTTTTTGACGGAGTGGTATGGATTAACGCAGGATTGCGACGGTCATTGTGTCCCCCTTGTCAAAGAGAGGATTTGTGCTCATCTTCGTATGTGCAATAACATCTTACCCATACATTCTCATCGTAACCATTGATGCTCAAGTTTCCACCGAAAGCACTCTATAAATAGCTGCAAATCAAGCTGATTCAGCATTGTGAATCCCACTTTAGCGATTATAAAAAGAGAAAGCGTGAGTGCTTTTTGTCGTTTGTCCATACCTTGAGACATCACAATTCTCAGGATGATCCATATATCAATCACCAGCATAATAAACAGCATAAATATTCCGAACGGGACAAACCATTCCCCTTCGGGGTTATTCTGGATTCCATCCGTAAAATTGAAGGTCACAAGCAAAAATGACGGTGTGAAGAATCCGGAAATGCCGCTGTACACGATATATAAGGCGGTTTTTAACCCAAGCTTCCATTTGTTCATTCCCATTCTCCTAGGATAAGGTTTCTAGTACATATTTTCATATTCTTCAAGCTTACTTTCCAAACAATAATATGGCGAGTCGATATAATCATAATCCGTAACCATATACACGATCTCGTTATTCGGGATATCCTTCACAGCATAAATTCTATCACCAAAAAACAATTTTATCAACACAGGTTGAGTTTGCACCTGTGCTTCGGAAACCAACATATGACCGCGTTCTAATTCGGCAGTAGGCTTTATCTTAATCGGCACATAGCGTTCACCAAACAGTATCATATAAGAGTAGTTATACCCGATCACACAATCCGCACAGCCCTTGATGGATGTCAAAAACGAACTAACAGCGGCCGAAACCAACGCGGTAACACTGATCAACACCGGTATGATAATCACCAGTACCATCAATAACGCATTTAAATGCCGTTTTTTGACGGTGTTGTCGATATACGCGCCGGCAACCGCTTTTTCAGCAGATGCGATCGCCACAGGTGTCTTGATCCGTTCACCGCAAAGAAGCTCATTGACGGACACGGAAAACAGCTCGCCGATCGACACCAGCATTTCAATATCGGGATAGCTTTTTCCCGTTTCCCACCGCGAGACGGCTTTATTGGTGATGCCCAGTTTTTCCGCCAGCTGTTTTTGGGTCAACCCGTATTCTTTACGCAATTGTAAAATGAATGCCCCTGTTATTTTGGGATCGATCTTTACATTCATTTGCATCGCCTCCCTTTTACGATCCGCGAATATCCAACCACGAAAACGGTGGGATGCCATCGCCCCACGAATAAACCAGATAATATGTTTTTTCTGCGTCCAAACTTCTTTGGAGCAACAGCTTTATATTCACGGAATTGCCGTCGATCCGCTCAACAATCCGTCCTGCCTGTTCCTGTACGATACAATCAAGGGGCGTATAATGGGATTGCAGATCTTGCAGGCTTTGTGTGCTTTCAACCAGCATAGCAGCGAAAAATTGCATACCGTTTCCGTTCCCGACCAAATGTCCCGTATAGGAAATCACTTCTACACAAACGGTATCCTCGGGAAGCGGCAAAGCGGTCAGGCGAACATGGTTTGCCGCCGCACAAGCATTGTTGATGAACGGGATCGATACCGCAAGAAGCACCATTCCCATCAAGATAACAGCTCCCAACAAACCTGCCACCACATTTGACCGATGTTTTTTGACGGTGTTGTCGATATACGCGCCGGCAACCGCTTTTTCAGCAGATGCGATCGCCACAGGTGTCTTGATCCGTTCACCGCAAAGAAGCTCATTAACCGACACCGAAAACAGCTCGCCGATCGACACCAGCATTTCAATATCGGGATAACCCTTTCCCGTTTCCCAACGCGAGATGGCTTTATCGGTAATGCCCAGTTTTTCCGCCAGTTGCTTTTGTGTCAGCGGATACTCCTTGCGCAACTGCAATATAAAGGCTCCCGTAATTTTGGGATCGATCTCCAAACCCATTTTTTGTCGCCTCCTTTCGGTGGCTTTAGTATAGCGCTTTAGGGAGAAAATGTAAATCTATTTATAATAGAGTCAAGGTTTTACGCGAATTTCAAGCACTTTTAAACTGGTCGTCGGGTGCGCCGATCTCTACGCAGTCGGGGTGTTATCTTTATAATACTTCGCCAACGAGAGATACATGGCAATCGACAGACCGTTTGCGGCGAGTCCGAGTACATACCGAAGCAATGCCCAAAAACCTGCGGTCATACTGAGTAACCCCATCAACAGCAACAAACCGATGCACGCGATTTTCAGGATCGCGGTGAGATTTGCCGTCGGCGATGCGTGGAACACAAAGCACGCCGCACACAGCACAGCCGCGATATTGGTCACGCGGGGTAATAATACCCGTGTGATCGGATTGCCGCTGAGCATTTCCAGCAAGGAAACCCAGCCCTCAAACGCGGGATGCGGATCACTGTTGACGGAACTCTCAAGCAGAATCACCAACATCAGCGCATTGCCGACTACGCCGAGAATACCGCCGATTTTCAGCAGATTTGCCCGTTTGATTGACGGAAGATGCTTCGCCGCAACGATCATCACGGCAAAGATGGCAATCTCCAGACCGTAATCCACCAGATATTGCAAAATATTATAAACTTGCATAACTGTCATCACATTTGCCGAAGATTCGCCTGTCGCCAATCGGACGAGCAATTGCGCGGCAACCAGAGAAATCACCGATACCGCTGTCAGCACCGTCACCAAAATCGCGGCAAGGCGGAACAGACGGTTCAGCGCTTCGTTTTTAGATACCATACCACATCACATCCTTTCGGTTATTACACAATCGTGATTTCGGCAAGCTGTACATGGGAATCCACATACTCTTCAAATTGTTGACTAAAAGACGACATACCGTTGAGATACCACGAGGATTTGGAAAACCATTGTTTAAGCGCCGATTCATTCAATATATCATATTCCAGCGAGTACGACAGTTCCATCAATTCCGTTTCTTCCACGGAATATACGGTCATCGCGTTTTGCAACGCCTGATAAAATCGCTTTTTCGTCTCATCCTTACGCATCAGCAAATGCTCTGCTTCACAAGCCGTAACGGCATCTTCATACGAAACTGCTTCACCGTATTCCGACGCCAGTTGACGGATCACTTCGGCGCGGATCAGTTCCTGCAATACACCGTCGCGGTCATCGGCACGCAGGCTTATTCCCAGATAATACTCCCGATCCGTTTCGTTCGGGAACACCTCTGCATACAAGTCTGTAAACGCGCGATTCCGCACCTGATTCAACAGCAAGCGTTTATCAACGGCATCGTTACCGATACTCACACCGTTGACGATTGCCGCGGTATTCTCGTCGGGTTGCTGAATGATACCGATCTGCGCAACATCGGCACACAGATCTTTGAGAACGCTTTCCAGAATATCCATATCCGACGGCGTATCATCGTAAAAATCCCACAGCACGATAAGCCGTCCTTTCGAAACGATCTTATACCCTCGAGAGACCGTGCTCGGACAGCGGAACCACTTGGCAATCACGGAATCATACCCTACGCTGATCCGTTCAAGGATATAGGTATCCCCGACGCGTATCGGATATTGGGACAGATCTTCCATTTCGACATCCTCAACCGTCAAACGAAAATGCATCAGTTTTTCTTCTTCTTTATCCGGTACAAGTGTCCGGATATCATAATCCAGCGTCGTGCTCATGCCGATTTTGCTGAATCCATGCCGTTCTAAATACAACGAATCATCCCACGGAACAGTATCCAACATCTCATAGTGCGTCTGATCCATCGTCGCGGGAGCATGGATGAAACCGCAAAACACACTCACAAGCGGTATAAACAACAACACACCGACGATTACGCAGTAGCGTTTCCAATGGGAGCGTTTAAAAACGGCAGGAAGGCTCACCAAAACCGCCGCAACAGACCACAAGATTTGCTCCGATTCAACAATCCAGCTGTAACATCCGATGCTGTTATACATCGAAAAGAGTACTACCAATACACCAACGGACGCAACAAGCAACCCCCAATACGGAAAGCGGTCGGTTTGCAGCGTTTCCTCTTGCGGATGTATAGTCGGGGTCGATGACAAAATGATCGTCAACTCCTCAAGGGAAACCTCCCGATCGATATTTGCTTTTTGCAAGACATCCAGCAGTTGCTCGTTCTTTTCGTGTTCGCTCTCCAGTTCCAGCAGTCTCTCTGCCACGATCTCACGCGTAGAGCGATCGGCAAGAAGGTCTTTGATCTGTTCCACACCAAAGCCCGCGCCGCGAAGCACCTTGATCTTTTCAAGGCGCTCCACATCCTCACGGGTGAAGGTGTAATTTTTGCGTCCCGCATAGTTATCCTTGCTACTCGGTGTCAACAGACCGCACTCGATATAATACCGCACAGAGCGATCGGTCAAGCCGGTTTGCTGACAGACCTCTTTCATTTTCAAATGACTTCACCATCCTCGGATTAAGTTGGCATCAGTTTACACTTTTACGCGGCGTTAAAGTCAAGTGTTTTCATAAATTTTCTGTTTTTATCAGTATATCATAACCCCCGATATAACACAAGTCCCACGAGAATGTACATTCTCGCGGGACTTCCCCTCTGTGTGTCCTCCCTCAAGGTGGAGTATCTTATTGAATGGTCACGGCGTGCTTGACCGTGCCGTAGGAGCAGGCGACCAGCAGATAATCCAGCGTGATCTGCTTGACGCTGTGCGCAGGGACAGTGAGCTGATAGGTGTAGTTGCTGAACACCGTGTAGTTCTCGCCCTGACCCGCGGTAAACGCCGTGTCGATAACCTCGCCCGTGTGACTGTCGCGCACAAGAAGTGCGAGCGAGCCGTGGTCACGCAAATGAAGCGTGATGGTACGCGCTTTATTGCCCTGATTGACGAAGGTGAAATGATCCTGATATTCGATCATCCAGTTTGCCGTGTTGGCGGGCAAGCCCGCGCCGTCGGCATGGTCGTTGTCGATAACGATCTCGTTGCCGTTTTCATCGTGCCAGAGGAAATCGACAAGGTCGGTGCCGATGGCGCCGTGGTTATTCTGCGGGTTGATATGCGTCAGCCAGATATCCGATTTTGCCGTGTGATGCGCGGTGCTGTTGTACGCGGCATAAGGCGCTGTCTGCGCGGGCAGGTTGTCGTCGTAATAGTTTGTATACGCCACAGGCAGATAACCGGAACCGATGTTGTCGTTGAAAGTCCAGGTGGCATAGTTATCGATGATGCCGTGGTGATCGGCGATGCCCGAATACTGCTGAGCGTAGCCGTCCGCGACATAACCGAGGGCTTCGGGTTCTGCCTTCACCTGCGAGGCATTTGTGTAACAATACATCGTGCCGGTGACCTCACCGCCCGAGACGGTGAATTTGACATTGCCGTTGGCACAGCGGATCTGGTTGACATAACGGTTGGCAGAATTGTCCACATTGATGTTGCGGTAAGCATCCGCCGAAGTACCGCCGATGACCCAGAAATACTCACCCGCCGGCAAGCGGTAGGTTGTGGGCTGATATACGCGCGGCGTGTAATTCTGATAGGCGTAGTCCAGTCCCGCATATTTCGACGAAATCGCGCCCGTTGCCGTGAAGTAGTCGGACGGCAGTTTGAACGAGGTGTTGTAGAAATCGTACCACGCCAGCTGACCGAACCAGGTGCCCGTCCACTGATAGCCGACATTGGTGACGGTGATGTACACATCGCGGTCACTGTCGTTTTTGAGCTGATAGCCGAGGTACACATTCTTGCCCGCGTAGTTGGCATGCTCGAAGGTGACATACACCTCACCCTTCAGCCCGCGGTTGCGCATAAACGCTTTGCCGACATGCTGTGATGCAAACTGCTCGGGGTTGTTGGAATAGATATAGGTGCCGCCCTCACGCTTGACATAATCAATCACAGCGGGTGTGACAGGATTATTGGCGTTGCTCGACAGCGCAAACGACGAGGTGTCGATGGGTTCTGCCACATCGTAAGGCAGCGTGACAAGGTCATTTTGTCGCTTTGTGGTAATCTCAAATCCTGCATTGGCAGAGGCGGTCCTGACGGTCAGCATATACAGTGTGCCTTCCTGCAAAGACACATTCACGCTTTTGGCGGCACTCGCGACAACCTCTGTTCCCTTTTTGATCTCAATTTGCGAGGTGTTTGAGGAAGTCAGCGAATAGCTGTCGGTATACGGTGCCACTACACGATAGGTGCGTGTGGCAGACGCATCGGTCAGGTCAGACAAGCTCGACAGACGGATGGCGGGTACATCCGCAACCGTGTTTTGCCCCTTGACAATGGACAGCAGGATCATGCGCGAGTCGGTGGAGTTGACCTTGCTGTCGCCGTTGAAATCGCCGAGATTGCGAAGGCTGTCAGACAGTGTTGCTTTGCCCACACTGCAATTCAGCACCTCGCGGACATCGGCGGTGGTGAGTGTATAGGATGCGGCACTGACCGCCGCAGGTGCGACACCGTTTGCGCAAAGGGCAATCAGCATTGCCGCACAAAGGCATATACTTACAATTCGTTTCACGCTCATTCTCCTTCCGGGGTCGATAAGGTTGCGAAATGCTTGACACTGCCGTAGGAGCAGGCGACGAGCAGATAATCCATGGTGATCTGCTTGACGCTGTGCGCAGGCACGGTAACGGAATAGACATAGCTGGTGTTTTCCTCGCACAGACCCATCGTGTAACGCGCTTTGAGCACCTCACCGGTCTGGCTGTCGCGCACCAGCATAGCAAGTGTGCCGTGATCCTTGAAGCTGAGCTTGACCTTACGGTCGGTGTCACCTTGATTGACCAGCGTGAAGTGATCCTGATATTCGATCATCCAGTTTGCTGTGTTGGCGGGCAGACCCGCACCGTCGGCGTGGTCGTTGTCGATGATGACTTCGTTGCCGTTGTCGTCGTGCCAGATGAATTCCACCAGATCCATACCGACTGCTTTGTGGTCGTTCTGCGGATTGAGATGGGTCATCCATGTCGTGCCGCGCTCCACGGTATGCGGCGTGCTGTTGTACGCGGCATAGGGTGCGGTCTGCGCAGGCAGATTATCGTCATAATAGTTTGTATAGGTCACGGGCAACGAGCCGTCCTTGGTCTCATCGCTGAAAGTCCAGGTCATATAGTTGTCGATGACGCCGTGGTGGTTGGCAATACCCGAATACTGCTGAGCATAACCGCCCGCAACATAGCCGAGTGCCTCGGGGTGATCGGCAATCGCGGCGGGGTCGTCGTAGCAGTACATCGTACCCGTGACCTCACCGCCTGTGACGGTGAACTTGACATTGCCGTTGGCACAGCGGATATGGTTGACAAACTCGTTTGCCGACTTGTCCACATCGATGTTCAGGTACGCATCCTCGGTCGTGCCGCCGATTGCCCAGAAATATTCACCCGCAGGCAAGCGGTAGGTCGTCGGCTGGAACACGCGCGGGTCATACTCCTGATACGCATAGTCGGGGAAGCTCTGATACTTCGCCGAAACGGTGCCGTTTTTGTTGTAATAGCCGCTGGGGAACTCAAACTTGGTGTTATAGAAATCGTACCACGCGAGCTGGCCGAACCAGGTACCGGTCGACTGATAGCCGACATTGGTGATGGTGATATAGACATCGTGGTCGGTTTCGTTTCGCAGCTGATAGCCGAGATACACGGGCGAGCCCGAGTAGTTGGCGTGCTCAAAGGTGACATACACCTCGCCCGTCAGTCCCTTGTTACGCATAAACGCCTGATTCACATGATTGGGGCGGAACTGCTCGGGGTTGTTGGAATAAATGTAGGTGCCGCCCTCACGCGGAACATAGTTGACCTGCGCAGGAACAAGCGGGTCTGTGCCGTCGCTCTCAAGCGAGATGTTCGTCACATCGGTAGGGGTGTTGACATCGTAAGGCAGGGTGATGAGATGATTGTCCGCCTGCGCCGTGAGCGAAAACATCGCGTCGCTTTGCGCCGTCTTTACCTCGAGCGTGTAATTCGCGCCCTCGGTCAGCGAAACGGTCAATTCCCCTTCCCCGCTCGCCACACGCTTGCCGCCGTCATACATTGCAAGCGATCTGGTGTCGGATGAGGTGATGGTGTAGGTATCGGTATAAGGCGCGGTGACGAGGTAGACATTGGTGGCGTCGCCATCGGTCACATCGGTGATGCTTGACAGGCGGAACGGTTCGCTGTTATCCGCATCGGGTGCGGAGGAACACCCCGCCATCGGCACAATTGCGAGCAACATCGCAACCGTCAGCAGAAGAGAAAGAGATCGTTTCATACTACAACTCCTTACATACAAAACTTGTGCTACATCTTGTAGAATAGCTATTATCCATAGTGTACTACATTATGTAGAACAAAGCAATATGCAAATTGCCCAAGAATTGCAAAATTTCTCACACATTTCCTCTAAAAAAGAAATTCACCCGCGCAACAAGTTTGTTGCACGGGTGAACCATGTTTTACGGATGAAGTGCCAATCCGTTTTTGAACGCCTCAATCGACGCATCGTGAATTTCCAGATTGTTTA
>JAZRTC010000099.1:0-27488 GCA_045651865.1 Acutalibacteraceae bacterium
CATGGCTACGATCCGACTTAATCAAATCGTTTAACATCGCCGAGCAACCGTATCTCTCCGTTGTCTACGACAATGGAACCTTGCCCGACTGATGTAGCATATACGGGTTTGCCGCGTTCGGCAATTACTTTGCGGATGGCATCTTGTTGTGATGTGTTTCCGCCATAATGCACTTGCAGATAGAACTGATCAATATACGACAAGCCGTTATAAAAGCCAAACACGGGATAATTGTCATCGGCAGCCAAGTGATACTCATCCAACTGAATGACAGCACCCGCACTGTATCCCATAACAATTCCGTTATGTTTCGAAAGCACTTCTTGCAGATCCATTGTATAGATGCGTTCCATCATTTTGTCCGGTAAGCCACCAAGAAAGTAGAGAATATCCGCATCGGCGATCTTTTGTGATGCCGTTTCCTTTGTGTCAGCAAAATAGTTGATAAATTGCACTTGTTCTTCGGCAATACCATAAGAACGGAATGCATCGACAATGCCGCTATAAAGCTGTCCGTTGTCCTTGCTGTACAAGGCGTTCCAATCTGCTAATGATTTGACGCGACTGTCACGAAAGGAGAGCGCAACCACAGCCACGGTATGATGCGGTTTTATATACTGTTTTATTTCATCATAGAGCCACGGCGCATCAAAATCATAGCTTTCCAATAAGATGTTAATCATCGAATTTGACCTATCCTTTCACCAATTCTTGATACACCGTCATAGCAAACTCTTCGAGTTCATCAAGATTCGGCGGCACTTCTGTTAAAAGTTGCTCGGCGGTGGCGGTTGCCGCTTCATACTGCGTATTCCTAATGATGCCGACTTTTAAAGCGGCAGTCAACTCATCCTTATCAAGAATTGTCGCATTGCCATCGGGCAGCACCACCACATCCAAATACAGATCATAAAATCGCGAGTTCTCACCATCAAGAATGTTGCGGTCAGTAATATCGTAATAATACTGCACGATATTGTCGTTCGAATCAATCATCGCTGTCAGCCACCACGGCTCATCAGCGGGAGCAATCTGCAACCAGCGATAGCCCTTATCGGCAAGCACAAGTTCTTTGCCGAACATCGTCTTTTTGAGGGGTGTTGCGACTGCGTCAATCGTGAGCAAACCGATCACGTAACGAAAACCGCCATATATTTTCTCGGCATAACGGAATGATTTTGACACCACCCGTTGCCAATTATCACGGGTAATGGTTTTGGTTTCGAGCGGGCTATAACGGCATAAATATCGTTTGCAACCATATACAGTTTCGGTATCTGTCACCCTGAAACCGTATTTTTGATAAAAGCCAATGGCATCGTCATCGGTTTCGGCAAGCACTTGTGATGCGTTGGAGTCACGCAATAGTCCATCAATCAAGAATGTACCAATGCCGCGGCTTCGTGCATTCTCACATACGGCAATATCTAAAATGGTGGCGACGCGGTCGCAAAGACGATAGACGATCAATCCGAGATATACATTGTTTTCGACACAAGCGTATATGTGTATATCGGATGATTGGTACGATGTGATCCGTTCTCTCATCTTTTCGGTGGTTGGATGAAACATACTGTATGCCAACAAGTCGCAGAGCGGCTGTTTTGCAGTTTGGGACTTACCCATAAGAATTGACCGCACATCCGTAAAGCACCAATTCATCCGTATCACCGCCTTTGATGCCATTATACCACCGTATACAGCAACTCGTCAATCAACAGCATGTCACTTTATACTCTCGAAAGCGGTTTATCAATTTTTTGTTGAAATATGGTGTGGATCGTGCTATACTGAAAATGCGAATTGGGGATGACACCCATCACAAAAAACGGTATTCGTAAATGCACGTCACAAGCAAGGGGGGCGACACCCATCACAAAAAACATCATGGTTGTTGACGAGCAAGGAAATGAATATGAAGCGACCTAGCCGAAAAGGGCCAAAGGTCTTGTGAAAAACGGCAGGGCGCGCTTCGTAGATGATCATACGATATGCCTTGCGCGTCCTCCGCAATATGAAATGGAGGATTCATTTATGTCGACGAACACAATCACCCAAAAAGAGGTTTTTAATCAGATTGCTGCTTTGCAAAAAGATATGGGATCAATTGAACAGATTTTGTTCAAGGTACAATGTGTCACCGATTCCCAACGCTGTACTGAGCCCGAAGAAGGAGCTCCCGTCATTTTGGATTATTTACCGGAAGTCGCCATGGAAAAAGTGCGCACGATCCGTGAGATCGTGATGAGCCGTGAAAAAACGATCAACACAATGTTGGAATATTATCTTTCTGTATACAAAAGCCTCGATGACGAAACAGAGTAATACCTAACATGAGCAGGATGCCTTTGCGGGTGTCCTGCTTTTCATTTATACCACCGTGTATGGCTGCTCGTCAATCAACAGATGGTTGCCGGGGAACACAAACAATTAACAAATATTTTTTTGAAAGAAAGCAAAAAAGCCCCGAATCTGAGGAGGAAATCCTTCAAATTCGGGGCTAAATTTGTTATGCAACGGTTCGAGTCCGTATGAAAGGGGGTTGGTATCTTTTTGAATGACACCTATTTTTGGGTGCAAAAAAACCCCGAAAACCGCTTGGCATCGGGGTTTTTAGCGTAGGTATCTATTTTGTACCTACAACATGGTGCGCGTAAACGGACTCGAACCGCTGACCTCCTGCGTGTGAAGCAGGCGCTCTAACCAGCTGAGCTATACGCGCAAATGTGCGCCGCCGAGGCGATTGCCGCGAAAGCGCGATGGTGACCCGAACGGGAATCGAACCCGTGTTACCGCCGTGAAAGGGCGGTGTCTTAACCGCTTGACCATCGGGCCGTATGTGGTAGCGGTAGTCGGATTCGAACCAACGACACTGCGGGTATGAACCGCATGCTCTAGCCAACTGAGCTATACCGCCATAAAACCTGTCCCAAAGGGAACGCTAGTTATTATAGCGAACAGAATGCCACTTGTCAAGAGTTTTTATGAATTTTTTTGAATTAACGCAAACATTTGGGTTGTACGCGGGTTTGCGGCGGGATTTCCGCAACAAGCGGGGATTGCGGATCGACGACGACACCCCATTCGCTCAGCGCCGGATGCGCGTCCAGCGAAGCCAAAAGACCTTTCAGATCGCCTTTTATCATTATATGCTCCGTACAGCCGATGGCGGTCATGTATGCCTTGAGTCCCGACATCGCGGTAAAAGCGGGGAAGTACAGAATGTCGGAGTCTTTTGTTTGCAGTACATTGGGCGAACTGCCGTTTTCGTTTTCGATGAACGGGGTGGAATAGTACAGCGTTTTTCGTTCGTTTTTATTGACAAACTCCTGAACGGACATTGTTTTATTGCGGAGTTTTTTTGCAGTGGAATTCCATTTGTTGAACATAACCGTCTCCTCCGTTTGTCATTATCCTGCGGTTTCCAGCGATGCCGCGCCGAGAATACCCGCGTCTCCGCTGAGTGTGGAGAGGCGTAGATCCGCTTCGGGCAGCAGATGCGGTGTGATGGCATCCAGCAGCGGGTTGCCTGCTTTGGTGATGCCGCCTGCCAGCACAATACATTGGGGCATAAAAATCTTGATAAAGCTGTTGAGTCCCATCGCCATATATTCGCCGTAGCGCGAAAGCACGGTTTTGGCAACGGGGCAGTCCTGCGAGACAGCTTCAAACAGCACCTTGCCGTTGTTGCCGCGCTCCTTGATAAGGGAGGCAAGCACGCTGTCAGGCGCGGCATTTGCCGCTTCCTCTGCCTGCTCGCAAAGGGCGGTCGCGGAGGCATATTGCTCAAAGCACCCGTGCAGTCCGCAGGGGCAGGGACGCCCTTTGTGATCGAGAATAAAATGTCCGAGTTCGCCTGCGCGGAAGTTGAAACCGCGGTAGAGCTTGCCGTCGATCAGGATTGCGCCGCCGATACCCGTGCCGATGGTGACCATCAGTGCATCCCGCACATCGGCACACGCACCGATGGTGTGTTCGGCAAGCATGGCGCAGTTGGCGTCGTTGTCGATGGCGGCGGGAAGCTTCAACGCAGACCCGATGATATCGGCAACCGGCGTATTATCAAACGGCAGATGTCCTGCGCGCAGGACAATGCCGCGCTCGGGATTGACACGGCCGGGTGAACCGATGCCGACAAAGCGCGGGTGATAGGTGTCGCAAAGCGGCTGTGCGGCGTCGATGATATCCTTTAAAATCTTACAGACGGGGCGGTCGGCATCGGTGGGGATGGTGCGGGTGTCGATTACGCGGTTTGCGTCGTCGACGATGCCGAGTTTGACGGCAGTGCCGCCGATATCGATTCCAAGGCGCATAACATTGGCTCCTTTTTTACACAATCTGCACACCGTCGATAAACACGGCGCGGAGGTTGAACTGTTCGTCGACAACAATCAGGTCGGCTTGTTTGCCGATTTCGAGCGAGCCGACGCGGTCATCCGCGCCAAGTGCCTTGGCGGGGTTTTGGGATGCCATTGTCGCGATTTCCTCAAGCGGAACACCGATCGAACGCAGGTTCTGTGCGCCTTTGAGCATGGAGAAGCAGCTTCCGCAGATCACGCCGTCGTCGGTCAGACACAGACCGCCGCGCATATGGCGTACGCGACCTCCGACAATGTAATCGCCGTCGGGCAATCCCGATTGGGCGCCCGCATCGCTGATCAGCAGGATGTTGTCGGCGCCTTTCATACGGTAAACCAGCTTCACGGCGGCAGGGTCGAGGTGAACAAAATCGGCAATCAGCTCACACGATACGCGGTCGTCGGTCAGGGTTGCACCGAGGATACCTGTTTCGCGGTGCGAAAAAGGACGCATCGCATTGAAAACATGAGTAGCACGATACGCACCTGCTTCGATGCCTGCCATGGCTTCGGCATAGGTCGCGTCGGTGTGTCCCAGTGATGCGCGGACACCGCTTGCGGTCAGGTGAGCAATAACATCCAACGCGTTTTCGCGCTCGGGAGCAATGGTGACAAAGCGCAGACAGCCGTCGCCTGCTTCCAGCATCGCGTTTATCGCGTCGATCGTGCAGTCGATAACGGGCGGTTGCATCGCTCCCGTGCGTTTGTAGGAAACAAACGGCCCTTCGTTGTGGATGCCGAATACTTTGGCGCCGGCGGCGGGTGTGCGCGACAGCGCAGCAATGTTGCGGTCGGCGGCGAGCATATCCTCAAGCGGCATACAGCGGACGGTTGCGGCAAACCCTGTCGTACCCTCACGGGCAAGTGCCAGGGGGGCATCTCCGAAATCCCCGCTTTCTTTGGCGAATTCCTCACCGACATAGCCGTGGATGTGCGTGTCGATCATACCGGGGAGGACAAAAAGCCCCTCGGCATCAAAACCGTCCGTTTCGTGGCGGTCAAAGGCGGCAATTCTGCCGTTTTCCACGGTCAGTGAGCCGTGTGTAAAGGTGTTGGTATCGCCGCGCAGAATACGGGCGTTGAAAATGGTCATAAATATCGCCTCCAGTATGCTATATAGCACAAATTGAGCAGAAAGTCAATCGGCGAAGATGATTAAAACAGCGATTGTCAATATGTAGAGATGGATTTCAAAAGCCATCTTGAGGTGGTGTTCGCAGGAATGTGCTTTTTAGATAAAATCATTTGACAGTTTGATTAAAATTCGGTATAATAGAATAAATATGGCATTTTATGAATCATATAGTGTGAAGGAGTGCAATTCATGACAGAACAGATGACAGTTTCCACGGCGGCAAAACAGGTGCTTTCGCAGATCGGCCGCGTGATCGTGGGCAAGGATGCTACCCTGCAATGGGTGATGGCGGCGATGCTCGCAAAAGGACACATTTTGCTGGAGGATATCCCCGGTGTCGGCAAAACGACGATGGCGCTTGCCTTTTCCAAGGTGATGGATCTGGAGTACAGCCGTGTGCAGTTTACGCCCGATGTGTTGCCGTCGGATGTGACGGGCTATTCGGTCATCGACCAGAAAACGGGCGAGCTGAATTATCAGAAGGGTGCGGTGCTGTGCAACCTGTTCCTGGCGGACGAGCTTAACCGCGCCACCTCGCGTACGCAGTCGGCGCTTCTTGAGGCGATGGAGGAGGGTCAGGTGACGGTTGACGGCACCACCCATAAGCTCCCGACCCCGTTTATCGTGCTTGCGACGCAGAACCCCACGGGTGCGGCGGGTACCTCGCTTCTTCCCGACAGCCAGATGGACCGCTTTACTGTGCGTCTGTCGATGGGCTATCCCGATGCCGCGCATGAGGTGGCAATGGTCATGGATCGCCGTGAGGGCAACCCGCTTCACACCATCTCGGCGCTGATGAGCCGCGCCGACCTGAGCGCGATGCAGGATGAGGTTGCAAAGACCCACATCAAAGAAGAAGTGGTTACATATATCGTCGACTTGATCAACGCGACGCGTACAAGCGAGAATATCCTGCGCGGTGCTTCGCCGCGTGCGACGCTTGCTGTGACGGCGATGTCCAAAGCGATCGCGCAGCTGAAGGGCCGCGATTATGTTGTGCCCGAGGATGTGCGCGATGTGTTTGTCAAGACGGTGGCACACCGCTTGTTGCTGTCGCCTGCTGCCGAGGGTCAGGGCATGACCGAGGAAGCGGCGCTTCAATTGATTGTTGAGCGCGTGCCGTCCCCGAATCTGCGATGAAGGCGGCGCTCAGACGAACCGTGTATATTCTGGTGCTGTTGGTTTGCACGGTGTTTTATACCTTTTATCAGAAATGGATATCGTATATCCTCTTTTTAACGGTGCTGGGCATCCCGTGGCTGTCGTTGCTTATCAGCCTTCCCGCGATGCTGAGCCTGCGGGTGCGTATTGAAGCACCCGACAAAGTGAATATCGGCACGCAGACGCACGCGCGGCTTGTGGGTGAATGTCCGTTTGCCATGCCGCGGTTTGTCGGGCGGCTGTTTGTGCGACGCATCCCCGACGGTGCCACCTGGAAACGCCGCCAAAACGCGGTGATCGACACACAGCACTGCGGTGAGCTGGAAGTTTCCGCGCGTCGCGTGTGGGTGTACGATGCCCTCGGCTTGATTGCTTTGCCTGTGCGTCATTTGCCCAAGACGGCAATCACGGTGCGTCCCATTGAGGTGAAGATGCCGATGCCCGCGGGCATTGAGCAGTTGCTCGCCCGCTCGTGGCGACCGCGTGCAGGCGGCGGGTATTCCGAGCATCACGAACTGCGTGAATATCGCCCCGGCGATGCGCTCAATCAGATTCACTGGAAGCTGACCGCGAAAACGGGCAAAATCATCATCCGTGAACCGATGCAACCCGATCAGGGTGCTGTGCTGTTGACGCTGGAAATCGCAGGAACCCCCGATGAGCTTGACCGTATTTACGGACGGTTGCTGTACTTCGGCAACTATCTGTTGTCGCGCGGTGTCAGTTTTGAAATCTGCGCGTCCACCGAAAAAGGACAGCTGCGGTTTGCCATCTCGCTGGAGGATGATCTGATGCGCGCGATCGATACGATGCTGTGCGTGGAAGCGGCAAAAGAAGCCGTGGCGATGCAAGCTCCCGCCTCCAGACAGATTTTTATCGGAGGTGAGGCGCATGGATAACAAAACCTCCAAAACGATTTTAGCCGCGATCCTCGGTGCGATGACCGCCGTCAGTGCGGTGGGATGTCTCATCTCGGGCTTTGATCTGAAGATCGAGCAGGTACCGATGATCGTGATGGTCGCAGGACTGTTTGCGCTGGTCGGCGCGATCGGGTTTTCATTCCGCTACGGCGGTGCGGTGGTGCTGGGCATCACGGCAATGGCATCACTGTTTTTCTGGAGTGGCGGCGAAGCGCAGACACAGACGCAGGCGCTGATTACCCGCATTTCGTATACCTATGATCAGGCGTACCAATGGGGTGTTATCCGCTTCCCCGGTGCGTGGTACGGTGTCAAGGCGGATCTGCCGATGGCAATTGCGGCGGCACTGATTGCGCTGATTGTGACATGGGTCGTTTGCCGTCGCCGACCGACGGTAATTGCCCTGCTGGCGGCATTTTCAATGTTGTTGCCGTGTCTGGTTGTGACCGATACGACCCCCAACGGTGCGTGCCTGTTTTTCCTGCTTGTCGGACTGGTGACCTTGCTGATCACCGCGTCGGCGCGCCGACATGATCCTGTGCATGCGCCGCACAGGACATTGCTGTCTTTGGTGGCGGTGACGGCGGCGGTGGCGATGTTGTTTGTTGCCGTGCCGCAAAAGGGGTATCGCAATCCCTTCTCCACCGTGCAGGATCAGATTCTCGAAATGCTCGGTTTTGAGGGCGCAGGTTCGGGCGGCAGCGGCGGTGAGATTGACGGCGTTGACCTGAAGGGACTCGGTTCCCGTTTCTTTCTGCAATATCCCGTGCTGACGGTGACAGCACCGACAGACGGCGTTGTATACCTGCGTGAGCAGGATATGAATGTGTACACCGGCTACTCATGGGAGTCGGATGAAGAACGCGAAGACGGCATCGCGGTGATGCCGTTCGGAAGCGATGTGGAAACACAAAAGCTGACGGTGGAGACGGAATGGTTCCGTCGCCGTTTGCTGGTGCCGTATTATGTGACGGGTTCGGTGAAACTCGTGGACGGCATTGCGGAAAACACCGAAAAGGATATGAAGTATACCTGGTCGGTCGTGCCGGTTGCCGAGGACTGGAAAGCGCAGATCCCGAATGTGGCAACCGAGGTCTCGTTTGGATCCAATGTGATCAACCCGACCTATTATCGCACGCTTCCTGTGGAAACGCGGGGATGGGCAGAGGCATTTTTGCCGACGATCCTGACCGATGAGCAATCGGCGACCGCCAAAGCGGATGCCATTGCCAAGTATGTGCACGATATGGCGACCTACGAGGACGACTGTCAGCGTATGCCGCCGTCGGAAAAGGATTTTGCCCGTTGGTTTATCGAGGACGGCGAATCGGGCTATTGTGTCCACTTTGCCACCTCGACGGCGGTGCTGCTCCGTGCGGCGGGTGTGAGTGCCCGTTATGTCACGGGATATATGACACAGGTGAAAGCGAATGAGCCGACAGTCGTAACAGCGGATATGGAACACGCATGGGTGGAATATTACGAGCCGGCGCTGAACCGCTGGATCGTATTGGAATCGACGCCTCCCGAGCCTGAAAAGCAGGAGACGACCACTACGACGGTCACGACCACCACGACGCAGTGGTCGGAAAACACCACCCGTCCGACCCAGCCGACACAACCCGATGAAGCGGGCCCGACCATTCCGTGGCGTGAAATTTTCGCGGTTTTGGGTAAGGTATTGCTGTGGGCGCTTGCAGCGGCGGCGGTGATTGCCGCGGTGATCGGACAGCGCCGCTTACGCGAAGCGAGACGGAATAAGCGTTTTGTGCAAAGCACACCGAACGAGAAGGCGCTGATACTGTGGCGCGAGATCGGACGGATGGGGCAACGCGTGGGTATGGTTCCCTCTGAAACCTTGTATGCGTTGGCGCAAAAGGCAAAATTCAGCCAGCATACGCTGACCGATGAAGAACTGCAGGTATTATCGGATGAACGCGAAGCGTTGATCGCGCTCCTGCGCACCCGCTCGGGCGTGACACGGTTTGTGCATCGCTATATTTTACGATTGTATTAAAATCCCGAAGGAGGATGTTTTATGAAACGGATCTGGGCGTTTATTGCCACGCTCGCCTTGCTGGCGGGGATGCTGTCGGTGGGCGGAAGTCTCGTCACCGCGGCAACCTACCGTCTGGGCGATGTCGACGGCAACGGTTCTGTCGGCACATCGGATGTGCGCGCATTGCTCAGCTGGATTGTCAGCAGTGATGTGATGCCGACCGATCAACAGGCGGCGTCGGATTTCAACCGCGACGGCAAGATCAACTCGGCGGATGCCAAGGCGATCTTGCTCTACGCCATAAACGGTGAAGGCGATCAGTTGGTGACGGTGGATCTGCTTGCTCCGACGGCGGACAGCTGGCACAATCCCGTGCTTGCCAGCGCCGGCGCCAAAGCCATTGTCAGTCAGGAAAAGCTGTCAAACGGCGGAACAAGATTCACCAATGTGGGCGGTATCTGGCCGTATGCGACCTATATCTATGACGAGAAGTTGTTGCTTCCCGAGGATGCGGTGATCGAGTATGACTTCACCATGACCTGCTCGCAGACCAGCATCAACTTCTATGTCGGCGACAGCCTGCCCGATCTGCTGGGTGACAGCGTGACCGATGTGGCGGCAGGCCGTCAGTATTTCAAACTTCAGAAATTTATTTCGGGAGCCAATCTGGATGCGGGTTCGGAGGATCTTCCTAAAGGCACCTATAAAGGTTCCGTCAAGGTGTCCGATCTGACGGTCAGCGACAAGGGCCGTATCGATGGCATGGTCGCACTGACGGCAATCAAGGTGTATACCGTCGGTTCGACGGGTTCGACGCTGACCATCAACAAGCTTCAGGTCAAGGCGTACAAAGAACCGTCGGGTCGCGTGGCATCCAAGAAACCGCTTGAGGCAGTGCGTCCTACGCTGATGGATATTGAGGAGACCGCCGGTCTGCCCAGCCTGACGGCAATGGAACTGTATGTTAACGGTGAGCGTTCGGATGCTACGGCAATGAATGTACTTGCCGACAACAAGAAGATCTATCATACCATCACCTCCAAGCGTATCGTGAACTATGCGCGCGGCTATCAGATCGATGTGCCGATGGACTGGAAAGAGGATTATTCGCTCGGCGCACTTCGCTCGCGTTATACCAACAGCCACTTCTCGCTGACGCTGACGCGTGAGGACCGCAGTACCTACGGTAATACGGCAAGCGGTTGGGAAACCTACCGCACCGAATGGCTCGACCGTTATATCAACGACAGCACCTATATGACGAACAACGGTATGACCTATCAGCGTACGCCCGTGGTGTCCACTGCGATGCTCAGCGGCTATGAGGTGCGTACCTATGACATCGCCATCAGCAACAAAACGAATATTGCAATGCCCTATTACAGCATTGCCGTCATCCGTAAGCCGAACGAGTACAACCTGTTCTATCTGATGATTCTCAAGAGCGATGTACCCACCACCTCGGTCATCGATCGTCTGATCCGTTCGTTTGAACGGGTGACGATGAAGGGCACACCCGTCAACGCGCAGGGTCAGTATGACATTCCGATGCCGTCGTATTGGAACGATGAGACCAAGGCGTATTATGAAAAACTGCTTGATCAGCAGCAGACCGATTTCGGCTTCTTCTCCAAGAGCATGGTGGATAAGACCGACGGCTCTTACAGCAGTCAGCGCAGTAAGATCCGTGAGGAATACGACCGCATCAGCACGGCAACGGGCTATGAGTATGCCATTATGCCGACCTATTCGCATCTGATGTACGGTTCGTCCTACAATCAGTTCCCGCTCGATATGGCGAATGAATTTGCGGGTGGCAACGGCTTCAACGGCAAGCCTGTGCTGCAGTTCACCTATCAGTTCACCACCAATAACAACTCGAATATGTATGCCAAGAATCCGTCCTTTGATATTCTGCGCGGCACGCACGATGCGCAGTTCCGCAGACTGGCAAAGGATATCAAGGCTTACGGTAAGCCCGTGCTGTTCCGTCTCAACAATGAGATGGATACCGACTGGACGAGCTATTGCGGTATCGTGTCGCTTCTGGATACCGATATCTTTGTGCAGACCTGGCAACGCATGTACGACATCTTCAAGAAGGAAGGTGTTGACAACTGCATCTGGATTTTCAACCCCATCACGCCCGCAACGCCGTATTGCAATTGGGGTGAGGCACTGTGCTATATGCCCGGCGAGGAGTATGTGCAGGTACTCGGTCTGACAAACTACGAGATGGGCAACAGCTCGAAATTTGAATCCTTCAAAAGTCGTTATACGGCATGCTATAACGCGTTCAAGGATTACTTCATCAACCAGCCGTGGATCATCTCGGAATTTGCTGCGGGTGCCGGCGGTGAAAGACAGTTCAACTGGAGTACAAACAATTGGGACACCACCACCCTTGGTCGCAACGCCAGCCAGCAAGTGGCCTGGGTGCGGGATATGTTCACCTGTCTGAACAATAAGGATAAAGAAGAAAACGCCTTCTGCCGCAACATTGTCGGCGCGGTGTGGTTCAGTGTCAACGACTACACCACGATTAACAAGAAGGATTATGTGGTGAACTATCTGGCACTGGATGAAAAACGAGCCGCAACTCTTGAGGAGTTCAAAAAAGGCTTTGCTTTGTATAAGGAATAAACCATAAAAAAAGAAGTTCGCGAGTAATCGCGAGATGTTCTTAACGGAGAATGTGAAATTTCCCCTGTGTCCGTAGGGCGGGGGTTTGCTCCCGCCGCTGTCCCTGAATATTTCCAACCCCTCATCTAGGAACAAGTGACTGCTTGATAACCCCCTTCTTCTAACTTCTCTAGAAAGGATGAAATGCTTGTGGTATGCATCCAAAGTGCTTTTAGAAGCAAATCCGATCCGTCACAGTTCAAAGGTATAGTATTGAAAATACTGTTAGAAAAAGGTGACCGGGTGTTTGCCTTCTTCTCCAGTATATCCTATCATCTTGAAGGGCTTGGAAATTGGGGTGAGCGATTTCCTCGGTTGTTAATCGATCTATGCGATCACGGTATTGTGTATTACGAAGATTTGGGCGAGCTGGTGCAGGAGTTGAAAACCATTCAGCAAGAACTACAACAATTCACGATCGACGATGCCGTTTATGACATTGCCGATCTAAGCAAGCCGATTCCGTGGGAGCGCTATCCGGATGTTGATCCTCGCACCACACTTGCAGAGCCATGGATACGCGTGCGAGAAGAGCAAACCTTTTTCGAAGCATTTTATAAAATGATTTTCGAATTCGCAATCCCGCAAAAAAGTCCGTTGTACATGGGTTTCTTTTTAAATTCATATGATCAGGAAAATCCATTCAAGCGAGAGAAAAAAGGACGCGACTATTGGTTGAGAATCAAGCGATAAAAAGCGCCTCCCGTCGTAAGCAAATTTTGCTTACGACGGGAGGGGTTTTCTTTTTCGTTTACATCTTATTATACCATTGTGCATCTGTGGGTTTTACCATATGATTCCCTTGTTAATAACTATAAAAAGCCGTTTGCCTCAAAGAAAGCACCCTCATTCGAATTATTACAATTCTATCGCAATCTACAACCAAAACAGTGGGAGCCATATGCATTGTATTCTGAATTACACGGGGGTTCGGGTACACCCGATGTGGTTGTGACACAACCGCGAAACTCGCAATAAAAGCAACAAAGACAATTTTAAGTAAAAAATAAGTCCTTCTCGAGTGTTTAAATCATCGAGAAGGACTCAGTTTATTTGCCGGCGGCGGGAGCAAGCCCCCGCCCTACGACGGTTCGGTAGTTTTCTCCGTTAACGATCATTCGCCAATCGCGAACTTCTTTTTTGCGTTCATTCATAATATGACGGAGGAAGTGTTTGGATCAGTGTTTCTTCTTGATGACATTCAACCTTATCAATGTTGACAAGGTCCCTGGCATCCACTTCGATCAGAATCCGCCCGTAATAGAGCGCGGGAAGGCAGTAATCAAGATTGGTATAGCGCACGGTGAGGTGCAAGGTGTTATCTTCGACACCGACACCATCAAGCGTCACGCCGTACGGCAGTACAGGATAATACGGTTTGAGCAGAATCAACGCGTGACTTTGAAAATACGCGTCGTCAAAGCCTTTGGTGTAATCGGGGGAACCGCGTCGTTCGGCGGCATATGCCGCTTTAAGCTGTTCAAGCGAGGTGATCAGTTGTCCTTCGCTTTCGTAGCGGTCTTCACCGTAAAATTCTAATTCCTCGCTTTGATACACGATCTGATGATCGATCGGCTTGCCGACCACGGCGTCGGTCGGGTAGTGGAAGCGCTCGCACAGCACCACCGTTTGCCCGTTGTACACACCGTTTCCGATCGTCATACTTCCCGAAACGGTCTGTACGACAGAAAGGCCGTATTCACTGGGAGCGGGAATACGCAGATCACACATCACAAACAGGACATCGTCGGTGGCGATATAGCTCATCCCCGTGATGGCGTAGCCCGTTGAAGGCACGATGTAGGATACATAAGCGGTTGCGGTTCCGTTTTCCAAAGCGTCCACGCCGTATGTGCGCCGCGAGCCGCCCGCGTAAGCGTTGGTGCAATCGTAGCGTCCGTATAAGTCACGCCCCGTGACAACGGCGTCGGTTTCAGCGGTTGACGAAACGACAATCGTTTTACCGATGACGGCGTCTTTGTCAACGGTGATAAAGGCATAGGCAGTATAGGGAATATCGGGTTTTGTCGGCAATGTGACCAACGACACATACACGGCGTTCGTGTCCGTGCAGACGGCGGTGACATAGCTGTTGTAGCTTTTTAAAGGAACGGCGAGCAAGGCCTTCGTGTCAAAATCAATGTCCAGCATCCACGCCGCATTTACAAATCCCGCGTTTGTTCGAAAAAATGTGTTCATAGCGGCGTAATCTGTGATCATAAGCGGATCATCGGGAAGAGAAGCGGCGTTGCCGAGTTGCCAGAGATACGCGTCAAACGCCAACGCTCGCAATGGTGCTTTCATACCGCAGGCGAGGTAGAACGCGGCAGTAGCATCCTCGAGCGTGAAGCTGCCGTCGCCGTTGAGGTCGGCAAGCGCTTCTTCTTGCGGGTGAAGCGTGATCTTGCCTGCAACGGCATAAAACAGACGCACCGCTTCATACAGGGAAGGAGTGGGTCGTTCCTCGGCGGCGGTTGCCGTGACTGTGATGCCGCTGATCAGCAGGCAGAGGCAAAGGACGATGGCTGTCAGTTTTCGTAGCATAAATATTCCTCCTTGTACAGATTATACCCAGGGATCGTATCCTGACTCAGCAGAAGCGATCGTACCGTTTATGACGGTGACGGGCGTGTCGTAATGCCCGCTACCGCTGTCGGAGATCATCTGCGGAACTTCGCAGATGATCTTTGTGCTGTCGTGGAAGCCTTTGCGCACTTTAAATGTGAGACGCAGGAGTGTGCCGCCTTGTGTGGAACCAACCGTGGCGGAGGTGGAGAACCGAAGCTCCATATCCCCTTCGGAAGGACAATGAAGGCTCATTGCATACGCTCCGTTGAAGATTTCGGGAGGTGCGGCAGAAACCTCCGCCTGAAGCTGTAACACATCGGGATCGTATTGAATGTACAGCTCACCCGATACGATATAGTGATAGTCCGAAACCGTCACCTCGACGGTGATCTCATCGCCGACCGATACATCCTCAAAGGAACTGACCGAAAACACGACATTTCCCGCAGGGACGGCTGTTGTGGTCGTTGTCGGGGGTGGATTTGTTCCGCCGCCTTGGAAGCCCCAGTCGGTCGTGGTGGTCGTCGCTTGACGGGTTGTGGTGGTCGTCGCGTGAGGGGTTGTGGTGGTATAGTCGTCGTGAGGCGGAGATTGAATATCGCCGCCGCTCCAGTCCGGACGGGTTGTCGTGGTAAAGTCGTCAGAAGGCGGTGATTGATCATTGCTGTCGCTCCCGTCAGACTCCGTTGTCGTGGTTGTTGCGAGCGTACTCGTCGTGACGGTCTGAGATGACACCACGGTCGGACGGCTCGTTGTCGCGGCGGTAATACCGTTGGTCGTTCCGACACGCGAAGTGGTGTGGAACGAAGGCATCGTAGAGGTGGTGGTTGAAGCAATCGCGTCGGTGGTGGTTACCGTCACATAAATCGGCGCATCGGTCTTTGATGGGGATACCGATGTTGTGATGTTGTCGGCGAAGGTCGAAACGACGACGGAGACAGTCGTAACGGAGGGTTGCGTCACGGTCGAGGTGTTGCTGATCGTCGTGTGTTCGGGCGGCACCAGCGGCGGCGCGTCGGGAACAGACAGCATCCGATATACACTGAGTCCGATCACAAGGCACATTGCCAGCGTCGTGCAAGCTCCTGCAATGGCGCGGTTCCGTTTTTGAATGGCGGCGATGCGTGCGTCGGCACGCTTGTTGATCTCCGCTAAGCGTTCGTTTGGGGTTCTCACAGCAATACCTCCTCCTTTCTGAGAATGAACCGAAGCTCTTTTTTGGCGCGATACAGCAAATTGTCGAGCTGTTTTTTGGTTTTCTTCATCACCCGCGCCGCGTCCTCATAGGACAGCTCCTCAAAATAGATCAGATGCACGGCAATGCGCATATCCTCGGGGAGCTGTGCCAGCGCGGCGCTGACAATCTGCTTCTTCTCCTCGCGTAACAACACATCCTCAAAGCTGTGGTCAGCAGGTTCGCCGATGGCTTCGAGCGGCGTTGCGGGCTTGCGACGCTTAACAAAGGTCAGCGCGCGGCTGCGCCCGATCATAAACAGATAGGTCTTGAGCGATACGCGAAAATCATAGCGGTGCTTATGTACGATTAGCTCCGTGAAGGTGTCAATGGCAAGATCCTCCGCGGTCGGCAGGTCGTGTACATAGCGGTTGATGAAAAATACCAGATTGTCAAACAGTTCGTTTACGATCTCTTCAAAAGCGGCTTCGTCTCCTTCCAGATAGCGGCGGTAGCTACAGGCACCGTTATCCATGGGATGACCTCGTCTCCTTTCTAAAGCTTTTCACTTGTTATACAGCAGGAAGACGCCGAAATCCTTATAAAAAATATACTTATTTTACTGTTTTCCAGCAAAAACGGTTTTGTTCGGCAAGGGGGGTCAGCATGCCCTGCTCACAAAGGTGGGTGAGATAGCACCGCACGGTACTGCCGACCAGCACATATTGCTCGGCAGTCATCGTCAGGGTGTAGTCGTCGAACAGGCGGGTCAGCAGCTCATCGAAGGTGAGCGGGGTCTGACAAAGTGCGGCGATATGTGCGGCAATCTCCTTGACCGCGTCGATGTTGAGTTGCGCGAGTGGGGTAATATCTGCGGTCGGTGCGGCGTGGGAGGGGATGAACAGCGATGCGGTCATCGTCTTGACCATTTCAAGCGTTTGCAGATAGTCTGCGACATCCCACAAAACACCGATGCGGTATTTTTGAAGCGTTTGTTCCGAGGAGAGGCAATCGGCGAGAAATATGACATCATCTACGCGAAAACCGACCATCTCAGGCGTGTGACCGCCAAGCGGCACAATCTGCACATAGTCGGGCAAAACCGCTTCGCTTAACGGGCAGACAACGCTCGGCTGTGCCATCAGGAATTTGTGGCGCAGGGCGGACGGCGGATTGCCACCGTATAACAGCGCAGGCTCCAGAATGGGATAGGTGACGGATACACTCTCGAATGAGGGGGCATAGACCGCACAGCCCGTCTGCTCCTGCAAAAACGCATTGCCGCCGATGTGATCGGCGTGGGAATGGGTGTTCAGAATCGCGCGAAGCGTCCATCCTTGCGTGTTCAGAATACCGCGCACCTTCTTGGCGGCGTTTTTGTCATTGCCGCTGTCGATGAGCAATACTTCGTTGTTTTCCAGTGTCACCAGCCCCATCTTGGCGGGGCAGTCGATGTAATAGCCGTGCTCGCTGACTTTAATTAGTTCATACATAGTGTTCATCCTCCTGACGGTTGAATGTCTTTCTGACAAATGCGGTTACATCCGTCAGGGCAATCGTCTGAAAACGGGACAGGGTGCTGCAGTCGGGATTGCGGCAGACGGCAACCATGCGCATGTTCAGCTTTTCGGCTTTGCGGATTTCCCACGAAATATGCATGCCGGCTGCCTGAGGCTCGCCCGACAGTGACTCAAACACGAGCACCAACCGGCTTTTGCGCAAATTGCGGATCGCGTGCCAATGCCAGAATCGCGGTGCGCGGTCGGGCTCAAACAGAAACACAGCGGTATCGGGCAATGCTTTGCGGATGTCGTCCACAAGCGGCTTTATAAGGGGATAGTCGTCGAATTTATAGATAATATACCAGCATATATGGACTCCTTTGAAATGAGCGGTTTATACCATTATAGCAAAACAGGCGGCAAATTTCAACGATGCGAAACGGATGGTGCAGGGTGCGCAGTTCTCGGCGTGCCGCGAGTGACAGGCGACAAACGCAAAAATCCGCCCTCTTGCGAGAACGGATTTTTGTGTTTTGGCGCGCTTGAAGGAATTCGAATCCCCGACCTTCCGCTTAGGAGGCGGACGCTCTATCCTGCTGAGCTACAAGCGCATATACAAATTACTTTACAAGTCTACCGCAACCGAAGAAGTTTGTCAATCCTAATATTTGGGGATTGCAAATTTTGTGGAAAGGGAGTATACTGTATACATATATCTTGTGTTTTTCTATCTTCTATTTAAGGAGAGTGCTTCTTATGAATAAATGGATTGTGAAAATCGGCTGTGCGGTTCTCGCAGTGTCAATGCTTTGTTCGCTGACGGCGTGCAAGGAGGAAGTTCCCGGTATCGATATCGGTATGGATAACATCCCCACCATCCCGCCCGTGACAACCACCACGGTGGCAACCACGACGGCGCCGCCTTTGCAGATCAACCCCGTGACGGGCGTGGCGGATATGAACGGCTCCGCGATGTCGCGCCCTGTTGGCGTGATGGTCGCCAATAACGATTTTATCCAGTCCGAGCAGGTCGGTATCGGCGCGGCGGATATGTGGGTGGAGATGGAGACGGAAGGCGGCATTACCCGTCTGATGGCGGTCTTTGCCAACAGTGAGCGCGTGCCGGATGCGATCGGCCCTGTGCGCTCGGCGCGTACGCCGTTTGCCAAGGTTGCCGAGGCGCTCGGCCTTGGATATGCCCATGCGGGCGGCAGCTATACGGCGCTTTCGTATATTGCCTCCTCCGACATCGGGGATCTGGATGTCAACGGCGGCGACAGCGGCAGTGCCTATTCGTGGCGCGATCACGATTATCCGCACGATTACGAATACCGCCTGCGCACAAACGGCGAATCGCTGACCCGTTATATTCAGGATATGGAGTATTCCACCACACCGACCAGAGAGATCCCGTGGACCTTCGGTGAGCAGATGGGCGAGGTGGCGAACAAGGTCAGCATCAGACTGTCGGGCGCACAGCAGATCGGCTTTACCTACGATCCTACGACGAAGGTTTACACCAAAACAAACGGCTATTCCGAATCTGTGCACACGGACAGCGCAGGGCGCGCGATCACGCCGAACACCGTGCTGGTGCTGTACACCGATAAATACTGGGAAAACGACACCACCATTGACTTCTATATGCAAAGCGGCGAAGGTTATGTGTTCTCGGACGGTGTGATGCGCCGTTTTGACTGGACACGCAGTGCAAGCGGCTTTACCATGACCGAAAAGGACGGTTCCAAGCTGTCTATCGGCGAGGGTAAGGTATACCTCTGTGTGGCGGCGTCGGGGTATTCGTCGGAGATTTCTTACCAATAACCACTTGACAAACCGCATGTTTTGGTTTATCATAGTAAAGTAATAAAATTTCAAAGGAGACCGTGCATGTCATGAACACTCGTCGATGCAACAATCGATTTACCGTGTATGCAAGCTTTGGCTATTTTGGTCAGGGCTTTTTCGGCTACGGTAAAAAGCGATGATGCAATGAGTGGCGGGGCTCATCAGGTGCTCCTGCAAAACAGTCGGATTCAAAAAGCGACACTCAAAGCACATCTTTGAGTGTCCCTTTTCCTATTTTTCGTGTAAAGGCGGGAAGATCGTATGATTATCGTATTAAAATCCAATGTCAGCGAACAACAAATCGAAGAATTTTCGCGCTATTTCGGCGAACGAAGCATCCGTGTGAACAAGTGGGTCGGCGATCAGTCGACTGTGCTCGGTCTTCTTGGTGATACCAGCACGGTGGATGTGGATTTCATCCAGCAGCAGGAATTTGTTGAGCGCGTTCAGCGCGTGTCAAAGCCGTATAAAAAAGGCAGTCGCGAGTTTCATCCCGCTGATACGGTGGTGGATCTCGGGCACGGCAGTCGTATTGGCGGCGGCACCTTTGCCGTGATCGCCGGCCCTTGCTCGGTTGAGAGTGAGGAGCAGATCGTGCAGCTGGCGCACGATGTGAAGGGCGCGGGTGCAACCTTCCTGCGCGGCGGTGCATTCAAACCGCGCACCTCACCGTATGCGTTTCAGGGTATGCGGGCAGAGGGGCTGGAGCTTCTGCGCCACGCCCGCAAGGAAACGGGTCTGCCCATTGTGACGGAGATTATGTCCGCGGCGCATCTGATTTTGTTTGAGGATGTGGATGTCATTCAGGTTGGCGCTCGTAATATGCAGAATTTCGAGCTTCTCAAGGAGCTCGGCAAGCTCAACAAGCCGATCCTGCTCAAGCGCGGTCTGTCCAATACCATCGAGGAATGGCTGATGAGCGCGGAGTATATTATGGCAGGCGGCAACGAACAGGTGATTCTGTGCGAGCGCGGCATCCGCACCTTTGAGACGATGACGCGTAACACGCTGGATCTGGCGGCGATTCCGCTGCTCAAGCAGTTGACCCACCTGCCCGTGGTGGTCGATCCCAGCCACGCAACGGGCAAAAGTGCGCTGGTGGAGCCGATGTGTATGGCGGCGCTCGCCGCAGGCGCGGACGGCTTGATCATTGAGGTGCATAACGATCCGCCGCACGCGATGTGCGACGGTGCGCAGTCGCTGACCCCGACGCAGTTTGCAGGGGTTATGGATAAACTGACGGCGCTGGCGCCGTCGTTCGGTAAAGAACTGACTATCTACAAATAACCATAAAAAAAGGATGGATGAGAGATGCGACAGGGAGAAACCATGCAGGGCACGATCGTCATTGCGGGACTCGGTGTTATGGGCGGATCGGTGGCGATGGCACTGCAAAAAGCGGCACCCGTACAGGTGGTGGGTCTGGATAAAGATCCCGCAGTGGTAATGCAGGCGCTCAAGCGCCGCGCCATTGATGAAGTGTGCAACGATGAGCTTATTGCGCAGGCGGATATGCTGGTTCTGGCACTGCCGCCGCGCGCGGCCGTAGAGGTATTGACGGAGCTTGCCCCGAAAATGAAGAGCGATGCGATCGTTACCGACCTGTGCGGCGTCAAGCGCTTTATTGTGCAGGAATGTACACCCATCTGCGAGGCGAACGGCCTGCACTTTGTCGGTGCGCACCCGATGGCGGGTAAGGAAAAAGGCGGCTTTGCGCAGGCGGATGCCGCGCTGTTCCACGGCGCGAGCTTTATCATCACGCCCGCTGACGATACCCCCGACGAGGTGCTGGATGCGATGTACGATCTCGCCAAAGCACTTGGTTGCACGCGTATGACCGTCACCACGCCCGAGGAACACGACCGCATGATCGCTTTCACCAGCCAGCTTCCGCATGTGCTGGCGGGCGCGTATGTGCAGTCGCCCTGCAGTGCGCGGCATGAAGGGTTTTCGGCAGGAAGCTACCGCGATGTATCGCGCGTGGCGCCTGTGGATGAAGTGCTGTGGAGCGAGCTGTTCGCGCACAACAGCGACCTGCTGGAGAATGAACTGGAGCAGTTGATCGCACGGCTCGAAGAATTCCGCAAGGCGATTGAAAATAAGGATGAGGCACATATGATGCGTATGATCAAGGAAGGCCGCTTGTGCAAGCTTCGTGCGGACGGCAAATCGGTCGTGCGCGATATTGAGGAGTCATAAATATGCAAACCATCACCATTCCCGTCCATACGGGACGACCGTATGAAATCAAGCTCGGGCGCGGCTTGCTTGCGCACGCGGGCGAGCTGATCCGCGAGGTGCATAAAGGCAGCCGTGCATTGGTCGTCTGTGACAGCAATGTTTCCAAGCTCTATGCCAAAACGCTGTCTGACAGTCTTGTACGGGCTGGCTACCGTGTGGTATCGGTGCTGACTTTCCCGGCAGGCGAAAAGCACAAAACGCTTGTCACGGTCAATCATATTTACAGCGCGCTTGCCCGCGGGCAGTTTGACCGCGCGGATGTTGTTGTGGCGCTGGGTGGCGGCGTGACGGGTGATCTGGCGGGCTATGCCGCGGCAACCTGGATGCGCGGTATCGATTTTGTGCAGATCCCGACTTCGCTTCTGGCGCAGGTGGATTCGTCCATCGGCGGCAAAACGGGCGTGGATATCCCCGAGGGTAAAAATCTCGTCGGTGCGTTCTGGCAACCCATCCGTGTGATTGCGGATATTGATGTGCTGTCCACTCTCCCGCAGGCGTATGTCACCGACGGGATGGGCGAGGTGATCAAATCGGCGTGCATCCGCGATGCGGCGCTGTTTGAACTGCTCGAGAAGGATCAGGCATTTTCACCCGAACTGCTGGGCGAGATTGTGCGGCGTTGTATGCTGGTTAAATGCCGCGTGGTGGAGAATGATGAGCGCGAAAGCGGTGAGCGCAAGCTGCTCAATTTCGGGCACACGCTCGGTCACGCGTTGGAAAAACATCTGAAATACGACGGCATCAGCCACGGTTGCGCAGTAGCGGTCGGCATGGCGGCGATCACCGCTGCTTCCGAGCGTGCAGGCTTGACACAAAGCGGCACAACGGCGCGGCTGTGTGCGCTTCTCCGAAAATTCGGCCTGCCGACAAAAGGCCCTGTTGCGGTGGACGAGTATCTCGATGCGGTGAAGCTGGATAAAAAGTGTATTGGCGGCAAGGTCGATCTTGTGTTGCTTCGCGGCATCGGGGAAGCCTTCTGTCACCGCATCGCCACGGATGCGCTTGGGGAGTTTGTGATATAAATTTGCGGCAATATCGTAGGAAACTGACCATTGGCCCCCTCTGAGAGGGGGCTGTCTGCGAAGCAGACTGGGGGAGTATCAACGCAATACATTGCTAGCAAACTCCCTCCGTCAAAACCTGCGGTTTTGCTACCTCCCTCAAAGAGGGAGGCGTGCGTACACCATAATCCCGTGGTAGTATTGTAGAGGTGAACACAATTCGCTTCTACCAGACTGTAACACTTCAAAAAGGAGGGAGCGCTATGTCCACGGCGAAAATCTCGGCAACATCGGTCAGCGGCGCGGTCGTTGCACCGCCGTCCAAATCGGCGGCACACCGCGCCTTGATTGCGGCGGCGCTGTCGGGTGACAGCCGTGTGAACGGCATCCTGCCGAGTGAGGATATGGAAGCGACTCTCCGTTGTCTCAAAGCACTCGGCTGTTCCTTTGTATGGCAGGGTGACACCGTCACATTTTCACAGGGTATGGGCGAAGGGTTGTCCGTTGCCGACTGTGGCGAAAGCGGCTCGACACTGCGCTTTTTTGTGCCGATCTTCGCGGCGCTGGGAAAAGAGGTCACCTTTGTGGGCAAAGGGCGGCTTCCCGTGCGTCCGATGACGGTGTATGAGGACTGTCTGACGCCGCACGGCGTGACTTTGATGCGTCCGCCGTGTGAGGGCGGTATCGTGCAGATCAAAGGACGGCTTCGCGGTGGGGAATACCGCGTCGCGGGGGATGTGTCCAGCCAATTTATTACAGGGTTATTGTTTGCTCTGCCGCTTTGTGAGCAGGACAGCGAGATTGTGCTGACCTCACCGCTTCAGTCGGCAGGGTATGTGGATATGACCGTCGATATCCTGCAAAAAGCGGGTATCGCGATAGAAAAAACAGCGTGCGGCTATGCCGTTAGGGGCGGTCAGCGCTATGCACTGCGCGATGATGCTGTCGAGGGTGATTGGTCGCAGGCGGCATTCTGGCTGGTTGCGGCGGCGATCGGCGGTGAACTTAAGGTTGCGGGGTTGCGGCGCGACAGCCTGCAGGGCGATAAACGCATAGAGGCGTTGCTCACGGAAATGGGTGCTGAGGTTTCGTGGCAGGACGGTGTGCTCCGATGCCGCAAAGCGCCGCTTCACGGGATTGAGGTCGATGTGTCGGATATCCCTGACCTGGTGCCGATCTTAGCGGTAGCGGCTTCGGCGGCAACGGGGACAACAAGGTTATATAACGCCGCGCGCTTGCGGCTTAAAGAAAGTGACCGCCTGCAAACAACAGCGGCGATGATCAAGGCGCTCGGCGGTGAAATTGCTGAGCGTGAGGAGGAATTGCTCATCACGGGCACACCGCTTGTCGGTGGCATGGCAGACGGTGCGAACGATCACCGCATCGTGATGAGTGCGGCGGTGGCGGCACTTCTTTGTGAGGATGCCGTGACGGTCACGGATGCGCACAGCATTAAAAAAAGCTGGCCGTCTTTTTGGGAGGAATACAAACAGATCGGGGGAACGGTACATGAGTTCTGAAATCGGAAAGCGCGTCAAGCTGTCGGTGTTCGGTGAAAGCCACGGCGAGATGATCGGTTGCACCTTGCACGATCTTCCCGCAGGAGAAACGATCGATCTTGACGCGGTATATGCCCAGATGGCGCGCCGCGCCCCCGGTAACGATCCGACCGCGACCGCACGGCAGGAAAAGGATGTGCCGCGCGTGGTGTCGGGGTACTATAACGGGGTGACAACGGGTGCACCGCTGACAGCGGTGATTGAAAACGAAAACACCCGTAGCGGCGACTATGCCGCACAGTTGTCCGTGCCGCGTCCAGGGCACGCCGATCATACGGGTGCGGTGCGTTATAAAGGCGCAAACGATATCCGCGGCGGCGGGCATTTCAGCGGCCGCCTTACCGCACCGCTGGTGTTTGCGGGTGCGGTGTGCCGCCAGATCTTAGCACGGCGCGGCATCACGATCGGCGCACATATTTTGCAGATCGGGGATGTGCGCGATGAGGCGTTTGACGCACTCGGTGTGCAATCATCGCTTCTTGAGGAGCTGTCACAAAAGAGCTTTGCGCTGATTGATGAAACGAAGGAAGCGCCGATGCGCGCGGCAGTCGCCGCGGCAAAGCAGGCGGCGGACAGCGTGGGCGGCATTGTGGAGCTGGCGGTGACAGGCTTGCCCGAAGGACTCGGTTCACCGATGTTCGGCGGTGTGGAAAATGTGCTCAGTTCTTTGATTTTCGGTATCCCCGCTGTCAAGGGACTGGAATTCGGCGACGGATTTGCGCTGGCGTCTATGCGCGGATCTGAGGCGAACGACAGCCTGCATTATGATAAAAACGGCAAGCTCGGACTGATGAGCAATCACAACGGCGGCATCCTCGGCGGTATCACCGACGGAGCACCGCTGATCCTGCGTGCGTCGATCAAGCCGACGCCGTCCATCGGACAGGTGCAGGCGAGCGTAGATGTGCAAAACGGGATCAACACGACGACCGTGATTCGCGGACGGCACGATCCGTGTATCGTGCCGCGTGCCGTGCCGGTGCTGGAAGCAGTCGTGGCGATCGGGTTGCTCGATCTGATGGAAAGTGAGAGATAGCAATGGATTTGACAACGATCCGTGACGATATTGACCGCATCGACGGTCAGCTGGTGCCGCTGTTGTGCGAGCGGCTGGATTGTTCGCGCAAGGTGGCGGCATACAAGCAACAACACGGTATCCCTGTGCTCAACGAACAGCGCGAGCGCGAGGTGCTGGAAGCTGTTGCATCGGCAAGTGATGCGCTTGACCCCGATGGGTGCGGCTACGGGCGCGCCAATGCGCTGGTGTATTCCACGGTGATGGAAGCGTCGCGCGCTTTACAGCATCGGATGCTCGGTGCGGGCAAGAGCTTGCGCGAGTGCCTTGAGACAGCGCCGCGCACGCTGATCGCGGCGGATAAAGCACGCATTGTGTGTCAGGGGACAGAGGGTGCCTTTTCGCACGAGGCGGCAAGCCGCTTGTTTGAGGGAGCCGCGCCGCGTTTTGTAAACACCTGGGAAGAGGTCGTTGAGGCGGTGCGAAACGGCGAGGCGGATTACGGTCTGCTTCCCGTGGAAAATTCCTCCACGGGCTCAGTGCATGAAGCGTATGATCTGATTATGGAAAACCGTTGTCATATTGCGGCGGCGGTGGATGTGCCTGTGCGGCAATGCCTGCTCGGTGTAAAGGGTGCATCTGTTGCGGATGTCCGCACGGTCGTGTCGCATCCGCAGGCGCTGTCGCAATGCCGCGAGTTTATCCGTCGCCACGGCTTTGCCGAGCAAAGCTACGGCAACACGGCGACTGCCGCGGCACTGGTGGCACGAAAACAGGATGCGACCGTTGCCGCCATCGGCTCGGTGCAGGCGGCGCAGGCATTCGGACTGGAAGTGCTGCAAGAGAATATCCAGACCTTTGACGGCAACACCACGCGCTTTGTCGCGATTGCGAGAGAACTGTGCATTCCCGCGGATGCTGATCGCATTACCCTGCTGTTTTGCCTGCCCCATGTAACGGGTTCGCTGTATCACACGCTGGCGCGCTTTGCGCTGGAAGGATTAAATCTGACAAAGCTGGAAAGCCGTCCGCTTCGCAACGGCAACTTTGAATATGCGTTTTATCTCGATTTTGAGGGCAATCTGCAAAACCAAAACACGGTGGAGTTGCTTTGCGCGCTCAGCGAAGAATTGCCGCAGTTTATGCTTCTCGGAAATTATCGCGAAATGAGACAGGAGGATATATGATGCGTACATATCCCAAAACCGTAACACAGGATAATGAGGGTGAGTTATTCACCTATATCCGCAAGAAAACAAAGAAAAATAAGCGTTTGCTTGCCGTTCGTCGCGTGATTCTGCCGATCGGATGTATCTTGTTTGTGGCGCTGTCGGTGCTGATGACGCTTGGTGCCTTTTCGCTTTTTGCCGATGAGGAGGATGCCGCCGTATTCGGCACATTCCCGTTTATCGCCGCGTTTGAAGGATGGATTGCGCCGTATCTGGCAAAGCTCTCGTCCGCGTGGTATGTGCAGGCAGGAGCAAGGGTGCTGACGGTATTTCTGGCACCCGTGGCGGTGTCGTGCGTGCTGGCAATATTGGTGTCGATTTTTCACAAGCGTAGCAAGGTCACGAAACCCGAAGGCACAACGAGTGAGCGTGCAAAAGGATATCATCAGCTTGTGCTGGAGATGCCCAAATCGGTTGATAGCTATGGAGATCTTTTTGACGAGAATTGTATGGCGGCGGTAGTGGGCAGTTTTGTGTATACGGGCCTGATTTTTGCGTTTTTGATATACGGCTTGATAAAAACGCCGTCGGTACAAGTCGCAGAAATCGTTTCGACCATCATCGGAATGGTGATCTGTGCGGTGATCGTGTGGTTTGTGTACGCCTTTTTGATGTGGTTGTTCATCGGCGTCAACGGTGTGTTTTATGCAGGCGGCGATAAGCCGTACGGCCTGATCTGTGCGACAGAGGAATACTGGCTGGCTGAGGATAAAGACGAGGCAACACGCCGGTGTCTGGAAGAGGATGCGGCGCGCATTCGCAAACAGCAAGAGGAAGATGATTATATCAGCGCTTGCGCAAAGTTATATGCGCAGGAACAGAAGGAACATGAGGATTACCTGAATCGTCTTCACGAATGGGCAACCTCTGATGACGATTTTGATTTCACGGGCTACGGCGACGGGATATAAAAGAGTTGCTCGGTGATGCGATGCATAAAAAACAGGACGGATGAATGGCGAGATGTTCTTAACGGAACATCTCGCCAACTCTATTCGCCTGACGGCGAGTTTTATGGCTGCGCCGTGTTATTGTGCTTCGCACAGTGGTATTCGGCTACGCCGAGTTTAAGGGCGAATAGAATACCACTGCGAAT
>JAZRTC010000100.1:0-21781 GCA_045651865.1 Acutalibacteraceae bacterium
ATGTCAACATCCTTGTGTTCGATACCGAGGTGTACTCCAACACCGGTGGTCAGGCTTCCAAGGCGACTCCGACCGGCTCGGTGGGACAGTTTGCCGCGGCACGTAACGCGGTCAAGAAGAAGGATCTCCGCCCAATTGCGATGAGCTACGGGTATGTCTATGTGTCGCAGGTCGCGATGGGTGCGGATATGAACCAGTGCCTCAAAGGCTTCCACGAGGCTGAGAGCTATCATGGTCCGTCCCTCATCATCTGCTACGCTCCCTGTATCAATCACGGTATCAAGGGCGGCATGGGCATCTCGATGACCGAGGAGAAGAAGGCTGTGCAGGCAGGCTACTGGCACCTGTATCGCTTTGATCCGCGCAAGGACGATTCCTTCATGCTCGACTCCAAGGAGCCCAGCGAATCCTATCGCGACTTCATCATGGGTGAGGTTCGTTACAACTCGCTGACCCGTTCCTTCCCGGATCGCGCAGAAGCGTTGTTTGCGGCGGCGGAGAAGAACGCGAAGAACCGTTACGATCACCTCGTGCGTCTGGGCGATCTCTACTCCAAAGCGAAATAAGTGAAATGAATCACGCAACCCCCGTTGTTTTCGGACAACGGGGGTTGTTTTGTGTAAGGGTGGATAAAAGAAAAGAGGTCTGCCTGCCCTGCGGTGTTGCCGTAAGATTGTGCTGTCGCGGTCGCGTGCCTCCCTTGCCTAAAGGGAGGGGGACCGCCGTTAGGCGGTGGAGATATATGAGGACATTGAGGTTGCCGTCCCCTCTGAGGTGAGATCAAAGAATTATGTTGAAATGTAAATTTTTAGATGTTACAAGATACTACGCCATGTTACTGCAGAAAATTATAAAAACCCTCTTGACAACTTTTTTTGAATGTGATATATATTGATAAACGATATATAAATATCGAAATTCAGATTATTCGGAGGGCATTATAGATGGGAGTGTGGATAGTGGTATTCGGGATTCCGATTGTCGCAACGGTGAGCAATCTGATTTTGTTATTTTTCGATCGCAAATGCGGACAGCGGTTTCGGAATTTTACGGATATACTTATATTCGGGGCAGGAATTCCGCTGACAGTAATGCTTGCATACCTGCTCAATTTTAAGGAATGGGATGTGCCGATCAACTATGTGGATGCCCTGCATACACCGATCGCCATTGAATCGTTGCCGACCTTTCTCACATTGTGTGTGGTTGCGCTGGTTGGGTTTGCTGTGATCCGTGTGTTCGGGACGAAGATTCCTCCCTTGACAGCGGCACTGTGTTATGCGGGGATGTATATCGGTATGATCTTGTCGGTGGTTGTGTGTGTACAACTGTGGGAACAAACTTTTGATGGGGGCACATTCTTTTTGTTTTTAATGGTACTGCCGATCAATTACATTCTATGTTGCATCCGTGTGATGCGCGGCACCGTGCGCGATATGTGTGCGACCTTCGCCGCCTCGGACTACACCAATTCGTTTCTGCGGCTGTGTGCGCGGATACTCTCCAAAGCGGGAGCATTTATGTTGGTGTCGTTCGTGTTGGCGGTGCCGCTGCTTGGCGTGGTGATTGTGGTGTTATTGCTGTTCGGTCAACAACCCGATGCCATAATCCGCGCGTTCACACAAACGACCGAATGGACATTGTCGCAACAGATCCCGCCGCCGGCGCTGTCGTATGAGGGGCATTATCTGTGTACGGTTGCGGCGCGTGGGGATGAACGGCTTGTGAAACCGCTTAGGGCAGGACGGCGTCACGGACGGCTGATTGTGGTCAACCGTCAGCTGTTGGTTGCCAACGCCTTTGAAGATCTGATCGCGCAAAGAACGCCGCGTCTGCATCGCGTCGTGCGTCATGTGTATGACACCTACGGTCGACCGATTTCAAGGCACATCAACACAAAGTATCGCTCAAATGTTGTGTACCTGTTAATGAAACCGCTCGAATGGATGTTTGTGATGATCCTCTATTTGTTTGATCGCCATCCCGAAAACCGCATCGCCGTGCAGTATACCAAATAACTTTGCAAAATAAGCAGAGCGCACCCTGTTGTCCGATTGGGCAACAGGGTGCATTTTGTTTAAAACAAGAATTTGCACGACCACTGCGACTGGTTTTCCGTGAGACAGGAGACTCGTCCTGTGCGCTGTTTCATCCAACCGCATGGCAACACTTGTATATTCCGCCCGTTTATGCTATACTGAAACAAAATTCTCGTGAGGTGACAGATATGAAACGGCTCATATTGATGATACTGACACTTTGTTTTCTGGCCGTACCCGTCTCGGCGACGCCGTATACGGAGGAAGAAGTGGATGGATTTATGCAGGCGATCTACTGCGAGCAGATCTGGGCAGAGGAATTTCCCGATTTTCAAGCGCAGTTTATCGATGTGGATTTCGACGGTCGCAAGGAATTGCTCACAATGGAAACGGGTGAGACTTACGCGCCGAAAAATGCCTATGTGTTCGCGTTTATGGATGCCGAGCTCAGCGGTCGCGGAAGCTTTGAGGTTGGCAAGGTTGAAGTTTGCCGTGATCCGAAAACCCAAGAGTCCTACATGGTGAATTATGTGGATCGCAACGGTGTGCGTGTTGCCGAGCGGCTTGTTTACGATCCCGACGAGATGCTCATTTCCCTGCAACCGCTGTCCGATAAGGTGAGCGGACGGCTGGAGTCGTACGGCTATGAACCGATCATTGTGACGAAGTCACAATGGGATACGGTCAAGGTGTTTGAGGATGCCTATGCGATCGTATTGCCCATGTATCAGCACAACGATTATACAAACGGCATACCGCCGCTGGCGGAAACCCCCGACGAGGGTGAGAAGCGCCCGTTCCCGACGGCGTCGGTCATCGGTGTTGTTGTCGCAGTTGCGCTGGCAATAACGCTGGCAACAATCGCGGCGAGAAAGCGTCGTAAAACGGCGTAGTACGGACACACATCTTGACATCCCCTTGATGCGTGGTATAATTATCCTGTTATATTATACAGAAAAGAGAGTACGATTCATGCTTCGAAAATTTTTATCGTTTTACAAGCCTTATCTGGGGCTGTTTGTGCTGGATATGGGATGCACCGTCAGCATTGCGGCGGTGGAGCTGGTGTTCCCGATGGCAACGCGTTATGCGATCAATGAATTGTTGCCGCAAAGTGCCTATACCGCGTTTTTCTGGCTGATGGCGGCATTGCTTATCGGCTATATCGTGCGCGCGTGTCTGCAGTATGTCGTCAGCTATTGGGGACACACGATGGGCGTGTATATGGAAACGGATATGAAGCGTGAGTTGTTTTCACACATGCAAAAGCTTCCCTTCCGTTTTTACGATCAGAACCGCACGGGACACCTGATGTCCCGCATCACAAGCGATCTGTTTGAGATCGTGGAGCTTGCCCACCACGGCCCCGAGGATGTGCTGATCTCCGTGATTGAACTGATCGGCGCGATCATCATTATGTGGACACTGCAATGGGAGGTCGCCGTATTACTGCTGATTCTGGCGCCGATGGTGTTGCTGTTCACGGTGTGGCGCCGCAAGAGTATGGCGAAAAGCTCACGCGAGGTCAAGGAAAAGATCGGCATTATCAACAGCGATATCGAGTCGAGCATCTCGGGTGCGCGCGTGGCAAAGGCATTCACCAACGAAGCCTATGAGGTGGAAAAGTTTGAGCGCGGCAATCAGAAGTATAAGACGGCGCGCAAGAGCTTTTACCGCGAGATGGCGCTGTTCCATTCGGGTATGGAATTTTTCACCAGCCTGTTCCAGATTGCGGTCATCGCGCTTGGCGGCTATTTGATTATGCGCAACGGGATGGAGCTTGTTGACCTGCTGACCTTCTCACTGTATGTCGGCACCTTCTTAGCACCCATCCGCCGTCTTGCCAATTTTGCCGAGCAGTACAATGTCGGCATGGCGGGCTTCAAGCGCTTTTGTGAGTTGCTGGCAATCACACCCGAAATTGCCGATAAAGACGGCGCTGTCACCCTGACCGATGTCAAGGGCGAGGTGTGCTATGAGAATGTGACCTTCTCTTACAACAACGGCGAAGCGGTGCTGTCGGATGTGTCGCTTCATGTGCCTGCGGGCAAAACCGTGGCACTGGTCGGTCCGTCGGGCGGCGGCAAAACCACGCTGTGTCATTTGCTTCCGCGCTTTTATGAGGCGGATGCGGGAACGATCACGGTCGATGGAACGGATATCCGTGATGTGACGCTTGCGTCGCTTCGCGGTGCGGTCGGCATCGTGCAACAGGAAGTCTTGCTGTTTGCCGATACCATCCGCGAGAACATCCGCTACGGACGACTGGATGCGACCGACGAGGAAGTTGAAGCGGCGGCAAAACTTGCCGAGATCCATGAAGATATTTTGCAGATGCCCGATGGCTACGACACCTATGTCGGCGAGCGCGGACTGCGCCTGTCGGGCGGTCAGAAGCAACGCGTGTCCATCGCGCGTATCTTCCTGAAAAACCCCGCGATCCTCATTCTGGATGAGGCGACCTCGGCGCTGGATACCGTGACCGAGGCGAAAATTCAGGCGAGCTTTGAAAAGCTGTCGCAGGATCGCACGACGCTGGTGATTGCGCACCGTCTGTCGACCATCCGTCACGCAGACAGCATCGCCTATATTGATCAGAACGGTATCCGTGAGCAAGGCTCACACGAGGAATTGCTGCAAAAAGGCGGCTTATATGCCGCGCTTTACAATGCGATAAAGGATTGAGAAAATCATGGGAAATCAATACGATGTACTGGTGGTCGGAAGCGGTGTTGCGGGTGTCTATGCGGCACTGAATTTTGAGCCGTCCGTGAAGGTACTGGTCATCTCCAAAAAGGAATTGACGCTGTGCAACAGTATGCTGGCACAAGGCGGCGTGGCGGCGGTCGTTGATAAGGAACACGACGATTACCGCCTGCACATTGCCGATACGCTCATTGCGGGCAGTTATCAGAATGACTTGCATTCGTTGCAGATTCTGGTCAACGAAGGTCCCGAGGATGTGCTGCGCATCATGAAGCACATGGATGTGGATTTCGACCGCGAGGGCGGGCAGGTCAAGATGACGCTCGAGGGTGGACATTCCCGCCGTCGCATCCTGCATCATAAAGATTCGACAGGTCAGGAAATGACCGAAAAGCTGATCATTGAGGCGCAAAAGCGTGAGAATATCACCTTTATGGAGCATACCCAGCTTTGCTCGCTGACGCCGTGCGACGGTGGCTTCTGGGCATTGATGCTGCACGAGGACAAACCCGTACAGATCGCCTGTTCGTATTGCATCCTGTGCACGGGCGGCATCGGTCGTGTCTATCCTCATACCACCAACTCGGCAATCGCCACGGGTGACGGTATTGCCATTGCGTATGAGGTGGGCGCACAGATCCGCAATCTGCATCTGGTGCAGTTTCACCCGACGGCATTCGCCGCCGCCAGCGGCCGCGAGCAGTTCCTGATTTCCGAGGCGGTGCGCGGTGAGGGCGCCAAGCTCCTCAATGCCGATAAGGAAGAATTTATGCACCGTTACGATGAACGGAAAGAGCTTGCTCCGCGCGATGTGGTGTCGCGTTGCATTATGCAGGAAGCGGCACGGCAGGGAAGTGAGGATTTTTATCTGGATATCCGTCACAAGGGTGCGGAATTTATCCGCAACCGCTTCCCGATGATCTACGCCCGCTGTCTGGAAGAAGGCGTGGATATCACCACCGATCTCATCCCGATCTTCCCGTGCCAGCACTATCTGATGGGTGGCATCGATGTCGGTATCTTCTCGGATACGACGGTGGATCGTTTGTATGCCGCGGGCGAGTGCGCCCACACGGGTGTACATGGCAAAAACCGTCTGGCAAGCAATTCGCTTCTTGAAGCCTTGGTGTTTTCGCGTCGTGCCACTTACGATATCAGCCGCCGTATGCGTCATGAGCAAAGCGGCGTGACCGTGCCGCCTCCAGCGGTACCCAGCGGTGAAAAACCGCTCCCGCAGGGCTATCGCACACGCATCCGCGAGATTATGCAGAAGGCGTGGTTTGTGGTGCCCGATCTCAACGAGGCACGCATCGGACTGCGGGAAGCGAGCGAGATCCTGCACGACCTGTGTGTCGGCGGGTATAAGCTGACAAGCGATTATATCGAGGCAAAGAGCCTTGCCACCGTGTGTTGTATTATCCTGAAAGAAGCACTGAAAGAGGAATAAAAAACAATCCCCGCGGTTATGAACACCGCGGGGATTCTTCTTGTATTTCACATGTCTTTACACACATCCACCCATGTGCCGCCCGAGGCGATTTCGAGTTCGGCAGGGGTGAGCTTCACAGCACTGTTGGCACTGCCTGCGGCGGGGTAGAGGATGTCAAAGCGTTTGAGCGATTCGTCAAGATACACCTGCACGCCGTCGTGTACAGCAAAGGGGCAGACACCGCCGACCGCGTGACCGATGCGGGACAGAGCCTCGTCATACGACAGCATTTTCGCCTTGGTGTGAAACTGCGCTTTGTATTTCGGGTTATCAATCTTGCGATCACCTGCCGTGACGATCAGCACGGCGTCACCGTTCACATCAAACGACAGCGTTTTGGCGATGTGCGCAGGCTCGCACCCGACGGCGACGGCGGCAAGCTCCACCGTTGCCGAGGAGAGTTCAAATTCCATGACGCGGTCATCCAGACCGAAGGCGGCGAGGTGAGCGCGGACAGCTTCTACCGACACAAAAATTCCTCCTTGTATGTAAAGCGGAAATGTGTTATACTTTTATAAAGCAATGGTCAGCTCACGACCCGTTCTGTGATACGGACGGTAAGAAACGCCTGCCATATCCAGCATACGGCGCGAAGCAATCGTACCGGGGGTATCGTGGTATTTGTCGTCAAGATAAACGATCTCCTTGATGCCGGTCTGAATGATCGCTTTGGTGCATTCGTTGCACGGGAACAGCGTGACATATACCGTGGCACCGCGAAGCGAACCGATGTCGGCATTGAGAATGGCGTTGAGCTCCGCGTGGCAGACATAAAAATACTTCGTGTCCAGCGGATCGCCCGCGCGCTCCCACGGCATCTCGTCGTCGTGGCAACCCTTGGGCATACCGTTGTAGCCCAGCGAGAGGATCTTGTGCTGTTCGTTGACGATGCACGCGCCTACCTGCGTGGAGTTGTCCTTGCTGCGCTGTGCGGACAACAGCGCAATGCCCATAAAATATTCATCCCAGGAGATGTATTCTTCGCGTTTCATGTTGTTGCAAACCCCTTTCAAAAAGGTTATTTTTCACAGTATATCACAGGTTTATCAATTTGACAAGCCGAAAGGAAGATGTGTATGTTCAGGAGATATCTGGCGTTGTTTATGGCGATGGTGACAGTCACGGCGATGTTTGCGGGTTGTTCGTTTGACAACAACACCGTCAACGACATTCTTGCCGAGGACAAAAGCCGCGAGATCATGCAGACGCACACGCTCGTGACACCCGAAGAGCCGCCTGCTCTTTGCATCAACGGTGTCAAGGCGGTGTACGAGAAGGAGAAAAACCAATATTTCTTCACCGTCACCGAAAACGAGGAATGGGAGTCGCTGGTTCCGACACTGGAAGGGTACACGGTGGTGTATCAGAGCAACTTTGAAAAGTCGAAAAAGTCCGACACGCTCAAAGCCAATCGCGGTGTGTATCTGATTGCCTACAACGACACGGAGTATATGAAATTCTGCGTGATGTTCACCTCGCTTCCCGTGATTGCTGTCACGACAAAAACACTCCCCAAGGAGTATGTCTATCACGATGCGAACGAAGAAATCGACTGGGAATTTGACGAGTTCGGCGTGCCGATCGAATACGATCCGTATGCCGCACCGCCCGAGGATGAGGATGCACCCATCGGCGTGTACGATTCCTTTGTCGAGGTGACGGTGCTGGATGCGTATGCGGGTGTGCACGGCTACGAAAACGGCTTTACCACCATGGCGCGCTCGCATCTGCGCGGCAGAAGCAGTCGCAATTACCCGAAAAACAGCTATAAGATCGAGCTTCTCAAGGAAGAAAACGGCGTGCTTGTCGAGCGCAACGAGACGCTGCTCGGTATGCGCAAGGACGGCGACTGGAACTTGAACGGTATGTATGCCGAGCCGACGAAGGTGCGCGACAAGGTCGCCGCCGATCTGTGGCTGGCGATCACGGCCGACCGTTCCACAAGCGGTCTGTCGACGGGCTATCGCTGTGAGTATGTCGAAGTCATTATCAACAGCCGTTACCACGGACTGTATCTGCTCACCGAGCGTATTGACCGCAAACAGCTCGGCTTGCAGGACAGCGACTATCTCTATTTCTCCGAGGGTGATACCGGCAAGCATTTTTCGCAGTTTCTCAATCTGCCGCCCGACGATGATGACGACACCATCGCAGGGTATTCGCTCGATTTCCCCAAGGAAATGAACCCCGCTGTCAACGAGTGGGAGCCGTTCGGCGAGCTGACCAAAACGATCGATGCGCTCAACCCCGAAAAATTTGCCAAGGTTGCACCGACCATGATTGATGTCAACAGCCTTGCTGATTATGAAATCTTCATTCAGGCGGCGGCGGCGCGTGACAACCTCATTCAAAACACCTTCTACCCCGCCAGAAAACAAGCGGACGGCAGTTATATGTTCGGGTTCCTGCCGTGGGATCTTGATCAGACCTTCGGTAACCGTTGGATCGGGGATCACGATCCGCTTCTCACGGGCGAGGACTATCACGGTATGAGAAATTACGATATGCGCTTCTGGGTGTCGGATAAGATGAAACTGAAAAATACGGGTGGCTATGCCGATGTTCTCAAGGCACGCTATGCCCAGCTTCGCGAGACGGTGTTGACCACCGACAAGATGGTGCAGATGGTTAAGGATGCCAACGCGAAGATCGTCAACTCGGGCGCCTACACCCGCAACAAGACGCGCTGGCCCTACGGCGGTTATTCCATCATCACCGATTCGCTGGAGGATTTCATCGTCGAGCGAATGGAGTATGTGGATTCTTTGTACAAATAAGGAGTAAACTATGGATACCATTATGATTCGCGGTTTGCGCGTATATGCCTATCACGGCGTGAAGGAAGAGGAAAAACGCAAAGGTCAGCCCTTTGTGCTGGATATTGATGTCAAGGCGGATATGAAAGCGGCGTGCGAGAGCGACAACATCGACGACGCGATCAACTATTCCGATGTGACCAAATGCGTTGTGAAAACGATGCTTGCCGAGAAAAACGATCTCATCGAACGCGCCGCCGAGCGTGTGGCGCAGGCGATTCTGGCGGCATTTCCCGCACAGGAGGTCACGGTGACGCTCAAAAAACCGCGCGCACCCGTGGGAGCGGACTTTGACTATATGGCGGTGTCGATCACAAGGAGTCGCGTATGAAGGTGATTCTCGGACTCGGCGGCAACATCGGCGATATGCCCGCGCATCTCGATGCCGCCGTTGCGGCGCTTGATCACTTGCCGCGCACACAGGTGCTTCGCGAAAGCCGCCGCTATCGCACGACACCCGTCGGCTATCTTGATCAGCCCGATTTCCTCAACAGTGTGGTGGAGATTGAAACCGAACTTTCTGCGCAGGCGGTGCTCGGCGCGTGCCTTGGTATTGAGGCAACGGTCGGGCGCGTGCGTACTTTTCAGAACGCGCCGCGCGTGCTGGATGTGGATGTACTCCTTTGCGAAGGCTATGAAAGCGACAGCGCGGAGCTGACCGTGCCGCATCCGCGTATGCATGAGCGCGCCTTTGTGCTGGTACCGCTTGCCGATCTGTATCCCGACGGCATTGTGTACGGCTACGATCTGCGCGAGGCAATGGAAACACATAAACAGTTATGACAATATACCCCCGGGACAGGCTTCTTGTGGGTAAAACAACGCCCCGTCTGCAAACCGCAGACGGGGCGTTGTTTATCAGGCTTGTAAGGCAAACCGTGTTGTGAACTGCAGATGATCGGCATAGCCGACAGAAAGCTCGAAATCGCCCGCTTCCGAAATCAGATCGCCTTGTGTGTTTGCAAAGCGAAGCATCGGTTCGCGGATTGTGAAAGAAACGGTTTTCCGTTCATACGGCGCAAAGGTCACCTTTTCAAAGGCAATCAGCTGTTGCACGGGACGCGCAACAGAAGCAACAAGGTCGTGTATGTAGAGCTGGATTACCTCTTTACCTTCGCGGTCGCTGTCGTTATACACCGTTACCGACACGGTGATTGTCTCATCGGCGGTCATGACCGTTTTATCCAGCGTCAGCGTTTCGTACACAAAACGGCTGTAAGACAGACCGTGCCCGAAGGGATACAGCGGCAAATTACCGCAATCGATATAGTTGGAGCGGAATTTGGTATAGGTGCCGTCAGCAGCGGCGGGGATCGGACGACCCGACATCAGGCGGTCATAAGAAAGCGGGCATTGACCGACTGCCTTGGGGAAGGACATGGCAAGTTTTCCTGAGGGGTTCTCATCTCCGAATATGAGAGAGGCAACGGCATTGCCGCCCTCGTGACCGGGAAACCACATATGCAGAACAGCGGGTGCCAAGGCATCAAGTGCGGTCAGTTCAAGCGGTCTGCCGCTGAACAGGATGACAGCAGTGTTGGGATTGGCGGCAAGAACGGCTTGTGCCAGGGCGGTCTGAACGCCCGGCAGATCCAGGGTCGCGCGGGAACTGCCTTCACCGCTGTAATCGGAGGGTTCACCAAGACACAGCAACACGACATCGGCTTGTTTGGCGGCAAGGATGGCCTCCTCAAAACCACCGGTGTCCTCGTCGCCGTAGCGGCACGAACAAGCCGGAACAGTGAGAAGTCTGGCGTGGGGGACGCGTGCGGCAATGCCGTCTTTCACGGTGACACTTTCAGTGGCATTTCCGCGAAGTGACCATGCACCGAGAAGATCGTGACTGTCTGCAAAAGGCCCGATCAGTGCAATGGTTTTTACAGTATCGTCAAAGGGTAGGATGTTTTCATTTTTTAGCAACACCGCGCTTTGTTCTGCGGCTTTGCGTGCAAGCGTGCGGTGTGCAGGCGTCATACATACCGCTTCCTCCTTTTCGGGAGAAGCACCGCGATACGGATCTTCAAACAGTCCGAGACGCTCCTTGAGCGCGAGTACACGAAACACCGCACGGTCGATCTGTTCCATGGTCAGTGAGCCTTCGTTTACCAGCTCCTTTAAATGGGATGCGTAGGCGGCAGAGCACATATCGATATCGCAACCGCAGGACAGAGCTTTTTGTGCCGCTTCTTTTTTATCCGCGGCAATCCCGTGAACACACAATTCTTCAACGGCATTATAATCACTGATGACGACGCCGTCAAAACCCCATTCGTCACGAAGAACACGGTTCATCAGCCAATCGTTGGCGACGGCGGGGATGCCGTTCAGAGTGTTAAAGGAGGTCATCACCATCGGCGCACCCGCGTCCAGACAGGCTTTATAGGCAGGCAGATATCGCTCGCGAAGGATACGCTCGGAAAGGTCAACCGCATAGTAATCGCGACCTGCCTCGGGCGCGCCGTATGCCGCAAAATGCTTGACACAGGTTGCCAGATGTTCGTGGTCGCGCAGATCCTCACCTTGGAAGCCGTGAACTTGCGCTACGCCCATTACCGCACTCAGGAGCGGGTCTTCTCCGCCGCCTTCCATCACGCGCCCCCAGCGGGCATCGCGGGAAAGGTCGACCATCGGGGTGAAGGTAACATGCACGCCGCCTGCTGCCGCTTCTTTTGCCGCCATCGACGCACACTCCTCAACGAGGGCAGGATCAAAAGAACCGCTCATGGCAAGTGGGATCGGAAAAATCGTGCGATAGCCGTGAATGACATCCATCATAAACAGCATCGGGATCTTCAGGCGATCTTGCTTTACATGAGCTTCCTGAACAGCACGCATTTCGGCGGCGTTTTCAAAATTCAGCACACTGCCGATAAACGGAAGCATCGCGGGATCAAGCCCCAATTCAGTCAGCGGTCCCGTGAGCTCGGCTTCGCTCTCTGTAAAAAGATTGGTGTTGGTTTGCATCAGCTGTCCGATTTTTTCTTCAAAAGTCATTTCCGACAGCAACTTGTGGATGTTTATATTCGGCATGGTGCACACCTCCGTCGGGTCTACTATACAACATTTTAGTGTAATTGACAAGAGTGAAAATGTGTATTATAATAAAAAGAAGGGGTGGTGTTGTGAAAAGAGTGCAGATTGTATTGATAGTCGCGTTGTTGCTTTTGACAATGACGGCTTGCAGAACAGCAAATGCTGTCGGTGTGGATGCAACGGTTGCTTCGACAACCGTGACGGGCATGACTGAGGCTACGGCAATGACGACAACGACAACCGCTATAACGACAACTGTCATAACGACAACCACGACGATGGCAACAACTACGGTATCGACTACAACGACGATACCGACAACGACCGTGATCACCACTGCACCGACCGAGCCGCCCACACAACCGCCGACACAACCTCCTACGGTTGCGCCGACAACTGTACCGACGACGAGGGCGACAACAGCACCTACCGCCGCGCCGACGACAAAGCCGACGGCGGCACCGACGGTGGCTACCAAAGCGGCGGATAACACGCAAACCGTGACGGTCGACCAGCTTGCACAGATCAAGGCGGGCTTTTTGCGTCTGATCAATGAGGAGCGGGCACGCCTCGGCGTGGCGGCTCTTGCGGAACACAGCTATTTAAACGGCTGTGCACAGGTGCGCAGTGAGGAGATCACACGGTGCTGGTCGCACGACCGCCCTGACGGGTCATCGTGTTACAGTGTGATACAAACGGCACATTATCCGTATACTCATGCGGGTGAAAATTTTTGCATGACCCCGCATTTCGGCGGCGGTTCCTACACCGATAAGGACCGCTGGACGGGCAGTGCGGCGCAGATCGAACAGGCATATACGCAGATTTATGCGATGTTTCGCAACAGTGAAGGACATTACCGCAATTTCATAGACGGCAAGTATCACGATACGGGTGTCGGCATTACGGTGGTATGGATTGCTCAGGGGATCCCGATGTTTTATGTATCGCAACTGCTGGGCGCGCAATAATCAGAAATTTCCTGTTGACAACAGCGAAGTTTTTGGTATAATAAGTAGCGGAGACTCCGCTTTTTCGGAAAGCCTGTCAGGGAGAACGCGTCACCGACTGAAAGCGCGTTTGAGGTGAGTAGTAAGCGTGGGAACACTCCGTGCAATGCCCCTTACAACTGCATAGAAAAAGCGGATGCGCGTTTTTGCGCATCAAAACGGGTGGCACCGCGGGTTTTTTGTTTAACTCGTCCCGAGAATAGGAATCCTATTCTCGGGGCGTTTTTTTATTTTACTTTGTCATTTTCCTTTCAGGAGGTCAGATGTATGTACAGAACGCATTATTGTAACGACATCCGTCCTGCCAATGTCGGTCAGACGATCGAACTGGCGGGCTGGGTCGATGTTGTGCGCGATCACGGCGGCGTGATCTTCATTGATCTGCGCGACCATACGGGTATCACGCAGATCGTTGTCCACGACGAGAGCTTTATGAACGGCATCAACCGCGAAACGGTCATCACCGTGAGCGGCACCGTGCGTCAGCGCGATCCCGAAACGGTCAACGATAAGATCGCAACGGGTGAAGTGGAACTGGTTGCCGATACGCTCAAGATCCTCGGCAAAAGCCACAATATGCTGCCCTTTGAGGTGAGCAATTCCCGCAACAGCAAGGATGAGCTGCGCCTGAAATTCCGTTATCTCGATCTGCGTAACCCCAAAAACCACGACAACCTTGTCAAGCGCACGCAGATCATCCGCTATCTGCGCAACACGATGGAGGAAAAGGGCTTCCTCGATATGCAGACTCCGATCCTGACGGCATCCTCGCCTGAGGGTGCGCGTGACTTCCTTGTCCCCAGCCGTAAGCATCCGGGCAAATTTTACGCGTTGCCGCAGGCACCCCAGCAGTTCAAGCAGCTGCTCATGGTGTCGGGCTTTGATCGCTATTTCCAGGTTGCGCCCTGCTTCCGTGATGAGGACGCCCGCGCCGACCGTTCGCCGGGCGAGTTCTATCAGCTCGACTTTGAGATGGCGTTTGCCACGCAGGAGGAAGTGCTGGATGTCTGTGAAGACCTCGTGCACGGTACTTTTGTGAACTTCTCCGACAAATATGTCACTCCCAAGCCCTTCCGTCGCATCACCTTTGCGGATGCGATGATGACCTACGGCTCGGATAAACCCGACCTGCGCAACCCGCTTCTCATCTGCGACCTGACGGCGTTCTTTGCGGATGTGGATTTCCCTGCCTTTAAGGGTAAGCCCGTTCGCGGCATTGTCGCCAACTGCGCGGGCAAATCAAAGAAATTCTTTGAAGATTCGCTGAAGTTTGCGACCTCGCCCGAGGTGGGACTGGGCGGCCTTGGTTATATCACGCTCAAAGACGGCGTGTTTGCAGGCCCGATTGCGAAGTTCCTCTCCGACGAGAAAAAGGCAGAGATCACCGCTTTGACGGGTGTTAAAGAAGGCGAGACGCTGTTCTTCATCTGTGATGAGAAGAAGAACGACACCGAGAAAAAAGCCGGTCACATCCGCACCTGGCTTGCCAAGAAAGAGCAACTCGACCTCATCCGTGAGGATGCGTTTGAGTTCTGCTTTGTCGTCGATTTCCCGATGTACGAAAACGACGAGGAAACGGGCGAGACCATCTTTACGCACAACCCCTTCTCAATGCCGCAGGGCGGTATGGAAGCACTTGAAACGAAAGATCCCTGCGAAGTGCTGGCATATCAGTACGATCTGGTGTGTAACGGTATTGAGCTTGCTTCCGGTGCGGTGCGTAACCATGACATTGATATTATGAAAAAGGCATTTGCCATTGCTGGTTATGATGAGGATGAGCTGAAAAAGCGCTTCAACGCACTGTACACCGCATTCCAGTACGGCGCACCGCCTCACGCCGGTATGGCACCGGGCATCGACCGTATGGTGATGCTGCTGACCGACGAGGAGAAGATCCTCGATGTTATCGCATTCCCCTTGAACGGCAATGCGCAGGATCTGCTGCTCGGTGCGCCCAGCGAGGTCACCCAGCAACAGCTTGAGGATGTGCACCTGTGGGGTGAAAACAGCGCTGTGGCTGTCCGTGCCGCGAGCGGTAAAGGTTCTGCCAAGTCCGCTATGGGCAAGCGTTCGACCTTCTCGAACACGCAACAGCTCAATCAGCTGTCGCTGACCGATGAGGAAGAAACCGTGATGCAGGGCATCTTCGAGAGCATGAAGGCTCCCGAAAGCGCGCTTGCGTCTGTTGACACCGACGGTGTGGAGCCGATGGTGTTTGTGATGCCGATGACCAATGTGCTTCGTGAGGATGTGCGCGAGCAGCCGTTCTCTCGTGAGAGCCTGCTTGCAGGTGCGCCCGAAGCAAGTGACGATAGCTGGCAAGTACCCAGACTTGTGAAGTGAGGTGGATAACGATGAAATACTATGCAGTAGAAATGAATACGCAAGGCACCATCGCTGTCGATGACACCTTGCTTGTGAAAGATGCAGAGGCGACTGCCGGTTCGCGAATTCTGGAAGGTTTCAAGCCGCTGTTCTCTGCTGAGGCGGTCACCCGTCTGGAAGCGGCAGGCTACACGGTGGCAGGCAAGACCCATGTGGGTGAATTCGGTCTCGACCTTGTGGGCGAGTTTTCCTACTATGCACCGCAGACCGAGGGCGAGCTCAAAGGCGCGGCGGCATCGCTGGTTGCTGAGGGCGGCGTGAAAGCGGCACTCGGTGTGGACCTCAACGGTGCGACCCGCCGTGCGGCGGCACTCAGCGGTGTCGATTTCCTCAAGCCGACTTACGGCACCGTGTCGCGTTACGGCGTGATGGCGTGCGCCTGCTCGGGTGAGCAGGTTGGTGTTTACGCGAAAAACACTGCCGATATCGCTCAGGTGATGGGTGTGATTGCCGGTCACGACGACAAGGACGGCACCAGCCTGCGTGCCGAACAATATGAGTATGATATCACGATGGCGGTCAGTGGTAAGCGCGTTGCCATCGTGAAGGAGCTGTTTGACCGCGCGGACGACGCGACCAAGGCACGCGTGACCGCGTTTGCTCAGGCGCTTCGCGCAGACGGCGTGACGGTCGAGGAGATTTCCTGCGACCTGTTTGACAATGCCGCCGCGGCGTGGCAGATTCTGATGGCGGCGGAGACCTGCAACAATGTCTCGCGCTATGACGGCGTGAAATACGGTCACCGTGCCGCGAACTACAAAAACATTGACGAGCTGTATGTCAACACCCGTACCGAGGGCTTCAACTTCCTCACCAAAGCGACGATCCTCTACGGTTCGGAGGCGCTCTCGAAGGCGCGCTATGCCGAGTGCTATGACAAGTCGCTGCGCGTGCGCCGCGTGATCGCCGACGGCATCAAGGCGTTGTTTGAGAAGTACGATGCACTGTTGACACCCGCTTGCTCGAAGACCGCGTATGAGGCATACGATATTCACGAGGCATTCGGCAAGGTGTTTGCCGAGAGCGTGTTTACCGCTGTCCCGAACCTCATCGGCACGCCTGCGCTTGTGTGCGGCGGTGTCCAGCTGATGGGCGATCATTTTGCGGAGAGCGTGCTCCTGAGCCTTGCGGCCGTGACGGAAAAGGAGGGCAAGTAACATGAAATTTGAACTTGTGATCGGTCTTGAGACCCATGTGGAGCTCAACACCAACTCCAAAATTTTCTGCTCTTGCGGCGGTCATTCGTCCCCGAAGGAACCCAATGACTGTGTGTGTCCCGCGTGCAGCGGTATGCCCGGCATGCTCCCTGTGATGAACAAGCGCGTGGTGGAGCTTGCCGCAACGGCAGGCTTGATGCTCAACTGTGAGATCAGCCGCTACACCACCTTTGATAAGAAGAACTATTATTATCCCGATCTGCCCTGTGCCTACCAGATCACCCAGCTCAATCACCCGATCTGCACCAACGGTCTTGTGAAGGTGAAAACGGCGGCGGGCGAGCGCGATATCCGCATCAAGCAGATCCACATGGAAGAGGATGCGGGTAAGCTCGTGCACAGCGGCAATTCGTCGTTTGTCGATTTCAACCGCACCAGCGTGCCGCTGATCGAGATTGTCACCCAGCCTGATTTCCGCAGTGCGGAAGAGGTTGTCAGCTACCTCAACAAGCTCAAAAATATGTTCCGCGCAGGCGGCATTTCCGAGTGCGAAGAGGGCGCTATGCGCTGCGATGTCAACATTTCCGTCCGCGAGGAGGGAAGTGAGGAGTTCGGTGTCCGCACCGAAATCAAGAATATGGCATCGTTTGAAGCCATCGACCGCGCCATCCGTTATGAGGCACAGCGCCACATGAACGCGGTGGAGTTTGAGACGGAAGAACTCGTGCAGGAGACCCGTCGCTGGGACGATGCCGCGGGCAAAACCTTTGCGATGCGTAACAAGGAAACCGAGGCGGACTATCGCTATTTCCCCGACCCGAACCTGATGCCCATTGTCATTGACGACGAGTGGCTTGAGCAGATCAAGGCGAACAAACCCGCCGCTGTGGATGAAAAGGCGGAGGAATACAGCCTGATGGGCATTTCCGAGAAGGAGATCGCCGTCATTATGACCGATCATAAGATCGCGTCGCTTCTTGACAGCGTGATTGCGACAGGTGTCAACGGTAAGGATGCCGCGTCGTGGATCCTGACCGATTGCGCGGGCATCCTGCGTAAAAACGGACAAACGCTCAAAGAACTGACGATCACCGCCGATCAGCTCAGCGCGATCATCAAGATGGTCGAAGAAGGCAAGATCAACCGCGGCGCGGGCAAGAAGGTGCTCATCGCCGTGATCGAAGACGGTGTCGATCCCGTTGCCTATTGCGAGGAAAACGGCTTCACCGTGCAAGCGGATGAAGGTCTGATCGGCTCGGTCATCGACAAGGCGATCGCGGCGAACCCGCAGGCGGTCGAAGATTTCCGCGCGGGCAAGGAAAAGGCGCTGATGGCGATTTTCGGCGCGTGTATGAAAGAGCTCCGCGGCAACGGTGACCCGCAGGTCATCAAGGCGCTTCTGGAGCAAAAGATGAAAGGTTAACATGTATCGTAGGGGCGACCTGCGGTCGCCCGCGGGCGGTCACAGACCGCCCCTACATTTTAAGAAAGATGCGTGAATCAATATGACCATCAAATTATACGAACAAGATGCGTACCTGCGCAAATTTACGGCGACGGTGCTGTCGTGTGAGCCGTGTAAAAAAGGCTTTGCGGTGGTGCTCGATCAGACCGCGTTTTTCCCCGAGGGCGGCGGTCAGCCTGCCGATTGCGGTACGCTGGGCGGACAAGAGGTGCTGGATGTACAGATCAAAGACGGCATCATCACCCACACGCTGAAAAACCCTCTGACCGTTGGTGATACGGCAGAGGGTGAGCTTGACTGGGATATTCGCTACGCCCGTATGCAGAATCACACGGGCGAGCATCTGCTGTCGGGACTGATCCATCGCGTTCACGGCTATGACAATGTCGGGTTTCATCTGAACGACAGCCTTGTGACGCTGGATGTCAGCGGCCCGCTTTCGGAGAGCGACATCGTCTCGCTCGAAACAGCCGCTAACCGCGCTGTGTATGAAAACTGCGAAATCTACGCGACCTATCCGACCCCTGAGGAGATCGGCGATCTCGACTACCGCAGTAAGCTCGATCTCACCGAGGGCGTGCGTCTGATCACCATTGACGGCTACGATGTGTGCGCGTGCTGTGCGCCGCATGTGAAGCGCACGGGCGAGATCGGACTGATCAAAATTCTCGATGCCATTCCCTACAAAGGCGGCACGCGCATCTCGATGCTGTGCGGATTGCCCGCTTTTGAGGATTACCGGATGCTTCACGAGGGGAATCGCACGATGATGCGCTTGTTGTCCGCACCGCGTGAGCAGGTAGCGGATTTCGTGCAACGCGACCACGATGTGATCACGGCGCTTCGTGCCGAGATCAAAGCGCTTTCCGAACAACTGGCGAGCGCACGATTGGAAATCGTGCAAACTTGTGTCGCGGTGTGCGGCTTTACCAAGGATGCGTCGTTCGATGTGCTTCGTACCTTTGCCGAGCAATACAGCGAAGACGGCAAACTGTGTGCGATGTTCAGTCTGTCCGATGACGGCAATGCGTCGTATTTCCTGTATGTGCCCGAGGGTGGCGATATCCGCGACACAGTCAAAGCGATGAACACGGCATTTGCGGGCAAAGGCGGCGGCAAGCCGCACTATGCGCAAGGGAAACTGACCGCCACCAAAGAGCAACTGACGGCATTTTTCTCATAATACCGCCGTAAACAATAACATATCACGGGTTTTCTCCCAGATGTCTTCAAAATCGTCGAGCGGGAGTGGATTGCGCCCGCGACCGAATTCAAAGGTGAAACCCATACGACCCGTTTCCTCAATGAACCAATCCTTGAAGCCGCCGTGGCTCGCCATTTGATCGGGTGCGGCGGGTGAGTACCCGCTGAGTGCGCCCATCACGCGCGCCGCCATGCGGGCGATTGGTGGAGTGCGCTCGCCGTATTGCCAGTAGATTTCTTCACCCTGTGAGTGAAATGCCGCGATGTGCGTGAACGGCAGACGGCGGCAAAGAGCAGTGAGCGCCTTGGCTTCGGGTTCGCTTTCGGCACAGCTACCGCCGAATTGCCTGCCGCAAGGTGCTACGATCCCGTGGCTTCTCTCCATGGCGAGCAGGATATCCCGCCCGGCATTGAAATTGTGGTTGAGATCGACTCCCATGGCGTTTGCCTGCCAATAGCCTTTGATATCCGCACCCTGTACACGGAGCATCCCGGCGTGAGAGCCACCCGCTTTGGAGCCGTGCAGGGCAATATCGACCCCGTCGGGATTGACCAGCGGTACGATCACGATGGTGCGTGAGGCGGCGACGAGCGGGTAGTTAAAGCGTGTGGGAGCGGTTTCGCCGCTGTACAGACGGCACAGCTCCTCGCAAAGGCGCAGAGCGATCAGGGAGGTCAGCCATTCCTGTGCGTGAAACGCCGCCGCAAATAAGACGGCGTGTTCGCCGTGTCCGATGGATAACGCTTCAATCGGGCGGTCGCAGACACTTTTACCGATCTCGGTGCGTTGCAAAAACGGATACGCGTGACAAAGCGTGGTCATCAATGCCGAAACAGCGTGGCTGTCGGCGACTTGTGCGGTAACGATATAGGACATAATGCAGGTCTCCTTACAGTTCAATACTTTTTATATCTATGTGAAAGGATGATACACTATGACCGATGAAAAATTGGTTGAAAAAACGATAGAAGAACAATTGATTTTTGACGGACGGGTCATCACGGTCTATCACAACAAGGCGCTGTTGCCAAACGGTGAAACGGCGATGCGTGAGATCGTGGCGCATCCCGGTGGTGTGTGTATTGCCGCTCTGACCGAGGAGAAGGAGTTGCTGTTTGTCCGACAGTTCCGCAGTCCGTATGGTGAGATCGTGACCGAGCTTCCTGCAGGCAAGCTGGAAAAAGGAGAAGATCCCTTAAAAGCAGGTATTCGTGAACTGTCCGAGGAGACGGGCGCGACCGCTCAGAAGGTGGTGTCACTGGGCAAGCTGTACCCGACACCCGGCTATTGCGGCGAGGTCATCCATATGTATCTGGCGACGGGACTGTCGTTCGGCGAACAGCACACCGATGATGATGAGTTCCTCGATGTGCTTCGTATTCCGCTTGACAAAGCGGTCGAAATGGTGATGGCAGATGAACTGCGCGATTCCAAAACGCAGACCGCCGTCCTCAAGGTTGCGCGACTGGTTGAAGCGGGCGAGATCTGAAAAAGAAAAAGACTGTCTCTTTGAAGAGACAGTCTTTTTTATTATGAAAACAATTCTGTAAGCTTTGCAACAATCTGCTCAAATTGCATCGAGTGCGAGGCTTTGACAAGCACGGTATCGCCGTCGCAGATCCGTGTGGGAAGTGCGTTGATGATCGCCTCGTTATCGGCAAACCATTCGCCGTCAGCGCCCGTTGCCAGTTCTTTTGCGAGCAGGCCGACCGCCAGCACCGCCTGTACGCCTTTTTCCTTGGCATAGCGGCCTGTTTCAAAATGCAGTGCCAGCTCATCGGCACCGAGTTCCTTCATATCACCGAGGATGGCGACCTTGCGACCGTCAAAATTCATCAGCGTATCAAGCGAGGCTTTCACGGAGGTGGGGTTGGCGTTGTAGCAGTCGTCGATGATGCGGATGCGCCCCGTGTTCAGGACGCGGGCGCGACTGCCGACCGTCTGATATGCCTCGACGCCGTTTTTGAGCTGCTCGGCGGAAAGACCGAGCTGAACACCTACAGCAACGCCCGCAAGAGCGTTGGAGACCATATAATCGCCGATGGCGGGGATGGTAACATCGAGATGGGTGTCGCCGTAGCACAGCGTGCAACGCACACCGTTTTCGGCATGATTTTCGATGTTTTCGGCATAGAACTCATGCGCGTCGGAAAGTCCGTAGAAAACGGGCCGTTTGCCGCTGACTTCGTGTACAGTGGCGAGTTTGTCGTCGTCGCCGTTCAGGATGCAGGTGGCATCGTCGGTGGCGTGAATGAACATCTCGGTCTTGGCTTTCAGCACGCCGTCGCGGTCGATCAGATTTTCTAAATGGCAACAGCCGATGACCGTCAGCACGCATACCGTCGGTCGCACCATTTCGGAAAGCCGCGTCATTTCGCCGAAATCCGAGATCCCCATCTCGATGACCGCCGCCTCGGTATCTTCAGGCATCGCCAGAAGCGTCAGCGAAGTCGGATCGTAGCCATGTCGTTCTG
>JAZRTC010000101.1:0-8657 GCA_045651865.1 Acutalibacteraceae bacterium
CTACGGAACGGTGATCCACTATTGGAACGGTATGGTGGTATGTGAGGATGTATGGGGCGACCTGTACTATGTGGAGATGCCAGGGGAATACGCCGCGCTTGGCAGTGCAATCGCGTATGACGATCTGACGCCGATCGAAGCATTGGATGCGGATGTTGAGCAAGTGGTGCGCGACGTTCTCGCCTCTGTCCCGCAGGAGCAAATTGAATGGGCAAGAGAGGTGCATATCTGATGGCGGCAACCTATTTCACTCAAGAAGAACGTGAAGCGTACCGTGATAAGGTACGCCATGAGGCGGAGCAGCGGATTGAAACGCTTGCTACGTCTTGGCAGGATGATCCAAAACAGCTTGCAGAGTATTTGCAGTTTGCAAGCCGTTTTCATCAGTATTCGGCGCGTAATCAGATGTTGATCTATTCGCAAAATCCTGCGGCGTCGTTTGTGGCATCCTTTAACAGCTTTAAAGATATGGGATATCATATCCTCAAAGGGGAACACGGGATGCAGATCCTTGTTCCTGCGCCTGTTGTGTTTTGGCGAAAAACACCGGTGCATCCGTGGCGTCGGCTTACCGATGCTACTGATGATGAAAAGTTCCAAGTGAAGATTGGGATGTATGAGAGCCGTGAGCAGATGTTTTACAAGGTCGGCACGGTGTTCGATATTACACAGACGACTTGCCCGATCGAGGATTATCCGAAGTTGCTCGGACTTGGGTACAACGACGAGCAACACGCCGCCATCTACCGAGCGTTGAGCGATTACAGCAGTACGCTCGGTATGCCGGTGACGGAAAAGCCGCTTGAAATAGGCTTGCGTGGCTTGTTTTATCACAAAGACCATCATATCGAGGTCAACAGCGTTCTCGGCGATACGCAGAAGCTCTCGACGCTTCTTCACGAAATGTCCCACGGTATTATGGAACACGATACCGCACCCGATTTTTCGGTTGCACTAAAAGAATTGGAAGCGGATGCGTTATCGATTATGCTTGAGGATCGCTTTGGTATCGAAATTACCGAGGCGCGGCAACGACATCTTGCCGAACATTTTGAAGCATATATGAGCGAGCTTTCCGAAAAAGGGTTAGAGTTTGATCCTGCTCAGACCTTTAAACGCGTTCACGACCGCTATGAAAAATGTGAGACGGCGATGGCACGACATTTGGAGGAGCGCGGAATATTACCAACACAGAACCCCGTTCCGCTGACAGCTGAGGCGGAAACGGGATATCCGCCTACATCGTTTCAATCCGACCATTATTATGTAGATCTCGAAATGAGGAAACTGGAATGGCTTTATTATGAGCCGGAAGCCGATCACTTTGTTTCAATGGTCGTGTATGATCCCGATTTTGAGGATGCGGTGCAAGTTGCCGCTGAGGGCGGCGGTACGCCGTGGGATGCGTTGGAGACACAAGGAAAGCAATATATCTTTGACCGTGGCACAGAAGATTATACGTGGGCGTGGCAAAGAATGAAATCCGAAGCTCCTGTTGCTCGTTATCAGACACGGGGGAACTTTGAGAAATTGCAAGGAATGTTTGAAACCGATCCCGTGGAGCGTGTGGCATATTACGAACAGCAACCCGATCGGGAGGTGCGTTCTATCGGGGCGATGTTAGATCCCGAGCGGATTACGGCAGAGGAGTATGCACAGCGTTTAGCGCAGGGACAAAGAGAGTTTCGCAATATTGAGTTTTACGATCTCAAGATGCCGATGCAGATGGATGGTGTATACAAAGACTGCAGTTTTCACAAGTGTGATTTTACAGGATCGGAGGTTTCGGCGTCTTTTCAGAATTGTGCTGTATATGAGCCGAAAACAACAGCCGCTATTTTTAAGGGTGCATCTTTTGAGGACAGCAAGATAGGGTGGGCGAGTTTCCGTGATACCGTGTTTGAGGGGGTAGCTTTCCGCAATACCGATTTTCAAAAGTGTAACGCTATGCGAACGCGGTTTACAGATGTTCAGTTTGACGGCGGTTCGATGGATCGGTTTCACTTTTATAACGGGATTGCCGCTGAACGCGTGATAGGTCTTGAAACCGTAAAGCTTGGCATCAGCGGTGAAACGGAGAAGATGTCAAAGAAACACGCCGAAAAAATCCGCGATACTCTTGCACCGTCATTTGCAATCTCTGCCGACGAGCTGGATGCTCTTGCATCGGAATATCCTGCAACGGTAACGGCGGAGGAATACACTCACGCAGTTCGATGGATGGCTGACGCAAACCGTGAACAACTCTCGGACGATGTTCCGCCTTTTACGGCGGGCAACCCGCCTGCCGAGGACACTTATAGGCTTGCATCTGCGATTGCGTATGCAAACAATCCCGAGCTTCCGGCGGAATTGCAGAATTTGCAGGCATCGGCGATTACGTATGCTGTTTTGCGTCGGCACGGTATTCCCGTAGAAACCCCTGTGCTTAACGGGGGCAAGCTCGATCGGGAGAGTGTTCAAAAATTGTTGCAACGCATCCAAAGCGGCGCGGGATATCTGCAATCACAAGTGAGCGGAGCAATACAACCGACACAGCAAGGACAGGCGCAACAAGCAGAGCAGGTGGTTTCGAGGGAACAACCGTCGATGCAACCGACTGAGCCGCCACTTGATCCCGCCGAGTGAAAAGCGGAACACCCTTCCGCTTTTTCTTCCTACAGGACAGGAGTGATGTGATATGAAATTTCGGTATGCGTTGCTAATCGTGTTGTTGACGATCCCGCTGTATGCGATGCTACTCGGGTTGTTGTTTGCTTTGCCGTATGTGGTGATGGAGCAGATCACTGCGTGGGAAGCGATGGTAAGCCTTGAGTATGCGTTTGGGATGCGGTGTTTTATCGCCGTTGCGATCGCTGTTGCGGTTACGATGGCGATCGCCATCTCATTTGATAGCAAAAGCCTTGATAACATCAAAATGCGGACGGCAGGCAACGGTCAGTACGGTACGGCTCGGTGGGCGACGGATAAGGAACGTAAGGATATGTACCCGCATATAGCGGCGGGAAGTGCTACTAAAAGCGGCGTAGTGATCGAATACGATAAGACGTCCTTTCGTGTCGATGCGTCGGACAACAATCTGATGATCCTTGCGCCTCCGGGTGCGGGTAAAACCAAAGACTTTTACATCCCGTCGATCATCTATAATTGCCGCGTTAATCGTAATACAAACGGCGCAGGAGCGTCGATGATTATTGTGGATGTCAAGGGTGAGGAATACCGCGAAACGGCTGAAATCGCCCGTCAGAGCGGCTATACGGTGCGTTCTCTTGACTATCGCCATCCGTTGACGTCGGATATGAACAATATGCTCCACGCGGTCAATCTACAGATTGATCGGATGCGTGCGGCGAAAACAGAGCAGGAGCGCATCCTGCATCGTGCGCGCGCAGAACGCCACGCGAAGATCCTTTCATCGGCGATTATGAATACTGCCGAGGTCAAGTCTGCAGGCGGAACAGAGTCCTCGCAGTTTTTTAATACCACCGCCGAGGGATTGATAACAGCAATGATTTTGGTTGTCAGCGAATACGGCTTGCCTTCTGAACGACATTTGCCGTCGGTATTCCGCTTGATGATCGAGCTGAACGGACTTGTGCAATCCGAGGATATGCAGAGCGATACCGTGCAGAAATCCCGTCTCAAGGAGTTGTTGTCGGTTCTCCCCGAGGACAACCGTGCCAAGCTCTTTGCGGGTGCGTCGATGAATGCAGACGTGCGTACCTCAATGAATATCTTTTCGTCGGCAATGGCGAAGCTGCTGAACTTCGTTGACAGCGAGCTTGAGCAAATGATATGCGGTCACAGCGAAGGGTTTTCGCCCGAGGAATTTGTCGAACAGCCGACGATTATTTATTTGGTTGTCCCCGACGAGGACAGCACCCGCCATTTGTTTTCGTCGCTGTTTATCCGTCAGATGTTGACGGATCTTCTAAGCTATGCCAATGAGCAGGACGACCTCGCCTTACCGCGTAAGGTGCTGTTCTTTTGGGACGAGTTCGGCAATAGTCCTGCTGTTAAGGATCTTGCAACGCAATTTACGGCTGCGCGTTCACGCGGCATCCGCTTGATAATCGCGTTGCAGTCTCTCGCACAGCTTGAGGAACGCTACGGTCGATCGGTGGCAAAGATCATCCGTGATGCCACGCAAATGACGATGTTTTCTTTTGTTGCGCCGACGGCGACGGAAACGGCGCAGGAATTGTCCCGTGCGCTCGGAAAATTTACGACGCAGGCTGGAAGCCGAAGCAAGGGTGAAAAGAATAGTAGTCAGAGCCGACAGCTCATAGGGCGTGAGCTGATGATGCCCGATGAAATAATGCAGTTGCCGATCGGTACATTTGTTGTGATGAAAAGCGGCAGGCATCCAATCAAAACAAACCTCAAGCCGTTTACTATGGTTTGGAAAGATCTTCCGAAAGCAAACGATCACCGAGAGCCGCGACCGATCCGACCGATCGAAGTTCTCAGCGAGGCGAAGATCATTGCCCGGGCAGGAAAATTACCTTTTCGAAAAGGGATGCTCGAAGATCCTCCCGCAATGAGTGATCCGTCACCGTTTGCGGAAGAACAGGACACGGCGTTTGAACCGCCGAAAACAAAAAAGGGATTCCGCAAAAAGCGGGATCCCAACAGCGAATAAAAGAAAACACCCGCCTGCTCGAACAGGCGGGTGTTTTTGGATCTCATTGACAAAGCGGAGCAAAAAGCACAGCTTTGTGTGATAAGAATACCCATCACTTGCATCTTATCACACCTTGCTCCGTTTTGCAATACCAAAAAGGAGTTTTTACAATGCAATTTATTAAAATATCCAAGGAATTACGCAAAGAATTGACTGTCCGCGAGCTGATCCTGTACGGAATGATCGCGGCGTATCTGTCGATCCCCGGCTTTGAAACGACACACGGTGGATTTAAGAAAATGCTGAAAACACGCTTGTCAAACGGCAGTTATGTGTTTGATGAAGCGTGGCACGGGCTTCGCCGCAAGGGATATTTGAAAATGCTCCGTTTCCCGATCGGTGAGTCTAAGTTTGCGTTCCGCTATGAATTGCGCTCGATCGCCGATCTCAAGACGCCTGCCAAGCAATCGCTCACAGCGTATGCCGGCAGACAGTATCTTGCAAAGCGACACCCGCTGTACACCGAGCCGCGCGTCAATTACTATGTGATCTCGCGCGAAGTGTTGCTTGATCCGCGCCTGTCCTTGCACGATAAATGGCTGTGGCTTGTGATGTGCGATCAGATGGATCTATTTGAAAAAGGACTGCTCAAGGATCGTAACGGCGCAGGAAAGCGGTATCTTGTCAAAGAGGACATTCGCCTTGCCACAGGCTTCCGTGCAGGCAATTTTGAACGCGCATGGGGCAATTTGAAGCGTGAGAAGTATTTACATACTGCTCGCTTTTTTGATCGCCAATACGGTGTGACACGCTTTGAATATACATTGACCGCAAACACGGTCGAGCTACAGATCGACACGCATGTGGATCGCCGCCGACGTCGTTCCGTGGACGAGAAGCTGCCGCCGATCAGGGAGCACGCCGTCACATCAACACACACGGTAGCGCCGCGCTTATCTCTTGATTATATGGCGATTGAGGCGGTCGTGAAAGAAAATATCAACTACGCAGGACTTTTGCAATTCGCAAGAGTGCGTCAGTCGGACGGCTTCTCTTACAGCAAGGGTAATCTCGATGCAGTTGTATCGCGTATGGTGGGTGCGATCTGTAGCAAGAAGCGCACCTTGCGCGTAAACGGCGCAGATATGCCCGTAGAGATCGTTCGCGAACGATTGTTGATATTGGACTCAGAGAATGTTTTGAACGCTCTGAGGGGCATCTGGACGGTCGAGAGCGAGGGTGGCGAGATCGGGAACAAGCGCGCCTATCTGCTGACAGCTCTGTTCAACAGCGTCGAGGGCTGATTGAACGGCTGATCGGATCGAAAAAAGCGAGCATTTTCTCCAAGGGGCAAGTGCGCCCTTTTTTACTTTTTCTGCTTTTTGATGGTTAAAACCGCTTTGTATCGCGCTTTTTCACCGCCTCTCGGCCGAGCTTGCAGCTCAGCGAGGCGGTTTTTGTTATTCTGCCGAGCGTGTCTATGTAAATCTATTCTTCGTGCAGCGGTTTGTTGCGAACACAACTGAAAATATCAGCCTTTTAGAGATATTATTCCTGTTGTTTACTAACAGATCTGTCTATCAGAAAAGGTCAAGGGCGTAAAGGAGCGCAGACAACAGATGCGCCGTTCGGCGCGTCTGCGCTGTTGTCCGTTAGGAAGAAAAAGCGGAAGGGTGTTCCGCTTTTCTTGTGGTCTGATACTATTATTTTTCAAAATCCTTGTTTTCCGACATAATATCTATGAATAAAAAACAAAGGGGATTTTGAAATGCCAGGACTTCAAAAAGCACAAAACAACACCGTAGCACAGCGTATGGGGGAGTGGCTAAGCGTACACAAGATGCCCGCGCTTCGCGAAAGCACGAAATCTGAATATCGTTCTCATTTTGCCCGGTTACAAGCAATGCCGATTGGAAGTATCGTGTTAGATGAAGTTACGCGAACAGACTGTCAGAAAACAATGAATGATCTTGCCGAGGATGGGTATTCCAAATCAACGATAAAAAAATATCGGTTGTTGCTTCGACAGTTTTTCGGCTATTTGATTGAGGAAAGAGAACTGAAACATAACCCCGCCGAGAAGGTATCGATACCCAATGCTCCGACAAAAAAAGTGAAACCTCTGACAAAAGAGGAACAGGATCTTATGGAAGCGGCTTGTGCGGATGATCCTCTCGGGCATTTAGTTGTATTTCTGTTTTACACGGGGCTACGAAAAAGTGAAATGATGGCTTTGAAGTGGGAAGATTACAATCCAGCAGAGCCGAGTATTATTGTTCGGGCATCAAAGACCGATGCGGGTATTCGCAAGGTGTTTCTTGTTTCGACGGCGCAGGATATTATTGAAAAGATGCCGCGGATCAACGAGTACATTTTCAACCATACGCGGCAAGCACCTGTTACCGATACAGTGATGAAGCGCCTTGTTGACCGTCTGAGGATTGCGACGGGGATCGAGGACTTCGCGTGTCATGTTTGCCGGCACAGCTTTGTGACGCGTCTATGTGAAAACGGTGTGCCTGCAAAGGCGATTGCGGAGATCATCGGTCATGCGCGAAGTGATTATGTTTTGGATATATATGCCGAGCTTGAGGCGGACGAGCTTCGTAAGGCGGTATATGTACTCGAAAAGAACGATGATAAGCGACGCTCTGCTTTGATGGGTGCAACGATCACTCTGCCGTCTAATCTGTATTTACGGTTGCAAGAAGAAGCAAAAAAGCAACACGTCAGTGTGGATGCGCTTGCAACATTTTTGCTGACCTCGGTAACAGTGTCGAAATAACGGAAACATAATTATTTTTCGCAGTCGGTAAATTCCGAAATAATACTTATGAGCTTGAAATTATAGTTCGAGCCAAATAGATTCAAGGAGGATTGTGCCCTGTGGATATCTGTTTTGAGGTCGTGCTATGGTGCGTGTGGCAACTGTGCGGTGCTTGTTGCCGCATAGCCGATGTTATGGCTCGCGTGGTAGAACTTTTACTTAGGTGACAATGAAAGAAAAGAGGCGGGATGCTGAATGAACTGCATCTCGCTTTTTCTCTTAATAAATGGTTGGCAATGGTTGTTGCGATGCAAAAGCGGAAGGGCGTTCCGCTTTTAAAAGTATTTGTGTATGGATGAATTTTTTGTGGAATTTTGTATTTTTTTATCGAAATATGCGTTGTAAAGTTTATTTCGTCGATGTTGGGATTTAGGGAATAATGTTAGAATATATGGAGAAAAGGCGAAATGGGTCGAATTTTGTTATTGACAATGGTATATTGCTTGCGTATAATAAATATAGAGAGAGGCACTACCGATAGACGGTTGCCCCCTTTAAAGATTAGTCAAAGAAATGACCGCATTCTTGTCAGGAGTGGCGGTCATTTCTTTTTGTATATGGTGACACACAAGGTAACGATACCTACTATCAGTAGCCCGAATTGTAACAAGTCTGACCACAGAATGTACATCAGCCTCACCCCCTTGCGGGGGCAACAAAAGAAATTCATCACCCTCCGCATTTATTTCGGAATGATCCGATTAAGCAAGGGCGAACCGCCTACCGTTATGGTAATGCCTCTCGGGTATTATTATATGCTGTTTTGATGAATATGTCAACTTTGTATATGGTTTTAAATTGTTCGAGTAATAATTAAAGTTTGGTCAGTTTCTCTACTTTTCTTTGTCCTTCGTGGAGCAATGCGTATGTGAAGTCATTCTCCTTTTGGAGAAAAACTTTCATCGGTCGCGCTTTGCTTCAAAAGCAAAAAAGCGGAACATTGTTCCGCTTCTTTTTGGTTATTCGCCCGGTAGTTCGATGTGTACCTCTCTTGCCCAAGCAATTTGCTCCGGCGGGATCTCCGCCACAACCTTACGCAGCTCTTGTTCAACATCGGCGTCAAGGGCTTCGATCGGCGTCAGATCGTCATACGCGATTGCACTGCCAAGCGCGGCGTATTCCCCTGGCATCTCCACATAGTACAGGTCGCCCCATACATCCTCACATACCACCATACCGTTCCAATAGTGGATCACCGTTCCGTAG
>JAZRTC010000102.1:0-5199 GCA_045651865.1 Acutalibacteraceae bacterium
TCCTTGTTCAAATTCGCTGGTTTAGCTCAGTTGGTAGAGCAGCTGATTTGTAATCAGCAGGTCGGGGGTTCGAGTCCGTCAACCAGCTCCAAAGAAGAAGCATCGGTACGCAAGTATTGGTGCTTCTTCTTTTTAGGTTGACGGACTCCAAAGGCCGTTAAGAAAACGCCGCAGTGTCGGCGTTTTTAGGCCGTGGGGTTGATCCTGGGCGGTGGTTTTACTTGCACCAATAAACGAAGTAGTGTCTGCCCTTCTGCACCGACAAGTCAACCAGCTCCAAAGAAGAAGCATTGATACAAAAGTATCGATGCTTCTTCTTTTTTTAGTAACAACGGCGCGCAGAGGTCTGCGCGCCCTACGATGTTGCCGCAGAATTACAGCGATCTTTGCTACAACAAAAAAACGCACGGCTTTGAATAAGCCGTGCGTTTTTAAGTTATGTAATGGAAGCCATGTGAGAAACGGTGCCAGCTGACATCGGCATCAGAACATAGGCGATCGTGATTTGTTTTATACTGTGTGCAGGAACAGTGATCTGGTAGGTATAGTTAATACCGATCGTATCACCACCGACCGGGAAATCCGCCTGCAACACTTCACCCGTCTTGCTGTCACGCGCCATCAATGCAAGTGCGCCGTTATCGCCGTAATGTAGGGTAATGACGCGCTCCTTACTGCCCTGATTGACCAGTGTAAAGTGTTCCTGATACTCAATCATCCAGTTGCCGAAGTTACCAAAGTTACCTGTTCCGTCCGCATGATCGGTATCCAGTACGCGTTTGATCCCATTGGCATCCACACAGGAGAACGAAACCATATCTGTACCAACAGCACTGTGAATATCCTGCTGGTTGATATGTGTATGCCATTCATACTTACGATCATGCTGATGAGCCGTGCTGTTGTACGCCGCATAAGGCGTTTTGATCGAAGAATAGTTGGGATCGTAGTAATTGGTATAGCTCACAGGAAGCATACCGCCGCCGATCTCATCGTTGAAAGTCCAGTCAAAATAGCAATCAATGACGCCGTGATGATCGCCGGAGCCCTGATATTGCAGACCGTAACTGTGACCCTTGGAGTTATTGTCAACACGGTAACCGGTTTCTGCAGGCTCTCTCTGTACCTGAGATGTACTGCTGTAGCAGTACATCGTACCATCAACCGAACCACCCGTAACGGTGAACTTCACCGCCGCGTTGGCGCAGTTGCCTCTGGAAAGCTTTTTATTTGCCGAGCCATCTACATTGATGTTGTTATACGCATCCGAAGAGGTGCCGCCGACAACATAGAAATATTTACCTGCAGGCAAGCGGTAGGTGATCGGCTGGAACACACGCGGCGTATAATCGTAGAAGAGATAGTTGCTGTTGTTGTAGGTCGAGGGATCGGGCAGCGTGAACGATGTATTGTAGAAATCGTACCAGGCATACTGACCGAACCACGAACCCGTTGTCTGATAACCGACATTCGTGATGGTGATATAGACATCCGAGTTGCCGTTATTCTTGACCTGATAGCCGAGGTAAAACTGTGTGTTGGTGTAGCTGGAATGCTCATATGTAACGAACACATCGCCTGTAAGATCTTCGTTGCGCATCAGCGCATCGCCGATGGCATCGCTGTGAATCAGCTCGGGGTTATTGCAGTACACATAGGTGCCGCCCTCGCGCTTTGTATAATTGATGTTGGTCGATGCCATCGTATAGGGTTTGTTATTGTTGGTAGAGATTCCCGTGGTATCCATCGGCTCAGCCACATCGTAAGGCATGGTCACTTTGTGATTATCTGCCACAACCGTCAGTGTGAATGTGTAATTTGCATATTTTGCCATAACCTTCAGGGTATAACCGACATTTTCTTCAAGCGCGATTTTCAGCGATGTGGTACCCGAAGCAAGCAGTTTATCACCCGAAAAAATCCCGATTGCCGTCACCTGCGAAGAGGTGATGGTGTAGGTATCGGTATACGGTGCGTAAACATCGTATACGCGTACTTTTGAGCTGTCTGCCACATCAGAAATGCTAGACAGACGGATGGCGTTCTCTGCGACAGGCTCAGACACCACAACCGTGTTTGTGCCCGCAAGGATCTCCTTGAGCATAATACGGATATCCGTTGTATTGATACCGCCGCTTTCGTTACGATCCTCTTTACCGTTCATCGGTGTGTCCGGAACCTGACCTTTCAAAATGGAAATCAGAATGGAACGGACATCCGTCGTTGAAAAGGTATAACTCTCTGCCGAAGCTGTAAAACTGACAGCATTGGTCATACATGATGCCAGCATAATCAGCACCAGAACAAGGGACATCATCTTTTTACCGAGTCGTTTCATTGCATTCATAACGATCCTCCTGTGTATTTAACCAAAACAAACACAGTTATTGTAAACAATTTGTGGAAATATGTCAAGCCAAACTTGAAAATTCCTCAAAAACATCCGCAGGAATTTATAAAAAAACGGCTGTTGTGAATACAACAGCCGTTAATCCGAAGATTTATTCGATCCCGGTCACCATATAGCCTTGGGCTTCGACAGCCTGTTTCAGCGTATCCGAGGCCGTGTCCGCCGAAAGTGTCACGACCGCCGTGCCGCTCTCGTGGCTGACTTCTGCTAAAACAACACCGTCGATTGCCTCCAGTGTTGTTTTTACACGGCCCGAGCAATGCGGGCACATCATACCTTGAATGTACATGGTCATAGTCATACCATATTCCTCCTTTTGATGAACAACCGCCTGTTTCGGGCGGATGGTTTGTAAATTTAAACGCAACGCATTTGTCACAACGCAAAAGCTCGACAAGCTCATCGCCGCCGCACCGAACATCGGATCCAGCTCCCAGTTGAAAATCGGGATCCACACCCCCGCCGCTAACGGGATGCCGATAATGTTATAGATAAATGCCCAGAACAGGTTTTGACGGATAACACGCAAAACAGCACGGCTCAGACGGATCGCGGCGGGAACATCCCGCAGGTGCGGGTTCATCAACACCACATCCGCGGCGTCCATTGCGATATCCGCACCCGCTCCGATGGCAACGCCGATATCGGCGGTCGTCAACGCAGGAGCATCGTTGATGCCGTCGCCGACCATCATAACACGCCCACGCTCCTGCAGGCTGCGGATGACTTTTTCTTTTCCGTCGGGTAAAACATCGGCAATTACTTCGTCGACGCCGAGCTGAGCAGCAATTGCTTTGGCGGTTTTTTCGTTATCGCCCGTGAGCATCACCACCGACAAGCCCATATCGTTCAGTTCGCCAATCGCCTCGATGCTGTCTTCTTTGAGAACATCCGCTACTGCAATCACGCCCAGAAGCATGTCACCTTTAGCAAACCACAAGGGGGTTTCGCCGTTTTCGGCAAACGCAGACACACGCTCAACAAGAGCGGTCGGAAGCATTGCAACGCTCTCGATATACCGCATATTGCCGCCGTACATCGCGACTCCGTTTTGCGTGCCTTTTACACCGTTTCCTGCGAGCGTTTCATACGAGGTGAGCTCCTGCGCCGTTACCGCGTGTTCTTCGGCATAGCGAAGAACGGCACGGGCAAGAGGATGCTCGCTTTTGGCTTCCAGCGAAACCGCTGTTACAAGAAGTTCCTGTTCGGTGACGCCGTTTGCGCAAACAAGCCGTGTCACACGAGGTTCACCTTTCGTGACCGTCCCTGTTTTATCCAGCACGACTGTATGAATCTGCCCCGCTTGCTCAAGCGAGGTTGCGGTTTTAAACAAAATACCGTGTTTTGCGCCGACACCGCTTCCGACCATAATCGCAACGGGTGTTGCCAGACCGAGCGCACACGGACAGCTGATGACTAGCACCGAAATAGCACGGGCAAGCGCGTATCCGACTGGTTCGCCGACAGCCAACCACACAATACCGGTTATTAACGCGATGCCGAGCACAACCGGCACAAACACACCCGATACACGGTCGGCGAGTTTGGCAATCGGTGCTTTGGATGCCGCCGCATCGCTGACCATACGGATGATTCCCTGAAGGGTCGTATCGTCACCCACGCGTGTAGCTTTACAAAGAAGATATCCCGCGCGCGCCGTCGTCGCCGCCGACACTCGGTCGCCTGACGATTTATCAACGGGCAGGCTTTCGCCTGTGAGTGCCGACTCATCGACTGTGCCGCCGCCCTCTGACACAATGCCGTCTACGGGGATATGTTCACCTGCGCGGACAACGAATATATCCCCCACCTTAACCTGTTCTGCAGGTACAACAACTTCTTTGCCGTCCCTTATAACGGTTGCGGTTTTTGGTGCCAGCGCCATCAGACCTTTTATGGCATCGGTCGTTTTCCCTTTAGAACGCGCTTCAAGCAATTTCCCGACCGTGATCAGTGTCAGAATCATCGCCGCGGATTCAAAATAAAAATGAGCGGATGCGTGAACGGAATGTGCTGTCATCTGAATCAGCATCGCAGTGCTGTACAAAAATGCCGCACCCGCACCGAGGCTGACAAGTGTATCCATATTGGGTGTGCCGATAAGCACCCCTTTTACACCCGAGACAAAGAAGCGTTGATTGATAACAAGCACCGCCGCCGATAACAGCAGTTGCAAAATTCCGTTGGTCAAAGCATTGTCCGATATCGCTGTCGGAAGCGGCAGATCGAACATCCCGCCCATCCCGATATACATCAACGGTATCAAAAAACACAAGGACGCGATCAATCGATATATCAGGCGCGGCACTTCCCGATCCTGCAAACTGTCAATTTCGGCGTGTTGTTGAGAGTTTCCCGCTTTTTCCGTTGCGTGATAGCCGGCTTTCTCAACCGCTGTGAGGATTGCATTTGTCGATGCCGTGCCTTCGACCGTCATCGAATTGGTCAGCAGATTGACCGCACACGACGAAACACCGTCAACGGCAGACACCGCCTTTTCAACGCGCGCACTGCACGCGGCACAGCTCATACCCTGCACATCGTATTGTCTCACAGCTATTCACCCCTTTCCTACCGTTCAGCAGGAAAAGCCTTTCTCCATCGAGAAAGGCTTTCTTAAAATCACAGCATTTTGGCACGAAGCTCCTCGGCGCTTTGTGCGCACAGATCCACAGGTGCAATATCAAACACCGTTTTGCAACCGTGATCGCCGCGCTGATCCAGACGGTACACCGCGCGGGCATACGCCACCAGCACACTGGCGGTAAACTCAGGATGGGAATCCAGCT
>JAZRTC010000103.1:0-2045 GCA_045651865.1 Acutalibacteraceae bacterium
CCTCGCTGCATCCGCCGCAGGCGGCGCTCGGAACCGTCCCCAATTGCGCCACACCTCGATACATCAATTATATATATTTCTGTGTCACAACAAGGTATACTGTTGCGCTTGCTTGCAAGCGCGCTTCCTGTTGCAACAGCGGTTCTGACTTCGCGGACTGTCGCCGCTCGTCATCACCTTGTTGCGGCCACTCCTTATTCCTCGCTGCATCCGCCGCAGGCGGCGCTCGGAATCGTCCCCAATTGCGCCACACCTCGATACGGTATTTAAGAGTATAGCGTTTTTTTACAGAATTGTCAAGGCGAAACCTGTAATTACAACATCCGGACACAGAATCCAAAATCGTGTTATTTGCCGCTTTTATTTCAGGCGGCGGATCAAGGCACCACCGTTTGCTTTAAGCCATTGTTCGTGCAGTTTATAGTCGGGCATCACACGCGCAACCTCGGCCCAGAAACGCGCCGAATGATTCAGTTCCTTGCGGTGGCACAGCTCATGAACGATCACATACTCCCTCACCGCAGGTGGCACCAACATCAGCAGACAATTGAAATTGAGATTCCCCTGACTGCTGCAACTCCCCCACCTTGTGTGCTGATGACGGACGGTGATGCGGTTATATGTCACGCCGAGTTTCGCGGCATACTGCGCCACAAGCGGCGGTAAAACCTCCTGTGCTTTTGCGGTGAGTTGTTGAATTTCCTCGATTGTAAAGGGGCGCTCCTGCGGTTGTGCGGCACGCTTTGCCAGATGCTTCTGAAGCCACGCCGACTTATCCGTAACAAAACGCTCAATCTGTTCTTTAGGCATCCGACGCGGAGCGCGCACGATCACCTCGCCGTTGCGAGCAATTTCCAGTGAGATCGTTTTGCGGTCGCTACGAACCAAACGATAGGAGATCATATTACACAAACACACCCGTAATGAAAATTTCCAGACCGATCAGGATCAGGATGGCGCCGCCGAGGATGCCCGCTTTGCCCGCAAGCTTAGTTCCGAAGGTTTTGCCGATGTACAGACCTGCCACACAGATGGCAAAGGTCACGACGGCGATGATCAGGCAGCAGACAAGCGCCATCAGGAATCCGTAATCCGAGATGGTGCAACCGACCGACAGCGCATCGATCGAGGTGGCAATCCCTTGCACAATCAATGCGGCAAAGCCGACAGCAGGTGCTTCCTCCCCTTCACCGCCTTTGATGCCTTCGATGAGCATCTTGCCGCCGATAAAGCCGAGCAACACAAGCGCGATCCACGGAATACACACCTCAAACTGCTTGAAACACGATACCAGCGTATGCACCAAAAACCAGCCGATCATCGGCATCAGAAACTGAAAAAACGCAAAGGTACCGGCGATGACGGATGTTTTGCGATGCGACATTTTCGGCTCATTCAGACCGTTGGCAAGTGATACCGAAAACGCATCCATCGCCAGACCGACACCAAGCAAAGCGCTGTTCAGAAAAAACATAAAGTTCATACACAAACTCCTTATTGCAACGGTACAACCGCGAAGAACACCAGATCTTCGTCGCCGTCGTTGATCATGGTGTGAGCACTGCCCTTGGGGCAATAGTGGCAATCCCCTGCCGCGACGCGTTCTTCAACGCCGTCGCAGATCACTTTGCCCTGACCGCTGAGATAATAAATCATTTCCGATGAAGTATCATGCGTGTGCAGACCGATGGATGCACCGGGCACAAGGCGACCGCGCAGAATCTTGCCGTTTTCGTCGATATGCATATTGGCGCGGAACTCTTTTTCACCGCCGCAGAAATTGGCAAGCACGGTTTCTTCCATCGTATCAAATACTATCTTCATATTCATCATCCTTTCCCAATAGAACCGCGAACAGTATAACACAATTGTTGCCGCCGTGCAAGTGTTTGTATTGACAGTGCAAAAGTCGGGCAGTATAATATCAGTAAAGAGAAACGGAGGGCGATACTATGCCGACAAATGTGGAAATCGTTGCAGAAAAATTGCTGGCGCGAGGCGATCATATCACCTTTGCGGAATCGTGCACAGCGGGAGTGTGCGCG